>JBOHSB010000249.1:0-4510 GCA_050733015.1 Gemmatimonadales bacterium
TGCAAGTGCGGCAACTACGGCTGCCTCGAGGCGTACGCTTCGGGCCCCAACATCGCCATGCGCGCGCTCGAAGCGGTGGAGGCGGGCGCTGCCAGCAGCCTGTCGGCGCTCGCGGGCGACAAGACGCGCCCCATCACCGCGCAAACGGTCTACGAGGCCGCCCAGCAGGGCGACGAGCTGGCGCTCGAGGTCGTCAACGATACGGCCAAATTTCTGGGGGCCGGCATCGCCAACCTGCTCAACATCTTCAATCCCGAGGTGGTCGTGGTCTGCGGCGGAGTCACGCTGGCCGGCGACCACCTCTTCGTGCCGCTCCGCCGCGAAGTGGCCCGCCGCGCCTTCAAGCCGGCGGTACGGGCGTGCCGCATCGTGCCGGGGGAGCTGATCAACACCGCGGGCGTCTACGGCGCCGCGCGGGTGTTCCTGGACCAGACCGCCGCGGGTGCCTAAAGTCGGAATCGTCGGGTCCCTCGTCTGGGACCTCATCTATGGCCGTGACCCCCTCGCGCCGCCCATGGAAGAGTGGGGTGGCATCGCGTACGCGCTGGGGGGTCTCGACGCGAGCCTGGCTCCCGGCTGGGAGATCGTCCCGCTCATCAAGGTGGGACGCGACCTCGCGCCCCAGGCGCAGAATCTCCTGCGCGGCCTCGGGCGGCTCACGCCGGGCGGGCGGGGCATCGAGGTGCCCGCGCCGAACAATCGGGTGGTGCTCCACTACAATTCGAGCGAGCGGCGATGCGAGCGGATGTCCGGCGGCGTCCCCGGCTGGACCTGGCCAGAGCTGGGGCCGATGGTTCGCGACCTCGACGCGATCTACCTGAACTTCATCTCCGGATTCGAGCTCTGCCTCGGAACGGCGCAGGCGCTTCGCCAGGGCTTCGCCGGACCGATCTACGCCGACCTGCACAGCCTTTTTCTGGGCATGCACCAGGACGGCATGCGCGTGCTCCAGCCCCTTCCCGACGCTTCCGCCTGGTTCGGCTGCTTCGACCTGGTTCAGGTCAATGAGGACGAGATGCGCCAGCTCAGCCCCGATCCACTCTCGCTGTCCGTCGAGGCGCTGGGCGCCGGCGTGGACCTGCTGGTGGTGACCCTGGGCCCGAAGGGCGCGGCGTACGTGGCGGCCCCAGGCTTCGACGGCCTCGAACGTCGCGGACGAACGCCGGCCGATTCGCCGGCGGCACGCACGGCACTCATTCCCGGCGCGGTCGTCGATGCGATCGACCCCACCGGCTGCGGCGACGTGTTCGGTGCTGCGACCTTCGCCCGGCTCCTCGCCGGCGACGACGTGGAGTCGTCACTCCGTCACGCCACCGCCATGGCGGGCCGGAATGCGGCCATGCGCGGTGCCGGGGGGCTCGCGCGCGCGCTCCGCGGCGAGCTGTTGGTTCCATGACCCGGGTGGTCGAGGTGCCGGCCCATCTGGACGACCGCTCGTTCGAGCAGTTTGCCGCCGGCTTCGGCGCCTGGCCGCCCGAGGAGAAGCTGCTCCTCGACGCCCGCGGAGCGCAGTGGGCTTCGCCCTATGGCCTCGTCGGCATGCTCACCGCGGGCCAGGCGCTGGCGGAGGCCCGGCGCGAGCGGCCGCTCTTCGCGGTGCCGACCAGCTCGGAGGTGAAGTCGTACTGGGCGCGCGTCGGCTTCTTCCGCCACGCCGCCGAGCTCTTCGAATTGCACGGCAAGGTGCCGAAGGCGTCGGCCTCCGGTCCGTCCGACGTGCTGCTCGATGTGACACCGGTGCGCGCCATGGAGGACGTGCACGAGGCCGTCAATCGGATCTCCGAGACCGCGGCGCGCATTCTCCGGGCCGAGCTCGGCCTCGAGCGCACGGCCACCGGCAGATTCAGTATGGCGCTTTCGGAGGCGTGTCAGAATATTGTGGAGCACGCCGGCACCGGCGGGTGGGTCGCAGCGCAAACGTATACATTTCGGCGCCGTCTCGGCCGCCGGGTCGCGGTCATCGCGGTGAGCGACGCCGGCATCGGGTTCCGCCGTTCCCTCGAGAGCACACACGCAAAGCGGTTTGGCGAGCGATGGGGCGATGGGGCGGCGCTCGAGGCGGCGCTCATCCAGAACGTCAGCCGTTTCCGCGACCCCGGTCGCGGGCAGGGCTTTCGGCAGATCAAGCCATTTCTCGACAAGTGGGAGGGCAAGATCTCCATTCGCAGCGGGACCGCCCGGCTGGCCATCGTCCCCCCGTGGGACGAAGACGTGCCCCTGAGCGAACACCTACCGTTTTTCCCCGGAGCGCAGGTGCAAATCACCATTCCAGCGCCCGAAGCCGAGCCGCGATGATCGAGACGATCAGAATCGGCAACCTCCTCCGCGAGACCGCCGCGACCCCCTATCGTAACCTGATCACCCGGCCCACCGGCGCCGCGGTGCGATATCGCATCGAGGCGGCGCTCGCCGAATCGGATTGCGTCACCGCCCTGCTCGACTTTTCCGACATCGAGCTGCTCGACTACAGCGGCGCCGACGAGGTCGTGGCCAAGCTGCTCCTCGCCGACACCGATCGGGGCACGTGCGTCGTGGTGCTCCAGGGGCTGCGGGAAGACCAGCACGAGGCCATCGAGCAGGTGCTCATTCATCATCGTCTCGCCATCGTGGCCGTCTCGTCCGCGGACGGCGCCTGCATCCCTCATCTCGTCGGCTGGGTCACCACCGATCTGCGCGAGGCATTCGGCTGCATCTGCGATCGGGGCGCGCTCACGCCCGTCGAGCTGGCCGCCGCGCTGGGCTGGACCGAGTCGAGAGGCCGCGAGACGATGCGGACGCTGCTGTCGCGCCGGCTGGTACGCGCGGAGGGAGAGGTCTGCCTCCCGCTCACTATCGCATGAAGGCGCGCCGGCCTGGCCTCTCCACCACAGCCATCCACGGCGCCATCCACCGCCGGCCCGACTGGTCGCCGGTGGCCCCGGCGCTGATGCAGAGCAGCACGTTCGTGAGTCCGGTGGACTCCGACGAAGAGGTCATCTACAGCCGCTATGGCAACAATCCCAACCAGGTCTCGCTGGGCCGGAAGTACGCCCTCCTCGAAGGCGCCGAGGAGGCCGCCTTCGTCGCGAGCGGGATGGGCGCCACCGCGCTCGCCCACCTGGCGGTGCTCCGTCCCGGGGATCACCTCATCAGCAGCAGCTGGATCTACGGCGGCACCCAACGGCTCTTCGACGACCAGCTCGGCCGGTTCGGCATCGAGATCACCTATGTTCATCCCGACAAGCCGCGCGGCTGGCGGAAGTCGGTGCGAAAGTCCACCCGCGCCATCTTCATCGAGACCCCCACCAATCCCCTGGCGCGCATACTCGACCTCGCGCCGGTAGCGCAGGTGGCGCGGGAATTCGGCCTAGCACTGCTGGTGGACGCCACCTTCGCCAGCCCGATCAACTTCCGGCCGATCGAGCACGGGGCCGATGTCGCCATCACCAGCGCCACCAAATACCTCAACGGCCACAGCGACGTGATCGCGGGCGCGGTGGCGGGCACGACGTCGGTGATCGAAGAGGTGATCCGGCTGATGACCCTCTGGGGGCAGGCGATCGACCCCCACGCGGCCTGGCTGGTGGATCGCGGCCTTCGCACGCTGGCGCTCCGCATGGAGCGGCACAACGCCAACGGCCTGGCGGTGGCCCAGTGGGGGGAGGGGCATCCGGCCATCGCCCGGGTCCACTATCCGGGGCTTCAGAGCCATCCCGATCACGATCTGGCGAGAGAGGTCCTCGACGGCTTCGGCGGCATCGTCGGCCTCGAGCTCAAGGGAGGCGCCAGCGCCGCCATCCGGATGCTCGGCCGGCTCACGCTCGTGACCCATGCCCCGAGCCTCGGCGGCGTCGAGACGCTGGTCTCCGAGCCGCGGCGCACCTCGCACCGGGGGCTCACCGCCGAGGCGCGCGCCGCGCTCGGCATTCCCGATGGATTCCTCCGGGTGAGCTGCGGGGTCGAGGATGCTGAGGACATCATCGCCGATCTGGAGCAGGCGCTGAAGTAGGTTATTTTCACTCCGTGATCCGCCTCTCCCATGTCTACAAGTCATACCCCAACGGCGCGCTCGCCCTGAAGGATGTCTCCTTCCGGATCGAGCGGGGCGAGTTCGTGTTCCTCACCGGGCATTCCGGTGCCGGCAAATCCACCATCATGAAGCTGCTCTATGCGGAGCAGAAGCCCACCACCGGCGAGGCGCGGGTGTCGGGATACAACGTGAGCACGCTTCGCACCGATGAAATCCCCAAGCTCCGCCGAAGGCTCGGCGTCGTCTTCCAGGATTTTCGCCTGCTCGAAGACCGCACCGCCGCGGAAAATATCGCCTTCGCGCTGGAGGTCACCGGCGCGCGCAACGACACCATCTCCGCTCGCGTCACCCGTGTGCTCACGCAGGTGGGGCTCGCCGCCAAGGGGCGGGCCTATCCGCGCGAGCTGTCGGGCGGGGAGCAGCAGCGCGTGGCCATCGCGCGCGCGCTGGTCAACGACCCCGCCATTCTCGTGGCCGACGAGCCCACCGGCAACCTCGACG
>JBOHSB010000250.1:0-3520 GCA_050733015.1 Gemmatimonadales bacterium
GCAAGGTCCCTCGCTTCGCTCGGGATGACGAACACAACGGCTACCGTAACGCACGCCAAGGAGAACCAGGTGCCCGTGTCCGAATGTGACCACGAAGTACTACGAACGCGCCGGCCCACCGTGTACCTGCCGGCAGCGAGAGTGTTTCCAGGCGATGGAGTCACGATCGGAGTACACGGCGACCCGGCGCTGCCGGCCGTGGTCGCGTTGGGAGGGATCTCGGCGACCCACTACCTCGCCGCGCACGGCGCGAATCCGCGCCGCGGCTGGTGGGATCCGTTCGTCGGCGCCGGGCGCGCGCTGGACACCACGCGCTACTCGGTCATCGGGATCGACTACGTCGGCGGCGATGGCGGCTCGGTCACGACCGAGGATCAGGCCCGCGCACTCTCCGCCGCGCTGGATCAGCTCAGCCTCGACTCGGTGCACGCCATCGTCGGCTCATCCTACGGCGGCATGGTGGCGCTGGCATTTGCCAGACTCTATCCGGAGCGCCTCGGACGATTAGTTGTGATCAGTGGGGCCCACCAGACCCACCCGATGGCGACGGCACTCCGATCAATCCAGCGCCAGGTCGTCCGCCTCGCCGTCACCCACGGGCAGGCGACCGAGGGCCTCCGCCTGGCCCGTGCGCTCGCGATGACCACCTACCGCACCGCGGAGGAGTTCGCGCGCGCTTCGACGCCGCGCCGGGGTGGACGCCGTCCGGTCCGCGCTTTCCCGTGGAGGACTACCTGGACGCGGCGGCCGAGCGGTTTGCCGCGGCCATGGCTCCTGAGCGGTTCCTCGCGCTTTCCGAGTCGATCGACCTGCACCGGATCGACCCCTGGCAGGTGCGGGCGCCGGTCACGCTGGTTGGTATCGAGAGCGACGCGCTGGTGCCGCTCTGGCAGCTCCGGAACCTGCGGGACCTGCTCGGCGGGCCCGTCCGCCTCCGCAAGATCGGGTCCCGTTACGGTCACGACGCGTTCCTCAAGGAGGTCGACGTGATCTCGCGGATCATCTCCGAGGCCCTCGGTGAGGAAACCGGCCATGCGTGACCTCCGCCATCGCCGGCCCGCGACCCGGGCGGTCCGGGCCGGGATCGGCACCGACGCACATCACGGCGCGGTGGTGCCGCCGATCCATCTCTCCACGACCTTTCTGTTCGACGGCCTGGGCGGGAAGCGCACGTATGACTACACGCGCACCGCGAACCCCACCCGCGACGAGCTGGGCCGGGCGCTGGCCGACCTCGAGGGCGGGGCGGGGCCGGTGGTGACCTCCACGGGCATGTCGGCCGTGACGCTGGTCCTCCAGCTCCTCCGTGCGGGCGACCGGGTCGTCGCACCCCACGACTGCTACAGCGGCACCCATCGCGCCCTCCAACACTTGGCCGGGCGCGGGCATTTCGCGGTCGAGTTCGTCGACATGACGCAGCCCGGGGCGCTGGAGGAGGCGCTCGAGGGCGGCGCCCGGATGGTCTGGGTCGAGACGCCGAGCAACCCGCTGCTCCGGATCACCGACATCGCCCGCGTGGTGGCGGCGGCGCGGAAGGTCGGGGCGCTCGTGGTGGTGGACAACACCTTCCTCTCCCCTGTGTTCCAGTGCCCGATCGATCTCGGCGCCGACCTCGTGGTGCACTCGACGACCAAGTACCTCAACGGGCACAGCGACGTCGTCGGTGGCGCAGTCGTGGCCCGCGACCAGGCAGTCGTGGAGCAGCTCGCCTGGCTTAGGGCCGCGAAGTGGACATGTGGGGGAGGCAGTCGGCCGTGACGACCGCCTCGGGCATTAATTGGCAGCACCTTGCCGACCGCACCCTCGACGGCCACCACGTTACCGCCGAAGAAGCGCTCGCCATCCTCACGTCGGCCGACGACGATCTCCTCCCGCTTCTCCACGCTGCCTTCCGGCTCCGCGCGCGCGCCCACGGACGCGAGGTCCGGATCCACGTACTCCGGAACGCCAAGAGCGGGCTCTGCCCGGAAGACTGCGCCTTCTGCAGCCAGTCGGTGGCGCATGGCGCGAACGCGCCCCGGTATCCGCTTCAGAGCGTGGACGAGCTCGTCGAGGGCGCCCGCGAGGCCGCCCGCATGGGCGCAGTCAAGTACTGCATGGTCACCAGCACGCGGGGACCTTCACAGCGGGACCTCGACGTGATCTGCGAGGCCACGCGGCGGATCAGGGCGGAGCTCGAGATACACATCTGCACGTCGCTCGGCCTGCTCAGGGACGGCCAGGCGGAGCAGCTCGCGGCCGCCGGCGTGAAGCGCTTCAACCACAACCTCGAAGCCTCGCGCCGGTTCTTCCCCAACATCTGCTCGACTCACGGCTTCGACGACCGGGTGCGCACGGTCGAGCGGGCCAGGGCCGCCAGCCTGGAGGCGTGCTGCGGCGGGATCTTCGGCATGGGCGAGATGCTGGAGGACCGGGTGGCGCTCGCGCTCGAGTGGCGTGCGCTCGAGGTCGAGTCGATCCCCGTTAACTTCCTCGATCCGCGATCCGGCACGCCGCTGGGAGATGCGCCGAGGCTCTCGCCGCAGGAGTGCCTGCGCGCGCTTGCCATGGTGCGCTTCGTGAACCCCTCACGCGACATCCGAGTAGCCGGGGGCCGCGAGGTGAACCTGCGACAGCTGCAGGCGCTCGCCCTCTACCCCGCCAACTCGATCTTCTGCAACGGCTATCTGACCACGCCGGGGCAGGGCCACGAGGCCGACATCCGGATGATCGAGGACGCCGGCTTCCGGGTGGCGGCGCATTGAGCGCCGCGTCCCGCGAGCAGCTCGTCGCCTGGGATGACGCGCACGCCTGGCACCCGTTCACGGCGCACAGCGCCTACCGCGGCGACGATCCCCTGATGATCGTGGCCGGAGACGGCCACTACCTCATCGATGCCGACGGGCGGCGCTATCTCGACGGCGTGTCCTCGCTCTGGTGCAACCTCTTCGGCCACCGGCGCCCGGAGATCGACGATGCCATCGCGACGCAGCTCGGCCGCATCGCCCACTCGACCTTTCTCGGCAACGCCAGCGCGCCGGCGGTCGAGCTCGCCCAGCGGCTGGTGGCCCTCGCGCCCCCGGGTCTCACCCGGGTCTTCTTCTCGGACAACGGGTCCACGGCGGTCGAGGTCGCCCTCAAGATCGCCTACCAGTACTGGCAGCAGGCCGATGGAGGCCGCGGACGCGGGCGGGACACCTTCCTGACCCTCGGCGGCGCCTACCATGGCGACACGATCGGCTCGGTCTCGCTCGGCGGCATCGACCTGTTCCACGACCGGTATCGCCACCTTCTCTTCCCGTCCATTCGGGCGCCGTCGCCCCATGTCTATCGCTGCCCGGTGGGCCACACGCCGGCCTCGTATGCCGAGTGGTGCATCGCCGAGCTGGAGCGGCTGGTGCGCGCCAACGCCGGCCGGCTCGCGGCGGTGGTGCTCGAGCCGGGTGTCCAGGGCGCGGCGGGGATGATCGTCCAGCCGGCGGGCTTCGTCCTGCGGGTGCGGGAGGTGACGCGGGAGACTGGCACGCTGCTCATCCTGGAC
>JBOHSB010000251.1:0-2659 GCA_050733015.1 Gemmatimonadales bacterium
GCTCGAGGGTCTGGGTAGTCGCCGTGAGCGAAGTGAACTGATCGCCGGAGCTCGGTAGGTAGGTGACGCTGTAGCTGGCGTAGAACGACAGCGGCTCAACCGGCTTGACGACGAGGCCGGCTCGGGGCGAGACGAGGTTGTCGGTGCGGGACAGCTCCGTCCCGTTTCTCAGGTTGTCGAACACCAGGTCGAAGTGCTCGTAGCGCGCGCCGGCGATCAGGTGCAGGTAGGGAGTCAGGGCCACCTGGTCCTGGGCGTAGAGCGAGACCGTCGTGTTGCGCGTGCGGTTGTCGGCGTCGGTTGCCGCCCGCAGGAACGTCACCGGTGTCGAGACGGTGGGGCTGCTGAACGGCTCGGTGAGCGAGGTCTCGGTGCCGCCAAAGTATCCGGTGTTCCGGTTGTTCCTCGTCACCTGGCGTCCTACCTCGACGCCGCCGAGGAGGGTGTGCCTGACCGATCCGGTGGCGGCGCGGTAGGTGACCTCGGTCTGGTTGAATGCATTCCAGCGCCCGACGCCCTGGTTATAGGCGTTGAGGGAGACCTGTGATCCGGTCGAGTCTACCGCGCCGGGGTAGATGTTCTGGTAGAACTTGTCGTAGAAGCCATAGACGGTGCGGTTATGGACTTCGAGATCCGGGGTGATCTCCTGCTCCACGGCGATTGTTCCCACGCTCACTTTCGCGTCGGCGTAGCTCTGCGAGGGATCGCCGAAGAAGGTGCGGGGGTCGGTGAAGGCGGGCTGGCCCTCAAACGACGGGATGCCGCGGTCGGCGGTGCGGTGATCGTAGAAGTGCTCGTAACCGGCGGTGATCCTGGTGCGAGAGCCGGGCGCGAAGGTGAGAGTCGGGTTGAGGCCATAGCGCTCCACGTTCACGTCGCGCCGGAAGAGGTCGGAGTTCTCGTACATCCCGTTGAGGCGCAGGGCCAGGGTTCCCGAAACGCCCTGGCCGATGTCGATGGCGCCGCGCTTGGCGCCGTACGACCCGCCCTGCACGGTCAGCTCGCGCGTCGGGGTGAACTCCGCCTGCTTGGTGACCCGGTTGATCACCCCACCGCCCACGCCGCGGCCGAAGATGAGCGCATTGCCGCCCTTGAGTCCCTCGACGCGCTCCACGTTGTAGAGATCGCGGAAGTACTGCACGTCGTCGCGCACGCCGTCGACGAAGAAGCTTGCCGTGGTACCGTTGCCGCGAATGGTGGGCTGGTCACGGTTGCCCTCGCCCTGTCCCATCGTGACGCCGGGGACATACCGGGTCACGTCGGCCATGCTGCGCATGCCCTGGTCGGCGATGAGGTCCTTCGTGACGACGGTGACAGACTGCGGTACGTCGCGGAGGGGCGTCGGGGTCTTGGTGGCCGAGCTGGTGCGGAGGCGGTTGTACGCGGGTTGCCGCTTTGCGGTGACCTCGAGCGTCTTGAGGACCTGCACGCTGTCGCTCCGCCCGCTCGTCGTGTCCTGTGCCACCTGTTGAATGGCGGCAGGCGCCACACTTTCAGCGCTCACCAGGGTCGCCCCGCCCATCGACGCAATTGCCCCGATCCAGCAGACGTGTAACGACACTCTAAGGAGGGAGGCGGGCTGGGCCATGGGGTCCTCGTAAATGAGAACGGTTTTCAATGCGTTTTGATCCGCACGGCTACAATACATGAAAATCGGGAGTTTGGCAATCGGGATTGATACGGAGCAGTTGCTGGAGGCACTGCCTGTTCCGGGGGCGACACGAGGCAGCCGGCTCGGAATGACCCTATGCCGAGGACGCTACCCGGTGGGTCTGGGCATTCACCTCCGCCCAGTCCAGCTCCTCCTCGACCCGGTGAAACGCATCGTCACCGATGGTCCCGCTCGTCCGGAGTTGAGACAGAGTGTGCCGCTCGGCCGCCTGGGCCCGCTGCTGCACCTCCGCGTAGCTGCCTCTCGCGTCGCCGTCCGCGCTCTCCACCGCGGCCTTCCCCGACTCCGCGCGCTGCACCCGCACCTCGTACTTCCGCCGGAGCAGCGCCACCATCTCGTCTCCCACTGCCGACCGCTCCAGGGCGGTGAGGCCGGCTCTCGCCGTCTCCAGCCTCGCAAGCCGAACCTCGCGCTCGACGGTGTCATCGGCCTGGAGCCGCATGATCTTCATGAGCGGTGTCACCGTGAGTCCCTGAAGCACGAGGGTGCCGAGCACCACGCAGAAGGCCACGAAAAGAATGAGGTCGCGATAGGGGAAGGGCGGCTGCCCGCTGCGGCCGTCGGGAAGCGCCAGGGCGGCAGCGATCGTCACGATGCCACGCATGCCGCACCACGCGATCACCGCGCCGACTCTGTACGAGGGATACCGACGGGGCTTGTGGCTGCGCTTGGGACGAAGGCGTGCAGTCCACCGGCCCACGGCTGCGTACCCCATGACCCACACGATCCGCACCACGATCACTGCGGCGCACACCGCCGCGCCCGCGGTGGCATACGTGATCAGCTCGGCGCGGTCGAGCCGCTGGAGAATCGGCTTGAGCTGGAGCCCCACCAGAATGAACGCGAGCACGTTTAGAACGAACACCGCCACTTCCCACACCGCGTACGATGGAATCCGGAGCCGGGCCGGCATCACGTCGGGCGCCGTGCGGGCGACCGAGATCGCGTACACGACCACGGTGATGATTCCCGAGAGCCCCAGCCGCT
>JBOHSB010000252.1:0-10527 GCA_050733015.1 Gemmatimonadales bacterium
TCAGTCTCGCGCTCGAGGGCTTCTATCGGTACGGCAAGGACGCGAACGATTTCAGCATTCGTGGCGGCTTCGCCGACCTGAACGGCTCGGGCGGCACCCGGCTGCTGCTCGGTGGCGACTTCCGCACCCAGGTCCTGAGCTACAGCGAGAGCTTCCCGCTCGACGGCTCGCTGACGCTGGGCCTCGGCGCCAACGTCGGTGACGGTCCGGATGCGTACTACATTCCGGTCGGCATTTCGCTGGGCCGGCGATTCGACCTCGAGGGCTCCAACACCACGTTTGTGCCGTATGTCCATCCGGTCGTCGTCCCCACCTTCGGCGGCGGCGACAGCCAGGTGAACTTCGCCCTCGGCCTCGGCGTGGACATCCGCTTCAGCGAGTCGTGGGCGGTCCGCGCCAGCGGCGGCATCGGCGACATCGACGGCGTCGGCGTCAGCGTGGCGTACATCCGCTGACGGCTGCTCCCCGGTGAGACGCCCGGCCGCGGACCACCGCGGCCGGGCGTTGTCTTTGGGCCCTGTATCGCGATTGACTTCACTCGAAGTGCCCGAGTAGTTTGCGGCGCCGTTCCAGCCATCCGATTCCGAGCGTTCCGCCTCAGCGGAGGAAGCATGAGGGACACCGTGCGCGCCGTCGTCTTTCTGGCCCTGACGTTTGGGGCGGCGCCCCTCGCGGCACAGAACCCCGGTTTGCCGGTCTACAACCTCGGCGTGCCCCGGGGCATCGGCCTGTACGGCGATCTCGGCTTCCCCAACGACGCGGCGGGGAAAGGAACGGCGTACGGGGTCACCGGACGCGCGGGGTTCGGGGACATCGGGGTCACGGCCACGCTGTCCGCCGACAATCCCAAGGGCGCTGACGGGAGCGACGTCGCCGTGGGCGGCACGCTCAACTACCGGCTGCTGGGAGGTCCCCTGGTGCCGCTCTCGGTGACGCTGCAGGCGGGAGCGAGCTACTCCAAGCCGGGCGAGAATTTCGTCACCCTTCCCGGGTCGGGCGGGCCGGTGCTGGAACACGACCTGTACCACTTCCCGATCGGCATCGGGTTCGCACTGGTGATCCCGAATCCGGTGCTCGCCATCCACCCCTGGCTCGCGCCGCGGGTGGATATCGTTCACACCAAGGCCAGCGGCGTCTCCAATACCGATACCAACTTCGGCCTGAGCGGCGGGCTCGAATTCAACCTGCTGAACGGGTTCGGCATTCAGGCGGCGTACGATCGCGTATTCGCCAAGGACGTGGCGGACCCGGCCACGTTCGGCGTGGGCGCGCACTACACCTTCCGGGTGCCCGGTCTGTGAGCGCGCGAGGCGTCGTCCTCGCGCTCGCGCTGGCCACCCTGCTGACGGGATGCGCCGAGACGTTCGACGCCACGACGCTCGGCGTGCCGGTCACCCTCGCCTCGCCGGCCGGGACGCCTCCGGCCGGCGATCAGTTCCGCGTTTCCACCAAGGCCGTCTTCGGATTCTGGGGACTCGCCAGGCTCAAGCAGCCCTCGCTGCAGAAGGCCCTGGGGGCGCAGCTGGGGGGCGGGAGCGGGATCGCGAACGTGAAGATCCGGGCGCGAAGCCGGTTCACGGACCTCCTGTTCACTGTGCTCACGGCCGGCCTCATCGTGCCGCGGACCGTGACCTTCGAGGGGGTCGTGACGAAATAAGCTCGACCAGCATTTCCGCTGATCGCCGCGCCGCGCCGCGGCCCTCAGCCACGATCGCCGCCGCCCGCGCCCCTTGTCCCCGGCGGTGGTCCTCATCGGCCAGCCATCTCTCCCAGATCTCCGCCATTGCCGCCACGCCGGCGCTTCCTGCCGCGGGAAGGGCCGCCGCCGCGCCGCCCTCGAGCAGCAGCATCGCGTCGCGGCTGTCCCGCCATCGAGGCCCGAACGCCACCGGGATGCCCCACCCCGCCGGCTCGAGGACCGAGTGCAGGCCCGACCGGCCATACCCACCGCCGACGTACGCCATCGTACCCGCCCCGTAGAGCGTCGCCAAGGCACCGACCCTATCCACTGCGAGCAACGGCACCGCCCCGTCCGCCGCGCTGAGGCGGACGGGTGCGGGGAGGCGGAGCGCCGCCGCCCGCCGGTCGAGCGCCGAGAGATGGTCGGGTGTGGGCTCGTGGGGCACCACGATCAGACGGGCTTCCGGGTGGCGCGACCGGACGCGCGCGAATGCGGCGAGGAGCACCGACTCGTCCGCTCCCCAAGTGGAGCCGGCCACGAGCACCGGCTCGCCGCCGGCGACTCCTAGAAGCGGGTCGTCCGACGCGACGGCTGCCACCCGAGCGGCGACGCTGTCGAACCGCGGATCGCCGGTCACGCGGATCCGATCAGCGGCCACACCGAGCTCGGCCAGCCGCCCGGCGTCCGGCTCGGCGATGGCTCCCGCGGCCCGTACGGCCGCATAGCCGGCGTGGAGCAGCCTCCGCACGGGCCAGCGCAGCCGGCCGCTGCCGGGGCTCACGGTCGCCGCCACCAGGGCGACCCTGGTGCCGCGCTGCTCGGCGCGGCTCGCGAGCTCGGGCCAGAGATCCAACTTGGCGAAGACGAGCAGGTCGGGAGCGAGCGCCTCGAGCAGGCGCTCGACCGGCTCGGGGAGATCGTAGGGGAGGTAGTCCGAGGCATCCGCCTCGAGGCGGCGGGCCAGCGGCTCGGCGGACGGGCTGAAATGGGTGTAGACCACCTGGCAGGCCGGAACCAGGCCGCGGAGCTCGTGCAGCACGCTCTCCGCCTGCCGTCCCTCGCCGACCGACGCCGCGTGAAACCACACCAGTGGCCGCGAGTAGTCGCGATGGGAGGCTGCCCACCAGGCCAGGCGGTCGGCCGCCCGGCGCCGGCGGCGATGCCCCTCGCCCACCTTCCGGTCCACCAGGCCGAGGATGGGAGCCAGCGCGACGCCCAGGCGGACGGCGGCACGATAGCTCCACGGGGTGGACGGCATCGGGACAATATAAAGGGCGGAGGGACGGAAGGACGGAAAGCCGAGAGGACGGACGGAAGGGCAGGGATTTCCCCTTGCCCCCGATCGCGGACTGCCCTTACACTACATGAACGCAGTCCATGTCCCACCTGCTACCGAGGAGGTGATCCATTGTCTACAGAGTCAAGGGTCGCCTGCGGCTGCTGAACAGCACTGCATGCTGAGACCCGGGCGACACTTCGAACCTGGGGGGGCCGCCAAGCGCGGCCCCTTTTTCTTGCCTCCATCCTCCATCGCATGACTCTCTCCTCGTCCGCGGGCGGCTACTGGCGCGCGAGTCGCGCCCCGCGCTACAGCCTCACCTTCGCGTTTCCGCTGCTTGTCGCCTACGAGACGCTGGCCCTCACGTTGTCGCACCAAGCGATGGCCGGCGTCCGGAACGGCGCGGATGTGCTGCTCAAGAGCGCCTTCGTGCTGCTGGGAGGGCGAAACGGCCTGATCGCGTTCGGTGTGCTGCTGGTCGGCACTGGTGCGGTGCTGGCGTGGCGCGACCGGCGCCGGTCGGGGCCGCTCGAAGTCCGCGTCTTCGCCCTGATGGCCCTCGAGTCGGTCATGTACGCCCTGCTCTTCGGTCTCGTCGTGGGCACCCTGACCGGCATTCTGCTCCGCCCGTTCCACCCTGCCGTGGCACTGGCCAGCCACCCCGAGTGGTATCGGCTGCAGACGGGCTCGCAGAGCCTCGGGCTCCCCACTCAGCTCATGATCTCACTCGGGGCGGGGATCTACGAGGAGCTGCTGTTCCGCGTGCTGATGGTGGGGACGCTCGCCTGGGCCGCACGGCGCCTGTTCGGCTGGAGCGCCGGCGCTGCCGGGGTCTTCGCGACGCTGGTGGGGGCGCTGATCTTCTCGGCCTTCCACGACCTGGGCCCCTACGGCGATCACCTGGAGCTGGGGTCGTTCACCTTTCGAGCGATCGCGGGCGTGATGTTCAGCGGCCTGTATCTCCTCCGCGGCTTCGGGATCACCGCGTGGACGCACGGATTGTATGATGCGTTCCTGGCGGTGGTGGGCGGCGGGTGAGGGATGACAGGGACGATACGGCGGAACGGTGAATGAGGCCGATAGGGCGATAAGCCGAACGGGCGATAGGCAAGGAAGGCCGGGCGATAACTTGGCTTTCTCGCTACGCTCGCCCTATCGCCCCGCCTTCGCCGTCAAAATCGAATCCAGCACCTGCCGAAACACCGGCAGCGGCTGCGCGCCGACCAGCAGGCCGCCCTCGATATAGAAGGTTGGCGTGCTGGACGCGCCCGACCGCTCCGCACCCTGCGCGTCGGCGCGGATGGCCTCCTCCGTGGACGGCGATTGGAGGCAAGCGAGCAGCGCCGGCTTGGAGAGCTTGGCCGAGTCGGCGAGGGTCAGGAAGAAGGCGGCCGGCTCCTTGAGGGGGGCCCAGACGTCCTGATGCTGATACAGGAGGTCATGCACCCGCCAGAAGCCGCCCTGCTGCGCCGCGCAGAGCGCCACTTCGGCCGCCGGCACGGCGTTGTGATGGATGCTGGTGAGGGGAAAGTTGACGAAGGCCCACCGCACCCGGCCGGTCGCGACGTAGGTGGAGTCGATCGCCGGAAACGTATTGACGGCGAACTCCCGGCAATACGGGCACTGGAAATCGGACATCTCGTACACGGTCACCGGAGCGGACGCGGATCCGCGGACCCGGCCCGCGAGGGGGCCCTTGGTCGAGTCGGTCCTGGTCCCGCCCGCCTTCGTCGAGTCGGCCCGGGGTCGGCCCATCTTCGCCGAATCGGTCTTCGACTGGGCCGCAAGCGCGCCGGTGACCGACCCCACCATCACGAGCGCCACGAGCGCGCCACGCAGCATCTCACCTCCTCCTAGTATCTCGCCTGCCGTCGGGCGCTCCGGCTCGACAGGAGCAGGGTATCCCCGGCGGGAGCCGACACGTTCCAGTACCACTCGGCGTTGGGATCGGTGGCGTCCCAGCTCCTGGCGTAGATCCACCAGCGGCCCGGCGGGAGCGTCAAGTGCGCCCACCCATCCGACCCTGTCGTGTCCGTGACCGCCTCCCGACCAGCGCGCCGGGTGAGGCTCTGCACCAGGCTGTCGTACCCTTGGTAGGTGCTATCTTCCCACTGGCGCATGCGGGCGCGCAGGCTGTCGCCGCGGGCGGCGAAGTCGCGCCGCTCCCGATCGAGCGCGACCCGGGTGCGGTTGACCCGATCCTGCGCCGCGCGAAGCGAATCCGTGAGGCGACCGAACACCGCGTACTGCTGGCTGTACGCCGGCGCACTGCGCGGGGTCGAGTCGAGGACGGCCTTCGTGGCGGCCAACGAGTCGCGCAGCCGGCTCAGCCGGATCGTGGCCGATGAGTAGGCCATGAATGGACCCCGGAACGCCGCGTACAGGCTGTCGATCGGCGCGGTCGGTGGGCGCGGGGTCCGGGCACGTTGCTCCAGCGCCCGCAGGACGCTGTCGCGGTCGTACGGCAGCGCCACGAGCCCGACGCCGGTGACCGGCGTTTCGACCGAGTCCGGGCCGGGAATGGAGACGCGCACGGCGAGCGGGCGCGGCTTCTCGCAGGCGCCAAGTCCGACGAGCAGCAGGCCCTGCAGCGTGAGGCCGCGGATCAGCCGAAGGAGTGCGGGTGAGGGCAACACGTCGCAAAGCTACCGCCCCCCTGGCGGTGCTACAACTGATGGCCGCCGCCACCGGGCTGGCCCAGACTCCCGGCACGACGGGCCTGTTCCCGGCGCGGCCCGAGGGCTTCGTCACCGACGTCGCGTCGCTGCTCGACCCCGCGTCGCGCGACTCGCTCGAGGACCTGCTCACCCGGCTCCGCGCCGCGACCGGCGCCGAGGTGGCGGTCGTGACGCTGCCGACCATCGACGACCGTGACGAGGCCGAGGTGGCGCTGGACATCGGCCGCGCGTGGGGGGTAGGGGCCCGCGCCGAGGTGGGTGATCAGCGGCGGAATGCCGGCCTGGTGCTGCTCCTGGTGCCAAGACAGAACCATCAGCCTGGCACCGGGCACGTGCGGATCGAGGTCGGACGGGGCCTCGAGGGCATCGTGACCGACGCGACCAGTGGGCAGATCCGCCGCGACCTCATGGGGCCGCTGCTGGCGCAGGAGCAGTACGGCGCCGCCTTGAACAGCGGCGTGCGCGCGCTGACCGGGGTGATCGCCCGGGGCTTCGGGGTTACCGATTCGACGCTCGCATCCACCCCGTTGCCGGCCGCGCCCGCGTCGGGTCCGACCTCTCAGCTGGTGTCGCTGCTGCCCATCCTGCTCTTCATCATGTTCGTTATCCTGGCCAACAGGGGCAGGCGCGGGCGCCGGGTATATTGGGGTGGCGGGCCGTGGATCGGCGGCGGGGGTGGCTTCGGCGGCGGTTTCGGGGGCGGTGGTGGCGGCGGCTTTGGCGGCTTCGGTGGCGGGGGCGGGTTCAGCGGCGGCGGTTCGGGAGGACGGTTCTGATGCACGACTCGGTCGAGCGGGTAGTGACGCCGTTTCTGGCCGCGGCCGATGCCGCCCTGGGAGCAGGCTACAGCGCGCTGCTCTACGGGTCGGCGGCCCGAGGGGACTACATCCCCGGACGCTCCAACATCAACCTGATGCTGGTGCTGGACGACCCGTCCCCGGCGCGCCTTCGCGGGCTAGCGCCCGCGTTTGCCGCCTGGCGCAAGAGCGCGGCGGAGCCTCCGCTCCTCATCAGCCGGGCCGAGTGGGCGCGGGCGAGCGACGTCTTCCCCATCGAGATCACCGATATGCGCGCCGGGTACCAGGTGCTACGGGGAGCGGATCCGCTGGGCGACGCCCGGGTCCAGGGGCGCGACCTCCGCCAGGCGCTCGAGCGCGAGCTCCGCGGCAAGCTCCTGCGGCTCCGCCAGGGCTACGCGGCAGCGGGCGGCGACGGCAAGGGTCTGGGCGACCTCGCGACCGGCAGCGTCGCGGCCATTCTGGTGCTGCTGCGTTCGCTGCTGACGCTGGCCGGGCGGCCGGTGCCCGCGTCGCCGGTGTCCCTCGCGACGGAGGCGGCGGCGCTGATCGGTGTCGCCGCCGGGTCGCTCACGACGCCGGTGGAGCGCCGCGCCGAGCGCGGATGGCGCTGCACCCCGCAGGAGTTCGAGCAGTACCTCCACGCCGTCTCGCGCGCGGCGGAGTACGCGGACCACTTTCAGCTCGGAGACCAGTGATGACGCGCTCCTCGAGGATCGTCCTGACGCTCGCCATGCTCGCGACGCTGACCGCGGGCTGTGGGTACAATACCATTCAGACGATGGACGAACGGGTGAACCAGGCCCAGGGTCAGATCCAGGCCCAGCTCCAGCGGCGGGCCGACCTCATTCCCAACCTGGTGAACACGGTCAAGGGCGTCACCAAGCAGGAGGACACTGTCTTCATCTCCATCGCCAACGCCCGCGCCCGCCTGGGCGGCGCCATCCAGAGCGGCAACGTGCCCGAGATGGCGGCGGCCGATGCCCAGCTCACCGCCGGACTCGGTCGGCTGATCGCGATCTCGGAGAACTATCCCCAGCTCCGATCCAGCGAGAACTTCAAGCAGCTCCAGGACCAGCTGGAGGGCACGGAGAACCGCATCTCGGTCGCGCGCCAGGACTACAACGCCGCCGTGGGCGAGTACAACGCCTACATCCGCCGGTTTCCCTACAACATCACCGCCAAGGTGTTCGGCATGGGGAAGTCGCGGGAGTACTTCGAGGCCCAAAAAGGTGCGGCGGAGGCGCCGAAGGTACAGTTTTGACAAAGGACGAGTGGCCGATAGGACGAGAGGACCAATCGGTCGGCCGATATGACAAAGCCCCCGAAGCTCCATGAGCTTCGGGGGCCGCTCTTTCCTTTCGCCCTATCGCCCTTCTCGTCCTATCGGCCCCACTCAGTCGGTCACGACACGGTCAGGGAGAACGTACTTCAGCGGATCCACCGGCCGCCCGTTCACGTGCACTTCGTAGTGGAGGTGGGGGCCGGTGGCGAGGCCGGTGTTGCCGACCAGGGCGATCTTGGTTCCGCGGGAGACGTGCTGGCCGGTCCGGACCAGCAGCTTGGAGCAGTGGGCGAACTTGGTCACGATGCCGTAGCCGTGGTCGATCGTGATGGTGTTGCCGTAGCCCGATTCCCAGCCGGCGTCGGTCACCGTGCCCGCCGCGGGCGCCTCGATCGGGCTTCCCATCGGCGCGGTCACGTCGATGCCCTCGTGCGGCCGTGCGATGTGCAGGATCGGGTGCTCGCGCATCGAGGAAAACGCGCTGGTGAGCCAGCCCTGGGTGGGCATGATGGAGGGCGTGGCGGCCAGTCGCTGCGAGTGGCTGGCAAGGCTGTCCTTGGCCTCCTCGAACGATGACGCCAGCAGGTTGGCGCGACGGATCAGGGCGTTGAGGTCGACCCGGATCTCCTGGGTCTTCCGCATCGCCGGGCCGTCGCCCGGCAGCACCGGCCGAGGCGCCAGGGTCGGCCCGCCGATGCCGGCGGCCTGCACCGAGGGATCGATCGGATCGAGGTTGGCGAGCACCCGGATCTTGTCGTTACGCTGGCTGATCCGCGTGAGGGTATCCGACAGGGACGAGAGCCGCCCGTGCAACTCGCCGATCTCCTGGGACAACCTGACATTCTCCTGCTGCAGCCGGCTGGTTCGCGAGAGGTCCGCCGTGCGGGCCACGGTGGCATAGCCCACCAGCAGCGCCGCGGCGATGCCTAGCGCTACGCCGCCCGCCGCCAGCTTGATGACGCCGTATGACACCTCAAGGATTTTCGACGGCTCGGACCCGTGGGGTACGAACACCACGGTCCAACGGCGGCGTTTCGCCATGCTTGCTCCCTCGACCAGGCTACGTTTCCAATCTTCGGCTGCCCTGCAGAACAATCTGAGCCCAGCGAGTGCCGCGGGAGGTGACCCGACACACAAAGACCACGCAAAAGGTGGCCCATGGTGCCAGGTTAGTCAAGCCTTCTGATCTCCTGATAAGTCCTTGACTGTCAAATAGTTTTGCTCATTGACAGGCTAACTTCTAGACAGTTGGCGGCTTGGGGAACAGCACCTCGGGTTTATTGGTAGCCAGCCCGGCCGAGGGCGGGCGCTCGAGGGTCGGCCATGCATGTTCTAGCGCTTCCGCGGAGAGACCGAGGCTTCGCCACAGGACTTGGGCTTTGCCCGGAATGAACGGGCGGCTCATCACCGCCAGCCGGTAGAGCGCGCGTCCCAGCGCGCCGAGCACCGCATCCAGCTCGGCCTCCTTGCCTGCCTTGGCCAGGGCCCAGGGCGCGGCCTGTTGGATGTACAGGTTGGCCCTGGCGACGAGCTCCCAGGCGGCCTCCGCCCCGCCGCGCAGATCCAGCGCGTCCATCGCGCGGGCGTACCCGGCGATCGCGTTCCTGCCATCCCGATCGAGCGTAGTATCCGTTCCATCGGCCGGCACCACGCCACCCCGATACTTCGCGACCATCGCCAGCGAGCGCGACGCCAGATTGCCCAGGCCGTCGGCCAGGTCGGCGGTGTAGCGCTCGTCGAACCGGTCCCAGGTGAAGTTGCCGTCGGCCTCGAACCCCACCTCGCGGAGCAGGAAGTAGCGCAGCGCGTCGGGGCCGTGGCGGTTGATCGCCTCGCCCAGGCTCACGGCCGTGCCGGCGGACTTGGACATCTTGGTGCCTTCCCACTGCACGTAGCCGTGGGCCCAGACCTCGCGGGGCAACGCCACGCCGGCGCTCAGCAGCATGGCCGGCCAGATGACGCAATGGAACCGCGTGATGCCCTTGCCGACGACATGCAGGTCGGCGGGCCACAGCCGCTCGTACCCCGAATCGGGATAGCCCGTCGCGGACAGGTAGTTGATGAGTGCGTCGAACCACACGTAGACCGTCTGCTCCGGGTCGCCCGGGAACGGAATGCCCCAGGACTGGCGGTTGCGGCTGACCGAGATGTCCTGCAGGCCATCCTCCAGCAGACGGACGATCTCGTTCCGGCGGATGGCCGGCTCGACCCGGAACTCACCCGAGCGGATCAGCGCGAGCAGGCGGTCCCGGTAGCGGCTTAGCCTGAAGAAGTGGTTCCGCTCCTTCGTGGGCACCAGGTCGAGCGTCGGGTGCTCGATGCAGTGGCCGTTCACGATCTGCGCCGGCTGCTTGAACTCCTCGCATCCGAAGCAGTAGAGGCCCTCGTACTCGTCCACGAACAGGTCGCCGGGGTTGGTGCGGGCGATCTGCTCGAGCAGGGCAGTGGTGCCCCGGTGATGGCGCGGCTCGGTGGTGCGGATCCAGTCGTCGTTGCTGCACTCCAGCCGGCGCCAGTAATCCTCGAAGGTCGCGGCCATCCGATCCACCCACGCCTTCGGCTCGAGCCCATGCTCCTCGGCTGCCTGCAGCACCGCCTGGGAGTGCTCGTCCATGCCCATCAGGAAGTGCACATCGTCGCCCCGCAGCCGGCGGTAGCGGGCGATGCAGTCGGCGCCCACCTTCTCGAGCGCGTGGCCGAGGTGCGGGTCGCCGTTGGAGTAATCGATGGCGGTCGTGAGGTAGAACTTGGGCACGAACGGACTCCCGGTTGCTCGGTGCGGCTCGGGCGTCATCCCGAGGGAGCGA
>JBOHSB010000253.1:0-31119 GCA_050733015.1 Gemmatimonadales bacterium
CCCCCGGTCAGCCCGCCGTCCTCGCCACCAGCCGCGCATCCGCTCGCGCCCCATGCCGCAGGCGCGCCAGTGCGATCACGTGCAGGATGACCGACAGCGGCACGGCGAAGGTCGGCACCAGAATCAGGGGAAACACGCCCATTGCGGCGGCGCTGGGCACCCGACTTCCGAGCTCCGGCATCAGGTAGGGCGCCAGCACGCCGGTGCCCATCCCCACCGCCACCACCAGGTCGAGCAGGCCAAACAGGTTCCAGGCCAGGGCGAGAGCCCGCGCCCCGGCCATCCGCCGGATCAGGGCGAGCGCCACCAGCGGAGCCGTCAGCCCGACGAAGATGTCGCCCCAGCCGGCCGGCGCGGCGAAGTGGGCCGGCAGCTGGCCCTGGGCCAGCAGGATGATGAACAACACGCCAAGCACCCGATAGAACTGCACGCCGATGACGGCCGGGAGCGAGGCGGCCTCGACCGCGCGCCGGAGCGCCGGCGAGAGGCCGAACCCGAGCAGTGCGGCGACGAACGCGCCGAGGGCAAAGATCGCGAGCAGCGGGGTCAGGTAGAACGGGTCCCGCCCGGCGAGTGTGGCCGGAGAGGGGGCCAGCGCGAACGCCAGCGCCACCCAGCCGGCCAGGACGACGCCCAGGCCGATTCGCACCCCCTTGGGGGCGGCGGGCGCGAGGATGCGCCAGACGGCGAATGCGATGAGGGGCGGCGTCACGATCAGGGTGAGGGTGATGGACCACGGGATGTGCGGTATCATGGCTGCCTTCAGTTGTGTTTATGTGTATATACACATAACTACGGAAACCCGCAAGCCCGGGAGCGGCGACTTGGACGGCAGGGGATGCAACGGAGTTCTCAGGCCGGCCGGCCCGCCCGGACCGCGGCCGCCTCGGTCCTGGCCCAGACCTCCGCAGCCAAGACGGGATCCTCCGCCCGCGGGCTGCAGGGGGCCTCGCGGCTCTTGTCGTAGTAGCGGCCGGTCGCCGTCGCCAGTTCCGGCGCGGTCGCGCAGTACAGTTGGGTCCTGGCGCCTTCTTCATTGGAGATCAGGAACAGCTTGATGAGCCACTGCGCCGGGCGCGGGAGCGCGCGCCAGATGTTGGACCGGACCCCGCCCGGGTGCAGCGCATACGTGGTCACCCGCGTGCCGGCCAGGCGGCGCGCCAGCTCCTTGGCGTGGAGCAGGTTCATGAGCTTGGTGGCCGCGTAGTCCTTGAAGCCACTCCGCCGCGGCGCGGCACGGCGCTCGAGCAGGGACCAGTCGATGGGGGGCGCCTCCCGGTGCGCGACGCTCGAGACGTTCACGATGCGGCCCTGGGGCGCGCGCTCGATGGCCGGCCGGAGCAGCGCCGTCAGCAGGAACGGTCCGATGTGATTGGTGGCGTAGGTCAGGTCGAAGCCGTCGGCGCTCAGCGCCTCGGTGCCGGCGACGCCGGCGTTGTTGACCAAGACATCGAGGGCGCGCTCGGTGGCGAGGAACGCGTCGGCGGCGCGCCGTACTGAGCCGAGATCGGAGACGTCGACCTGAAGGAACTCCACGTCGGCGCGGGGATCGCGCCGGCGGATGCCGTCGAGCACAGGCCCCATGCGCTGCTCGGACCGTCCGGCCAGCACGACGCGCCCGCCGTCCGCCGCGAGCGCCTCGGCCATGGCGCGGCCGATCCCGGAATTCGCCCCGGTCACGAGGAAGGTGCGCCCCGCCAGCCGCGCGGCATCGGTGGACGACCCGCCCGCGGTCACGTCGTCCGCACCGCCTCGGCGTCATCCATCCGATCAGCCGCCGGGACCCGGGCACCCAGCTCGATGGCGGGAAGCCACGCCGTGAGCAGGCCGAGGGCGGGCAGGTAGGCGCACAGGCGATAGACGAACTCGATGCTGGTATGGTCGGCCAGGCGGCCCAGCACGGCGGCGCCGATGCCGGCGATGCCGAAGGCGAATCCGAAGAAGAGCCCCGAGATCAGGCCCACCTTCCCGGGCACCAGCTCCTGCGCGTACACCAGGATGGCGGAGAACGCCGACGCGAGGATGAATCCGATCAGCACGCTCAGCACCCCGGTCCAGGCGAGCCCCACGTACGGGAGCGCGAGGGTGAACGGCAGCACGCCCAGAATCGAGCACCAGATGACCAGCTTCCGGCCGAACCGGTCGCCCACGGGGCCGCCGATGATGGTGCCCGCGGCCACCGCGGCGAGGAACGCGAACAGGTGGAGCTGCGCGCTCTGCACGCTGAGGCCGAACCGGTGGATGAGGTAGAATGTGAAGTAACTCGAGATGCTGGTCAGGTAGATGTACTTGGAGAAGATCAGCACGATGAGCACACCGAGGGCGAGGCGCACCTTGGCCGGCGGCAGCGCGGGGTGAGCCTGCGCGGCGGCCGCGCTGGCCGCGGCCGTGGGCGCGCGGTGCCGCCGGTACCAGCCGCCCACCCGCCAGAGGACCAGGATGGCGATCAGCGCGGCCGCGGAGAACCAGGCCACGCTGCCCTGGCCGCGAGGCAGCACTACGAACGCGGCCACCAGCGGCCCGATCGCCGAGCCGGTGTTCCCGCCCACCTGGAACAGCGACTGCGCAAAGCCGTGCCGGCCGCCCGACGCCATCCGCGCGACGCGCGAGCTCTCGGGATGGAACACCGCCGAGCCCAGTCCCACCAGTCCGGCCGCGGCCAGCAGGCCCGAATAGGTCCGGGTCGCGGACAGCAGCAGCAATCCGACGAAGGTGAACCCCATGCCCGCCATGAGCGAGTACGGCTTGGGATGGTGGTCGGTATACAGCCCGATGACCGGCTGCAGGAGCGACGCCGTGAGCTGGAAGGTGAAGGTGATCAGGCCGATCTGGCCGAAGTCCAGGTGGAACGCGGCTTTGAGCATGGGATACATGGCCGGTAGCAGCGCCTGCATCATGTCGTTGAGCAGATGGCAGAAGCTGATGGCGAGCAGCACGGGAAGGGCGGTCGGCATGGGCGGAAAAGTAGCCGCGGCCGGCGATGCGGTCAGGCCGGGCGCGAGGGCTCCACGCTCCGGGTTCTGGCGTCGTGCAGGTGCCGCTGGAACTCGGCCACCCAGTCCTTGCACGCGTTCCGCCCGCGAATGGTGTGCCCGCCGGACGTGATCACATAGTCGGGCGTCATCAGCTCGTCGATGGCCCCGAGCTCGTGAGACGGTCCCCACACGCGGTCGAGGAACTGGACGGCGAGTCGCTTGGCGCGCTGGGCAGGGGAGTCGGCGTCGGACATTCGGGGCGCTCCTGGGACAGGGGAGGAGGGCGGCTTCCGTCGAAGCTTGTGCTGATAGTTGACAAAAGCAACTATCGGTCGAAAGCTTTGAGGGTCGCCTGCCTCCGGAGTGCGCCCCGTGGTCACCGCCCCGCTTCCCGCGCCCCGCGCCGCGGCCGCCGCCCGCGTGCGCCGCTTCAACCGCTTCTACACCCGCCGGCTCGGCCTGCTCGACGAGGGCCACCTGCACTCGCCGTTCACCCTGCCCGAGGTGCGGGTGCTCTACGAGGTGGCGCATCGCGAGCGGCCCACCGCCGCGGCCATCGCCGGGGCGCTCGGCGTCGACGCCGGCTACCTGAGCCGGCTGCTCCGCGGCCTCCGCCACCGCGGGCTGCTCGCCGCGCGGGTGGTGCCACACGACCGGCGCCAGCGGATCCTGGCCTTGACGGTGCGTGGGCGCCGGACGTTCGCCGGGCTCGATGCCCGGGCCACGGCCGAGGTAGCGGCCATGCTCGATGGCCTCTCGGCCGCCGAGCGCGAGCGCCTCCTGGGCTCGCTCGAGGAGGTGGAAACATTGCTCGACCGAGGCGATCGCCTGCGAGCGGACCCGCCCGCCTCGCCGTCCGCCCCGGTGATCGCGCTCCGCGCCCCGGCGCCGGGCGACCTCGGCTGGGTAGTCCAGCGCCACGGTGAGCTCTACGCCGAGGAGTATGGCTGGAATGAAGACTTCGAGCGGCTGGTGGCCCGAATCGTCGGCGAGTTCGCCGCCGCCGAGCCCGGGCCGAGGCAGCGAGGGTGGATCGCGACCGTGGACGGACGCCGGGCCGGCTGCGTGTTCCTGATGCCGGGTGGCGAAGGGATCGCCCGGCTGCGGCTGCTGCTGGTCGAGCCCTGGGCTCGGGGTCACGGGCTGGGCGGGCGGCTGGTGGATACCTGCATCCAGGCCGCGCGCCGCGCCGGCTGCCACACCCTCACCCTCTGGACCAACGATGTCTTGGGCGCGGCGCGCCGGCTCTACGAGCGCGCCGGCTTCCGCCTGGTCAAGACCGACCGGCACCGGAGCTTCGGCAAGACGCTCACCGGCCAGACCTGGGACTTGGCGCTCGCTAGAACCGGCTCTGCTCCTGCAGCACGGCGAGGCTCTTCGAACCGAGCGTGAACAGCGCCTGGAACACCCCCTTCACGCCTGTCGTAGAGCCCTTGGGCGGTGGAGCGGCGGTCTCGGCGATGACCGTGAGCGTGCCGGTATTGTCCTTCACCTGGTAAGCCCCGCGGCCGAGCAGGCCGGCCGACTCGCCCACCGTGCCTTTGACCCGCACCGTCTTGCCATTGTACTTGGTCGAGTTCTGGAGCAGCTCGCCGATCGGCGTGACGCCGGCGCACGCGGCCAGGAGAATCAGGGTGGAGGCGACGACCGCACGGGCTGCCGCACGGCGGAGCGGGCGAGGGGGACGCATGATCGGGGGCTCCCGGTAAGAGGCCACAGGACATCGGAGACGCCCGCCGAATGTAGCGCCGGAGGGCGCGGGCGCCAGCGAGCCGGATCACATGGGGACCACCGGTCGGCAGGTCCTGACGGCCACCCCTTGGGCAGAGTTCTGAGGGACGCTACAGCGGACTCGGAGAACGGACCGACGATCGGTCGGTCGAGGAGAAACGGATGACGACCAAGTCGTGGCTGGCCTGGGCCCTGGTGCTGGCGACGCAAACCGTCTCGCCGGCCACCGGATCGGACGAGGACGTCCCCAAGACCCTGGAGCGGCAGACGCAGGAGCTGCTCGACGCCATCACCAGCGGCTCGGCGGCGGTGTGGGAGCGATTGCTGGATCCGAGGGTCAGCTTCACCACCGAGGACGGCGAGCTCAAGTCCAAGCGCGACATGGTGGGGGACATTCGCCCGCTGCCGACGACCATCTCGGGCAAGATCACGGTGACCGAGTTCAAGGCCACGGTCCACGGAGACGTCGCGGTGACCAGCCACGTGGACGACGAGCACGAGACCTTCCACGGCCACGGCCTTCATTGCCGGTACCGCACTACCGACACCTGGAAGAAGACGCCGGCCGGCTGGCGCCTGATCGCCTCCCAGGTACTCGCGCTGCGCACCGATCCGCCCGCGATCCCACTCACTCCGGCCCGGATGGATGAGCTGGTCGGGAGCTACGCGCTCGCGCCCGAGCTGCGCTACGAGATCCGGCGGAGCGGGAACGTCCTGACCGGGCAGGAGCGCGGCCGGAGGCTGGACACCCTGCTCGCCGAAACCCGGGACGTGCTCTTCGTGCCGGGCCGACCGCGGTATCGCAAGGTGTTCCGGCGCGACCAGGACGGGCAGGTGGTCGATTTCGCCGAGCGGCGGGAGGCGTGGGATCTCGTCTGGGTGAAGGCGAGGTAGACCGGCCTCACTTGACCAGGCGCAGCACGCCCTTCTCCATCGCGGCGGTCACCGCGGCGGTGCGGTCGTCCACGCCGAGCTTGGCGAAGATGTGGAGCAGGTGGGTCTTGACGGTCGCCTCGCTGATGCGCAGGTCCTTGCCGATGAGCTTGTTGCTCACCCCACGGGCCACGCTCTCGACCTGCAGCGACCCTTGCAGTCCCTCCACTCGCTCCGCATGCCGTGCAGGCCGTAGCCGGTGCGAGCGGCCTCGGTGAGCACGAATCCTTTCCCGTCGTCCTGCACGTCCAGCACGATCAGGTCCTCCATGTAGCTCAGGGTCACGGCGGTGGTGTGCGCGCCCGAGTGTCGCGCCACGTTGGTCAGGCCCTCCTGCACGCCGCGCAGGATCGTGAGCTCGATCTCGGGGTGCAGCGGCTCGGCCTTGCCGGTGACCGACAGCTTGGACTCGATGCTGCTGCGGCGGGACCACTCCTGGCACACCCGCCCGAGCGCCTCGGGCAGCCCGCGCTGTTCGAGCACCTCCGGGCGCAGCGCGGCCATCATGCGGCGGGCCTCCTCGAGTCCCTCGCGCGCCACCGAGCGCGCCAGGTCGATATGGCCCTTGGCGGGCGAATGCTCCAAATGGTTGAGCTGCTCGGTCCGCTCCAGGTGCACCACGATGCTGGCGAATCCCTGGGCCAGGGTGTCGTGGATCTCGCGCGCGAGGCGCTGCCGCTCTTCCAGCACGCCGGCCTTGCGCTCGGCCGAGGCGAGACTCGCCTGCAGGCGGGCCAGGTCGTCCATCTGGAGCCGCAGCAGCTTGAAGGAGACGCCGATGACCAGCAGGGCGACGGCGCGGACCAGCGCCAGCATCCAGGGGAACGCCGTCGGATCCTGGAGCACGCCGAGCCGGTGCGAGTACTCCGAGCCGATCGCCGGAGGGAAGCCGCACAGGACGGCCAGGGGGAACGGCAGGGTGATGAAGTACTGCGGCATCATCGAAAGCGGGACGATCGCCAGGCCGAGCTCGAGCGACACGAGCCAGCCCATGATCAGGCTGCCGGCGACGGCGACCACGATGGTGAACGGACTGCGTCCCGAAGGATCGCGCTCCCGCTGGCCGACCCGCGGTGGGGAGGCGCTCCGGCTCAGCTTCAGTGCGGGCGTCGCGGGGACCTCGGAGGACGTCGAGTCCATCACGCCGGAGGCGCTGCTCACCCGCGCGGACACGCGTCTGCTGGCGGCCAAGCGGGCCGGGCGGGGGCGGTGCATCGGCGCCGCCATGGCGGAGGCTCCCGGCCAGTCTTCCTGAGCGTTGTCGGCCCACTCCCGCCTGGTCTCACATTCGTGCGGTCTCCATCCACTCCTCAGGGTGACCCGACCCCCCCGGGCCAGATCTTGCGCGTCAGGATCCCTGATTGTTCCGCGAAGCCGTGGCGGACGTAGAGAGCTCGGCTTCGTGCCGTCGGCCACAGGAACACGGTATCGATGCCCCTCTCCTCGCAGGCCCCGAGCGCGGCGTCGAGCAGCGCCGCGCCGACGCCCCGGTTCCGGGCGGCCTCCCGCACATAGAACCCGGTGAGGTAGGCGTGGAGGCCGGGCTCGCCGACCGGGTTGGGCAGCTTCTCCACGAACTGCAGCCACACCACGCCCAGCGGCTCACGAAGGTCGCCCTCGGCGAGCCAGCAGCGCCACATGTCGGAACCGGAGAGGCGCGCGGCCATCCACTCGGCACAGCGCCGGTGGAAGCCGGGCTCCGGCGCCACCTCGGGCGCGATCCCGGTGCGGAGCTCGTAGCGCAGCTCGGCCAGGAGGGCGGCGTCGGCCGCGGCGGCGCGGCGAAGTCGAGGCGCGTTCCAGTGGGATCCTTCGCTCACGAGGACAGCCGCAGCACGAGATCCAGCTGCATCGCCGCGCCGAACGGCAGCTGGGTCGCGCCGGTAGCCGTGCGCGCATGCCGGCCGGCCTCGCCGAACAGGGCGACCAGCAGGTCGGACGCGCCGTCCACCACCTCGGGCTGGCGGGTGAACCCGCCTGACGATCGGACGAAGCCGTGCACCCGCTCGACCGACGCGATGCGGTCCAGGTCGCCGATGTCCTGCTTGATGATCGCCAGCAGGTCGAGCACGGTGTCCCGCGCGGCGGCCTTGGCGTCGGCCAGGGCGACCTCGGCGCCGACCTCGCCGCGGAGGGCGCTGACCCGGCCGGAGACGAACAGCAGGTCGCCCGAGCGCTTGGTGCCGAGGTAGTTGGCCACCGGCGGCTTGGCGGGTGGCAGGGTGAGGCCGAGGGCCTCGGGGCGTTGCTCGGCTTGGCTCATCGCGGAACGGGCGTGAGGCTGGGGCTCAACGTGAGATCCTCAGGCGGTGCGGGATGACAGAGTCTTGGGATGACAGAGTGAGGAAGGGATGACCACCGCCCACCACTGTCAAGCCCGCGGCCCGGCGCCACAGCGAAGGGCAGTCGTGCAGCCCCGTGCGCCGGCCGATTCGTGACCCTCGGTTTGTAACGATTGGGGCCCCGCCCGGGCCGTGCGAGCCGCTGCACTGCAAGCCTGGGCCGGGCCGGTTGGGGCCGCTGAGGACCGACTTGCGGGGTGGCACGAGAATGCATCTCGCTGCCGACTGTCGCCTTTCGCTGCGCCAGCAGTTTTCTCACACTTGAGCCACTGCCGGACGGGGACGATCCTGTGTGCGTCTTCAACAGGAGATCCATTGGCGTTCCCGTCCGGCAGTCGCCGTTCGCTCGCTCCGCTGCTCGCCGTGCTCACGCTCGCGGGCCCTGCCTGCTTCGGGGGCCCTCGCAGCGTGAGTCCACTGCTGTTGCCGTCGCCCGAGGCCGGTTCCGGCTCGGATGCGATGTTCGCGTCGCCGCGGAAGGCGGGCACGCCGGCATCGATGACGCTGGCGGCCCCGAAGCCGTCGGCATCGGCTCGGCACAAGGCCCCGGTCGAGGCTAAGACCCCGGCGAAGGTTCCGGCGGCGAAGGCATCCGGAGCAAAGGCGCCGGCGAAGGCGTCGACGGGCAAGGGCACTGGAGCAAACGGTGCTGCGGCCAAAGCTCCGGCAGGCAAGGCGCCGGCGATGAAGGCACCGGAAAACAAGGCTGCGATTGCGAAGGCCCCGATCGCCAGGACTCCGCGCGTGCTGGTGGACAGCACCGCGCTCGAGTTCGCGGTGACCGCGCGGCTGGCGCACGAGCCGCTCACCCGGGCCATCGCCCGGCGCACCCGGAATCCCGAGCTCGCCGAGCGGGCCGCGTGGGCCGTGACCCGAGAGGCGGGGCGACTCCGGATGAGCCCGAGCCTGCTCGCGGCGGTGCTGCTGGTGGAGAACCGCCAGCTCGACTCGTCGGCGGTGAGCAGCCAGGGCGCGATCGGCCTGATGCAGGTGATGCCGATGCACGCCGGCAGCTACGGCTGCGAGTCGGCCGACCTGATGAACGTGGACGCCAACATCTGCCACGGCGCGCGGATCCTGCACCTCTACATGGTGCGGAGCCGGTCGGTCACCGTGGCGCTCAGGCGGTACAACGGGTGCGTGCGGGGCGCCAACACGCCGCGGTGCTATCGCTATCCGGTGAAGGTGCTGCAGACGGCCGCGCGGCTCCGGCGCGACATCCTGGCCAACGCCGAGCCCGGGGATCAGCGGGTGCGGATGTAGCGCGGCGCCGCCCGCTACTTCTCGTTTCCCTTGATCTTGAGATCCGCCAGGACGTCGGCGGCCGCGCGCTGCCCGGTCTCGACGGCGCCGTTGAGATAGCCCTGGGAGTCGATCGAGGTGTGCTCGCCGCAAAAATGGCAGTTGCCCGAGCGCTCGTATTCGGATCCGGCGAACCGGGTGTACTGTCCCACCCGCCAGTACGAGTAGGCCCCGTGGGTCCAGGGATTGGACGGCCAGTAATCGAAGGTCGCCTTGCCGTTCCACTTCTTGCCGAGTCCCGGCAGCACCGGCTCGATCTGCGTGAGAAACCGCTGGGCCAGCGTCTGCGCCGACGCGCCGGCCTGACTCCGCGTCGTGTCACCGCCGGTGTAGTCGACCAGGATCCCCGGCGTGCCGCCCTGGGCCCGCGTGACCTCCCAGGTGTCCTGATAGCCCGTATCCGCGTAGCTGTCGCCGTTGTTGCCCAGCGTGCGCCAGTGCCTGGTGGTGAACTGGAGCTGCACCTTGGCGTTGGCGCCGATCCGAAGCTCCTTGATGGCGAGCGTCTTGGGCTCCACGAACCCCGCCTTGCTCCAGTCCACCTCCGCGAGCTTCGAGAACGGCAGCGCGAGCACCACCTGCTCGGCCGTGACGCTGCGGGTCGTCCGCCCGCTGCCGAAGGTGAGCGTATAGCGGCCGTCACTGGTGCGGGCGATCGCGGCAAGCGCCGCGTCGGTCTCGATCTGGCCGTCCACCGCCTGCGCCAGCCGGGAGACGATCTGGTCGTTGCCGCCGCGGACGTGGTACTTCTCGTTCGACTGGCCGAAGATGCTGAACTGTCCCGGGCCCGAGTAACCCAGGAGATACAGGAGGTTGAGCGCGCTCTGCTCGGCGATCTCGGCGCCGTACTCGATGTTGTAGGCCACGTCGAGCAGCTGCCCGAGCGGAGAGGCGTGGCCCCCGGGGATGCGGGAGTCGATCCACTGCAGGATCGACATGTGGTCGAGCTGAAATCCCGCCGCCGTGAAGCTGTTGTACGTGGTCGGGTAGCTGGCGGCGGTGAGGTCCGTATGCAGGGCCTGCCAGACTTTCTTCACCGCATCGGTGGTCTCGGCGAAGGTCTGGCGCGCCCCGCCGAAGTAGTAGAACGGCTCCGTGCCGTTCTGCTCCGCCGCGAGCAGGTTGTCGAGGTCGAGCCCGAGCTCCTGGGCCAGGTGTCTGGTCTCCTTGTGGGACTGATCGATCAGCTCGCCGCCGTGCTCCGCAACCTGCCCGCCGTCGAACGCGCCCCGGATGGACCAGCACCGCCCGCCGAGCCGGGTGTTGCCCTCGTAGACCGTCGCGATCACGCCCGCCTGACGGAGCCGGTAGGCGCAAGTGAGACCGGCGAGTCCGGCGCCCACGATGGCGATGCGCGGCGTGGTGAGCACCCCCACTCGCCGGATGATGTCCGGCAGACCGGTGAGCGCCGCGCCGGCCGCCGCGCCCGCGCCGAGGAACTCGCGCCGGGTCATGCGGTCCCTCGCCTGCTGCTCCAGGATGGCTTCGACGGGCCGGCCGGTGATCGTCGACTCACCGGCGACGCGAAAGGCGTGAACCAGCGTTTCGAACAGCGGGGTGTGTGCCATGGGGAGACTCCGTGCGAAAGGGCGAGACCCTACTTATCTACCGCTCAATCCGCGACTGAGCCAGCACCGACACGGGGTGGCCCGAGGGCAGCCCCCGGCTCGCCCTGGCCGACTCCGGTCCGCTCGATATCTTGTGGGATATGCCGGGCGGCTCTCTCCCAGCCCCGCAACCGCCGGAGCTCCCCATGCGCCGATTCGTCCCGGGTCCACTCACGATCGCCGCCTCGCTTGCGCTCGCCGGCACGGCATGCGCCTCCGACGCGGACGCTCCGCGCGCCGACTCGCCTCAGAGCGACGGCTCGATCCTCACCACCTTCGACCGGCTGACGCTCGCCCCCGGCGATCGGGCCGGCTTTCACGCTGCGTTCGTCGGTGCAACGGGACGGCTCGGCTCGGCGGGGCTCACGTTCGCATCGCGGGCCCCGTCGGTGGCGCGAGTGAGCGCGGCAGATGGGCGGGTGGCCGTGCAGGGCATCGCGGCCGGCCGGACCTGGGTGGTGGTCCGGAGCGTGGCGGCGACGGATTCCGTGGAGGTGGTCGTCCAGTAGGGATCGTGCTGCGCTCTACCCGCGAGTCACCCTGAGCGAAGCGAAGGGGGCATGAGCCAACGCCTGCCCCCTTCACTGCGTTCAGGGTGACTCGCTCGTCACGGGACCACCGTCACCTCTACCCGTGACGGATGCGCGGCCGTGTGCCACACCCGGTGCGTCTCCGCCTTGAAGTCCGACGCCTTCGCCTTGAAGATGTTGGGCACCCAGGTCTGCGGGTTGCGGTCGTAGAGCGGGAACCAGGTGCTCTGCACCTCGACCATCAGCTTGTGCCCCCGCTTGAAGGTGTAGGCCTGCTGGTGCAGGTCCACCGTGAAGTCGAGCGGGGTGTTGGGCTCGAGCGGGGCGGGGTAGGTGAAGCTCTTCCGGTAGCGGCCGCGCATGATCTCGTGCGCCACCATCAGCTCGTAGCCGCCGAGCTTCCAGTCGTCGGGCATGCTGTCGGGGAACACGTCGATCAGCTTCACCACCCAGTCGGCGTCCCGCCCGGTGGTGGACGCGACCAGCCGCGCCGTCACGTCCCCGGCGATGGCGAGGTCCTGGTCCAGTGGCGCCGACACCCAGCTCGCCACGTCCGGCCGGTTGTCCACGAACCGCTGGTCCTCGGTCTCCCACACGCGCCAGCGCGAGCCGCGCTGGTCGTAGGTCTGCTCGACCGGCCGCGGCCGGTAGGGCACGGGGTGCGCGGGATCGGAGACGTACTGGTCGTAGGCGCCCTCGCCCGCCGCGGGCGGATCGAACGAGGCCTTGCCGCCGGCGTGGAGGTAGAGGCTCCGGCGGGCGCCGTCCTTGGGCGGCCAGGCCGCGAACGAGCGCCACTCCTTCGCGCCCGTGTCGTACAGGTACGCGTCCGGCACAGTCGGCTTGCCCTTGTCCTTGAGCCAGTAGGCGAACCACGGCGCCTCGACGTCGCGCAGGTAGCCCTCCGACGTGCCCGGATCCACCACCGCCATCCGCCTCGGCTCGCCCCGCCGCCAGCCGCCGTGGTTCCACGGCCCCATGACGAGCGCGTTCCAGTTGCCGGTGTCGCCCCGCTCGAGCGCTCGGTAGGTGGCGAGCGGACCGTAGCGGTCTTCCTGGTCCCACCAGCCGCCCACGGTGAGCGTGGGGACCGTCGGCGCGCTGAGCCGGCGCTGCACGGCGCGCGCCTGCCAGTAGGCGTCGTACGACGGATGCGCCACGAACGACGACCAGGTGTGGTTCCGCCCCTGGAAGAACTTCGCGTCCACGCCGCTCAGGGGTCCGAGGCTGCGGAGGTACCAGTCGTAGGTGTCCCAGGTGCCGATCGGGAGTGGGACCGACTCGTCCTTGCTCAGCTCGAGGTCGGCGCTGTACTCGAAGCCGTACGACAGCCGGAATGCGCCCTGGTGGAAGAAGTCGTCGCCCATCCAGGTGTCGGTCATCGGGGCCTGGGGCGAGATCGCCTTGACCGCGGGGTGCGGGTTGATCCCGGCCATGGTGGCGAGGAAGCCTGGATAGGACACGCCCAGCGCGCCCAGCCGGCCGTTGTTGTCGGGGACGTTCTTGAGCAGCCACTCGACCGTGTCGTAGGTGTCGGTGGCCTCGTCCACGCCGGCGGAATCGGACGGATCGTGGAGCGGACGGTTCATGAACCACTGCCCCTCGCTGCCGTAGCGGCCGCGGATGTCCTGGCCGACGAAGATGTAGCCGTCGGCCGCGAGGAAGCGGTAGCTCTCGCCCACCACGGTGTCGCCGCCGATGCCGTAGGGCGTGCGGGTGAGCAGGAACGGCAGCTTCTCCTGGGTCGAGCGCGGCGCGCAGATGCTGGTGTGGAGGTGGACGCCGTCGCGGACGGGCACCTCGACGAAACGGCAGGCGTACGAGGAGATCGCGAGCGTCTGCGCGGCGGCGCCGAGGGGGGCCGCGACCAGGAGCAGGAGCGGCAGCGGAAGGCGTGGGAATCGAATCATGAGGCCGCGGTCTCAGCCGACCTGCCGCAGGGTGATGTCGAACTGGCCGAGCCGCGCACCGGCCTCGAGGTCCTGAGGGGCGGCCTCGAACCCGATGGTCACCCGCTCCTGGTCCGCCGGAGCGATCTCCTTGCGGATCAGGTCCTTCTCATTGAGCGCCTCGCCGGCGAAGTACATCTGGGTGACGAGCTCGTGGTAGCCCCGCCGGGAGACCCGGAAATGGATGTGCGGCGGCCGGATCCAGCCCTTGTCGTCGGCCGGGTAGGCCCCCGGCTTGATGGTCTTGAACCGAAAGCCACCCTCGGCGTCGGTGAGCATCTCGGCCCAGCTCTGGAAATTGGGATCGAGCGGCCGAGGATTGGCCGCGTCCTTCTCGTGGTCGTACCGCCCCCAGGTGTTGGCCTGCCAGATCTCCACCAGGACACCTGCCACCGGCTGACATTGCTGGTCCAGCACGCGGCCCCGCACGTAGATGACCTCTCCCTTCGCCCGACCCGTGCGACCCTTGACCTGGGTCAGATCGGGATCCTCGTCGTCCCGGTCGTGCGTCGGGTAGTACGGACCGGGCGTCTGGGCGACGGTGGGGTCCGCGCACGCGGGGGGTGACGGGGCTTGTCCGGCGAGGCGCTGGGCGAGCAGCCCGGCGGCGGCGCCGGCACCCGCGCTCAGCACTTCCCGACGGGAGATCAGGCGATCCTTTGTCATCAACCCTCCAGAGTCAAAGTCGCAGTGCTGATCGGCGGGCCCGGAGAAGATAGCCGGGGCGGGTCGCGGTGCCACACCAGCGCGTTTCATGCTGATGCGGTCGGGGCCGAACCCGCGGACCCCGGTGGGCGAGCATGCTGGAGATCACTTTTCTAGGCGGGTTCGAGGGCACGCGGTGCCGCGAAACCCTTGATTGCGAGCCAGAGCGCCACGGCAAGCTGGCTCAGGCCCATCGGCATCCCAAGCGCCACCACACCCGAGTAGCCCAGGAAGAAGGGCAGTACGATTCCCGTGAAATGAGCCACGACGGTCACCAATCCAAAGACGGACAAAGCGCGAGGCACCGGCGCGGTGCGGTAAAGCAGGCTGTAGAACACGAAGAGCCATGCCTCGATACTCAGCAGCTCCGAGTAGTGCACCCACCGCCTGGTCGAGCGGACCGCCATCGCCATGGCCCGCACCAGATCCCCTCGGGCGCCTTCGTCGGCGTACTGCTGGCTGAGGGCCAGCATGGACAGCAGATGCGCGTTGTCGACCGCTTGGAGCGAGAACATTATTGCGCTCACGGCGACGAGCAGCAGCGCAAGGCCTTCACACTGCTGCCGAAGCAAGGGCCACACAACAATGGAGAGGCCGATCGTCAACGCGCAATTCCCATACAACAGGAACACAGCGGTCCTGACCTGAGATGAGCTCGCCGCTGCCTGCTCGATGAAATCGGCGGGTACCATCGGGAGCAGCAGGACGAAAGGCACGATGAAGCCGGCCAACTGAACGAGCAGGAGAATCCCGACCAGTGCGGCCGTCCTTCTTGGAGATCCCCATCCCGACCTCTCTGTCTGGGAATGGCCTGGGCTGTGCGGCTGATTGGCGTCCTACGGAAGCGGCTCCCGGGGAGTGTCAGCGAGTCGCCAGTCCGGGTGCTCACCACCCGGCAGGTTTCACCGGCTCACTCGGAATTCATGCGGCTCTGAGGCATACGCATCCGACAGCGGCGGATAGCGGATCCCGAACTCCACGGTCTGGACCCCTTCCTTTAGAGCAGGCAGTCGGAGGGAGGTCGCGAACGCCTCCTCACCGCCGGGTGGAATGACCGTGCCGTCGGGAAAGGCATCCAGCTCCCCGCGATGGACCTCATGGCCGTCCTTCAGGATGACGTAGCACAGCGTGGGGCCCCGTAGGAATCCTGCTCTCTCGAAGCGGACCGCCGTTCTCCTCGGATTGGAGACCCTGACCGCGACGGCTACCGAGTCTCCGCTCTTCACGGCTGAAGGAAAGGTCACCTCTAGCGGGACGTTGAAGTACGACGCGAAGTCGGGGGCGATGAAGTAGTGAACGGTCTTGCCCATGCGCGTCCGCAGCTCCGCGCTCCCGGCGAACCTGCGGCCCAGGACGATGGCCACCGGTCGTCCCTGCAGGCTGTCCTCGTAGTTCCACAGCTCATACTGTGACTTGTGGCGCCGGTCGCCTTGCAGGGCCACCCCCAGGTGCCCCGAGTAGAACTGGTAGAGGGACGATTCGCGGGCATCCTTGCCGAAGAACACCGGCCGGTCACCGGCGACCGCTTGGATGTCCTTCGCCCACAGGGGCCGGCCGTGGTAGTAATCCACCGAGGTGTGGTTCGCCGGGAAGATCCAGAACATCAGATACAGCCGAAGCAGCACGACGGCGATCCCCAGCGGCAGCACCAGGAATCGAAACAGCCGGTTCCGCTCGTCGTCCTCGTAGTACCTCGAGGCGAGCAGGAGCAGCGGGAAGAGGGCGATGGACGTCCAGTGAAAGTGGACGAACATCTTGAGGGCCGTGACCAGGAAGAAGCCGAACGTGCCCAGGCAGATGAGTTGCAGGGCTCGCTCGAAACGGTCCTGGGTCCGGTAGACGAACGGGATGAAGATCAGCCCGGGCCCGATCGCCAGCAGCTGCTGGCTGACGTATTCGAAGAGATGGCCGGTGCTGACGGGGGCGGCGCGGTCCTCCAGGTGATACTGGAAGGTGGTGAATTGGTGCGCGTACTCCCACGCCAGGTGAGGCAGGAACAACACCAGGGCGAGCAGCATCGACAGCCAGAACTTCGGCGAGCGCAGGAGCTTGAGATTGGAGAGGACGGCGAATCCCACGACCAGTATGCCGTGGTACTTCGAGTAGAGCATCAAGGCGGTGGAGCAACCCATCAACAGGACCGCGGGCCAGTCCTCCTTCCCCAGGAACCTCCGGTAGCCGATGAGGAAGCACACCAGGAAAAACACCAGCGGCCCGTCGGGAAAGACGAGGAACCCCAGGTAGTTGAGCAGTGGCAGGCAGAGCACCATCAGGTAGATGCGGGCCTCTACCCTCGGCTCCTTCCGAGGCACCAGCTGGAACAGCAGCAGGACGCCGAGCGCATTGAGGATCACGTTCACGAGCCGCACGCCGAGCTCGTTCGGGACGAGCGCATACCCGATCCGCACCATCAGCGCGACGAGTGGGGGATGCTCGGCGTAGCCCCACTCCAACGACCGCGAGTAGAACCAGTAGTAGCCCTCGTCGCTGGTGAGCTCCGTGAACGCGACCTGCACCAGATTCAGCGCCAGCAGGAAGGCGGCGAAGTGGAGGGGCCGGAGTCTCATCGGTGACCGCGAACCGGCACGGACCTTGGGGAAGGAGGCGGTTCTAGGGCTGGGCTGCCTGACGTTCGTGGAGGAGCATCCAGGACGTGCCGAACCTGTCCCGGAGCATCGCGAAGCGCGACGCGAAGAAGGTCTCCTCCATCTTCATGAAGATCTGACCCCCGTCGGACAGCAGGGCGTAGAGGCGTTCCGCTTCCGCGTCGCTGTCGACACCGAGGGCCAGGTAGGCACTGCGCATGGGCTCGGCGCTCGGAATGTCGGCCCCCATGAGCACCGTCTTGCCGATCTCGATGCGGGCGTGGAGAATGGCCTTCTTCCAATCGGCCGGGACGTTGGCCTGGTTCGGCTGCTGGTCGTGCCTCATCATCATGATGATTCTGCCGCCGAGGTGCAGTTCGTAGAAGCGGAACGCCTGCTCGCAGTTCCCGGGGTAGTTGAGATAGATGTCGAGTTTCATCGGATCCTCTTCTCACAAGTCTTCATTGTCGACACTACGCCAAATGTGCCTCAGGGATGGATCAGAGGGAATCGCCCCCTGTGCTGCCGGTCTCGTCCTCGCCGTCTCTGGAGTTGCGATGCGCCGGTTGGTTGGCCACCGACGGTTTCCCCGGGGAGCGGAGTATGAGACAGGTCTTGGTGCTCACCATCACTGCCCTGCTGTCCATCGAGCCGGCCTGCTCCCCGGTCACCTCGGCGGGGGGCGTCTCCGGCCATTCGATTCTCTTCGTCGGGAACAGTCTGACCTACACCAACGATCTCCCGGCGATGGTCGAGGAAATCGCTAGGGCGGCAGGCGATTCCGTTCGCGTCGGGATGGTGGCCGGAGCGAACCTCGCCCTCATCGACCACACCGGCGGTGCCACGGACGCCTTGGCACAGATGCATGAGGGCCACTGGGCGTTCGTCGTGCTGCAGCAGGGTCCCACGCCGGCGGGCATCTGCCGGGACACGCTAGTCATCGCGGCCATGCGTTTCGCGTCGAGTATCCGCGAAGCTGGGGGACGGCCGGCGTTGTTCCTGCCATGGGCCCGACAGGCGTTTCCCCAATCCCTGGGATTCGCCGGCGAGTCGGCAACGGCGGCCGCGCGGGCCGTCGGCGGCGTCGTGATACCGGTTGGCATCGCGTGGAAACAGGCCTTGGACGCGGATCCCGAACTACCGCTTTACGGTTCGGACGGCTACCACCCCGCCCCCGCCGGCACCCTGCTCGCGGCGCTGACCGTGTATGACAGGCTATTCGGTCGGGATGTCCGGAGCATCCCGGGGGCCGCCCTCGCGGCCATACCCGGCGTGCCGCTCACACCAGACCGAATTGACGCCATGGCGGCTGCGGCCCATATGGCTAGCATCGAGCTGCCCGCGGATCCCTCCACGCCAGTGCCGCCGGATACCACTAGGATGTCGGCCGGCGGAGGTCCCTGCTAGGTCGGCGGCGACCGACGGCATCCCGCAAGCTGCGCGATGTTCGCGATCTACTCAACCGGCCGCTCGGCTGCATCCGCGGGTCAGGGGGCAGGGGGCAGGCTCCTGAAACTCGTTGCACTTCGCGACGTACGGAACTCCGCGATCCGTGCACAGAGCAGCATCGAGGCGTACGTCCTCGGAGGCCGATATGATCGACGAACTGCTTCGCTTGCTGGCGCCGCTGACGCCCGCGGTGCTCCCCGTGGTGGTGTTCATTTGGTACCGCACGCGACGAGAGCTCCGAGACATCCGACTGGAGCTCGCAGCCCTGCGCCAAGGCCCGTCGCCGCTGGATCCTCGCCTCGACCGGTTGCTCGAGGCGGTCGAAGCGTTGGGTGGCGAGGTGGGGCGCCTAGCCGAGGCCCAAGGCGCGACGATGCGGCTTCTGTCCGAACGCGAGCCCGCACGGGCGCGACTTGAACCGGGTTCGTCGACGAAACCGGCGTGAGAGCCGGCCTCCTCACGGCTAGAGATCGTCCGGTCCCGCGGCCACGCGGTAGCCGGCCTTCCACAGCGAGCAGCGGCTGGCCTCGCGGGGGTCCGTACTTGCCCGGCAGGCCAGCGAGCTCGGCCTCGAAGGCTCGCACGTCGAAGTAGGAATCGATGAGTGCCAGGTCCTGCTGGTGACGCTGCCGGTGCCACGCGACGAAGGCACGCATGAGATCTCGCACGGCATCCAGCTGCTCGGCTGTCCTGGGAACGATCACCTGCACCATGGTCACTCCAGATGCGGAGGCACCAGCTCGCATTCGCGCTCGAAGCGCTGCACCACCTGGAGCCGATTCTCCATCGCGCCGGATTGGGCCGCGATCCGCCAGGCGAACTCGCGGCGGGTCTCGACCGGCTCCGCCCCTTGCGCCACCGCGACGCGCCACTGGGCGCAATAGGCGGGCAGTTCCACGTCGATGATGCGGCGCGCCGACGTGAGCCCGGCCACGAAGGCCTCGCAGGTCGGGAACGCGGCGGCCTGGGCGCGGTGCACGGCCTCGTGCGCTTCCAGTTGCAACCGGAGGAGCGAGTCCCGCACGTCCCCTCGGATTCGACTAACAGCCCGTCCGCCTTCGCACCGGGTGATGCCGGGAAAGTCGTCCGGCATCGCGGCCCGCTGCGCACTGGCGAGACGCGGGCCGCTCCCGAGCGCCACGGCAGCCAGCAGGATCCGTGAGGCGAAGGCGGTCACCTGCCTATTGACGGCGGCCGTTTCCGAGCACTTCATGAAGCAAGCTACCTTACCCATTTCTACCCCGCTGGTCCGACCTGGAGTCTTGCATGCCCTACACCCGCCCCGTTCACGGAGTGGTCGCCTCGCCCTTGGTGCTGCTGGCGCTCGGCTGCCTCAGCCCGGACGAGGCCACCGCGCCGGAGCCGACGCCTGTCCCGGCGACCACGGCGGCGGTCACGACGCCGGTCGGGTTCAGCTGGGGCTCCGGCACCCCGGAGAGCCAGGGCATGTGCGGCACGACGCTCCAGCTGGGCTGCACCCGAACCCTGCAGGACATCTGGACGACGATCAGCAATCCGAAATACAACACCATGCGCTTCATCGTCATCCGGAACGACAAGGTGATCTACGACCGGGGCGGCACGCTGGCCTACCCGGCCTACTCCTCGAACAAGGGACTGCTGGGCGCGCCGACCCTGGTGCACGCGATGAGCTCGTGCGGCGTGCACCTCACGGATCGGGCCTCCACCTGGCTGGCGGGGGGCGACGGCGCCCGATGGGGCACCACCTATCCGTGGACCGATATCACGATCGAGCACCTTGCCACGCACACGAGCGGGGTCTGCGACTACGGCAATACCAGCACCGTCTGCCGCAACCAGAACGCGGGGTGGGCGAAGGCGTTGGAGAACGCCAAGAGCGGTGGCACCAAGTGGCCCTATCCCAAGGACGCGTTCACCATCGCGCGGGCCAAGGCCGAGCAGAACCGGGAACCGGCCGCCCAGCCAGGCACGCTGGTGGAGTACAGCAACGTCGGCCACATGCTGCTCAACTACGCCGTACAGCAGGCCTGCGGCCAGAAGCTCACCGACATCTACAGCCAATACATCAAGCAGGCCGGGATGGGACTGCCGGTGGAGCCGGCGCTGATCTACACCGACAACGGGAAGATCTGGAATCAGAGCGCCGGTATCGCGCGCTGGCGGGGTCGCGACGGCGCCGCGGTCCTGCGCCTCGCGAGCAGGATGGGCATCTGGGACAACCGGAACGTCGAGCCGGTGCGCTACTGGAACGAGGTCACCAGGGTCACCGACAACGCGCCCGCGGCGGCGGCGGGTCGGGGTGTGGTCTACACCAACAACTCGATGGACACCTGGACCCAGTCGGCCGGGCATAGGCGCTTCTCGCCGGAGCTGTTCGGACACGACGGGAACTTCAGCACCGTGTTCCTGACCGATCCGCTGACGGGCACGACCATCGTGCGCCAGGGCAAGAACAACGCGCCGGGCGCATCGTACCTGACCCAGAACGGCTGCCAGCCCGGCTGGACCGGGACGGCCCCCACCTGCACGTCCGGCAAGGACTTCAGCAACAACTGGGGGGTGCCGGAGGGCTCGCCGGACACGCCGAACATGGCCGCACGCATGATGGTGATGGATCCGGCACAGGAGGCGTTCTTCTTTCCGCCGCCGTTCTGCCGAATGACGGCCGTGGCCGGCACGCCGGTGGACAAGGCGACGGACGTGTACGACAGCCCGACGGATGCTACGACCGTCGACCTCACGGCGGAGATCCGGGTCAACCCGCGCGAGGGCGAGGGCTCGTCGCTGGTGGACCGGGTCGAGTTCTACAAGGAAGACGGAATCGCTGCGCCGCGGCTGATCGGGGTGGGCACGCTGGTCGATGGGAGCGACCCGGCCCAGTACCGGTTGTCGTACGGCGCGGACGACCATGGAACCGCGGGCACGATCGTGACCTACTTCGCCAACTGCGTGGCGCGGTCGGCCGTGGACCCGACCAAGGTGGTGCCCGCGTATTCCCGGCCGGTGCGAGTGAGGCGGGGGAGCTGAGGCTCGCGGGCGCCCGGGCCGAGCCCGCGCGCTGAAGCGTAGCTTTCGGGAGCAATGGATGGACAAACCTCGCATCTTTCTTGGCTCGTCGGGAAAGCAGGCGAAGCTGCTGCAGGCGCTGACGCGCGGTCTCGAGGACGTCGCGCACGTGGACCCGTGGACGACCTCCTTCCATCCCGGAACCACGACGCTGGACCGCCTGGTCGAGCTCGCGCATGAAGTCGACTTCGCCGCGTTCGTATTCGCCAGGGACGACTGGACGACCACCAGCACCACCGCCTCGGCGCCCCCTGAATCCGGTCAGGATTCTCCGCGAGATAACGTCGTGTTCGAAGCCGGCCTGTTCGGCGGTGTCCTCGGCATGCGCCGGACCTTCATCCTCCATGCACACGGCTCGAAGCTCCCCAGCGATCTACTCGGTCTCACGTGTGTTCGATACGGCGACCTGACCCCCTCCGAGATGAGAGTCGTCAACCAGAAGCTTCGCGAGGCGATCGAGAGCGAGGGGCGCATTGCCCGCATCGAGGGTCTGTGGTGGCAATTCTCGCTGACGGAGCGTGGCCCGAGGGAGCCGTCCGCCGTGAGCCTGCTGCGGATCTCCCGAGACCGGGACGGTGCATTGGAGGTGGGTGGCCGCTCATGGCAGGAGGACGGCAGCTTGTCGGCTAGGTACTGGAGCGAAGCGGTGAGGGAGAGGAAAGAGCCTTCGGGCGTCTTCTACTATTGGAAGGGAGAGCGGCCCCGGGACCCGAACGCGCCGCAGCTGTACGGGACGGGGGAGATCCGGATGGAGTCCGCCGATCGCGCTGCCGGATACTGGACGACTCAAGCAAACACAGACCCGACACTGAACGCGCGGACAGCCGGTGTCTACTGGCGCGCCGAGTCCGACGACTTGAGCATCCTGGACGGAACGGACGATCGGCAACGGGCCGAGTTGATCGCAGAGCGGCTGAGTCGCTGGAAGTCGATCTCGAGCGCCTGAGTTCGACGCCCGGCCGGTCAGTCGTCGCTCGCCGCCTGAATGCCCTGCCTCACATGATGCCCCACCTCAAGAGCTCCGCCGCCCCGCGCGCGGCGGCGCGACGAAGCGGCGCGACTGCCGCTCGTACGCGTGCGCCAGCGCCAGCACCCGCGCGTCCTCGCCCGGAAGCCCGACCACCGACAGGTTGAGCGCGGGCATCCCGTCCGCGCCCAATCCCGCAGGGACCGACACCTCCGGCAGTCCCAGCCAGTTGCCGTAGCCGAGCGCGGTGCGGATGTCCGGCCAGTCGTCGGCCGCGCGGGGCGCGTTGAACGGCATGGTCGGGTAGACCATCGCCGCGACGCCGGCCGCGCGCACAGACTCGGCGAGCGCGGCCACGACCTCGGCGCGCGAGCGGGCGAACGAGCGGGCGGCCTGGTCCTCCACGAGCGGCCGCTCGAGCAGCGGCTCGCACTCCTCGAAGGTGGCGGGCAGCACGTCGTAGAGGGCGCGGTAGGCCGGGTAGCCCAGCCGCACCGCCGCGCGGGGGCTGCCGGTGCGCCCGGCGAAGTAGCGGTAGAGCGCGCGGGCGGTGGTGGCCGCCGACTTGGGGTCCCCGACCACCTCGCCGCGCCGGCCCGCCGCAGCGGCGAAGGCTCCCTTGCAGGTCGCGAGCGTGACTGCGGGCGCGAAGGTCTCGACCGTGGCGCCGGCCGAGCGCAGGTCGCCCACGGCGCGGTCCCACACCGCGAGCGCCTCGGGCGTCATCTGGGCGCGCGGGACGTGCGCCTCGACGAGGCCGAGCCTGACGCCGGCGAGCGCATCGTCGCCGAGTGCCGCGAGCGGCGCGGCGTCCCACCGGTCCGTGTGCGCGAGCGGGTCCGACGGGTCGCCCCCCGCGATGGCGGCGAGGAGCAGCGCTGCGTCCGCCACCGAGCGCGCGAGCGGCCCGTGGGTGTCGAGGTAGGGCCAGGTCGGGATCACGCCGGTGCGCGGCACCAGCCCGAAGGTCGGCTTCATCCCCACGACGCCGGTGAACTGGGCCGGGATGCGGTTGGACCCACCGTCGTCCGTGCCGAGGGCGGCGAAGGCCATCCCGTCGGCGACGGCGACGGCCGAGCCGGCGCTGGACCCGCCGGGCGTGCGGGTGCCGGTGGGATCGTGCGGGTTCAGCACCTGTCCGGTGTGGCTGCTGGTGCCGTTGCCTTCGTAGGCGAAGTCGTCGGCGGCGGTCTTTCCCAGGACGATCGCGCCCGCCGCGCGGAGCCGCGCCACCTCGAGCGCGTCGCGCCGCACGGGGTCGGGGAAGAGGCGCGCCCATTCGGCGCTGGAGCCGGTGGTCGGGAGCCCCTTCATGTCGTAGATCGCCTTGGCGAAGACGGGGACGCCGTCGAGTGGGCCGCGCTCCCGGCCGGCACGCAGGCGGGCGTCGGCGGCGCGCGCCTCGGCGAGCGCGGTGTCGGAGAGCGCGTCGATCGCGCGCCAGCGGGTCCCGTCGGCGCGGCAGCGGTCGAGTGCCCATGCGGTGACCTGGGCGGCAGTCCACGCGCCGCGCCGCCGGCCGGCCTGGTAGTCGGCGATGGTGCCGTCGAGTGGGTCGTGGTCGTTGCGGACCCTGGCCGGACGCGGCAGGACGACGAGGGCGGCGAGCTGGGCCAGGAGTTCGCGTCGGGTGGGGGACATGGGGTCCGGGTCGGGGGACGGTGGAGGAATGGCGCGGCGCGGGCGCCGACTACGGCGCCCATCCGCGCGTACCCAGCAGAATACCGTGGTTCTCGCCCGGCACGTCCAACGTATAGAGCCGAAGCGCTGACCAGTCGAATCGATGTGCCAGCTCGGCCAGGGAGCTCGGCTCGAGCTTCTCGTAGACCTGGATGGCGCATAGGAGCCGGCGACCCGGGAAGGCGCGGACCAGGTCGTCCACGATCCGGGTGACTGGAGGCGTCGTGCGCCGAAGATCGAGACCGGAGGCTGGGCCGAGTGCATCTCCCCACGGCGGCGCGATGAAGGTAATGAGTGGTCGGTCCACGGGCACGGACGCGCCGGACAGACCCGACAGGTAGTCGGCGTTAACGATATCGATGGATAGGCCCAGCGTCCCGAGGTTCCGCCGAGTCAGCCGGTACACTGCCTCATCCAGCTCGAACCCCAGCCCCCGCGCCTCGGGCAAGCAACGCAACATCCAATACAGCGTGTTGGCCGACCCGGCGAAAAGGTCGATCACCGGCGCTCCGGTCATTGCCGGCGCCGCGCCCGCAATCGCGGCGATATCACTGCCGATCGCAGCCCCCAGGGCGTCACGAGTGCACTCGACCGCGGTCCGGCCCAGCAGCCAGACGCCGCTCACATACCAGTCGGAAGGCCGCATGCCGTAGATGGAGACATAGTTGGCGTCCCCATAGCTCTCCGTACCGTAGCGGTGCACCTCCCACAGTTCCAACACCGCGTTGCGCTTCGGGCCGCTCAGCAGGAGCCGGCGGTCGTAGGCGGGGTGATCGCTCGGGTTCGGGCTCCACATGTCTCGGCATCCACGCGGATCTAGGGCCTGCGCGGCCCCGCAAAGGCTGAGCGCACGACGAGCCCTCGGTGCAGGACTGCGCGGCGCGCAAATGGCCGCGTAGGTGAATAGGCGTGCGCCATCACCGAACGCCGGCTCAACGCGTTCGCACCGTCGCTGCGAGCCAGGGGCTTCAAGTCGGGCAGTATGGTCCCCATGCCAGCCCCAGGGCCTCCATGGACCACGACCACCGTGTCCCGCCCGGTACCAAGGACTCGATAGTGGGCCCACTCATGTGATGGTCACCAGCAACCCATGCCCGCGCTCCACCACGGTTGCCACCGCGGTTCGAAGCAGGCCCAGGTACTCCATCAAGTAACCGAGGGTGTCGTCCTCGGCGGGATCACGGTCCCAGATCTCCGGATAGATCTCGGCCCGCATCATGTCGCCGGGTGCAAAGCGGGACCGGAGCTCCGCGTCGCTCAGCGCCGCGAGCGCGCCAGCAACCTCACGGGTCTCGGCGGCCGTGTAGGTGCGGGCCGGGCCCTGGCCGACCTCTGCATCTCCGACCTCGCGTCCGCCGGTGACCAGGAAGTTGAGCGGCGGGTCCCCTTCCCAGGCGGTACCGGTGAGCAGGTAATGAATGCCGTGCCAGGACTTGTCCAGGTCGACGATCTCACCCTCGCCCTCCGCCAGGGGCAGTGGAGCGGGCGCTGCGGGCGCGGGCGCTTCGGCTGCTCCACGCCCGAACAGCCGAGCGAGCAGGCCCGGACGCTTCGGGGCCCCACGGGCTCGGGCGATAGCTTCCGGATCGTCGGGGGCGATGATCTGCCAGACCAGGGGCGGGTCGGCGTGCAGTCGGGCGATCGTGGCATCGCTCAGCGATGCAAGGGCTACGTACATGCCCATGGGGGGATCTCCTCGCGTGATCGCCCGGTGGCAGGCGGATCGGCTGCCGGGCCCGAGGCCCGCGGCTACACCAACCTACGCTTCATGGCGCGATTCGGGGAAGCACACGAAATCGGTGGAGCGTAAAGAACAGCTCGAGCTCCTCTGCTTTGTCGATGAACACCCCGCCGGCCTCCTGCAGCCGCCCGGCGATGGCCACCGTTTCCAGCGATCGCTGGCCCGCTCGAAGCGCAGCTCGGCGGTGTCGAGATCCCAGAAGTACGGAGCGCGCGCCAACTCGAAGCGTGAGACCCACGCCTCGTTCTGGGAGGTCATCACCGCCACGGCGCTCCGGCTCCACTCGGCCCAATCGGTCACGCGCGCTGCCGCGCCTTCGAATATTGCCACAGTGCCCGGTCGACCGTACGCATCGGGTGTCCACTCCGGCGAGCCAGCTCGCGGACATAGGCCACGTAGCCGAGCCAGAACGGCATCGTGTAATGAGGCGGCCGAGCGTGCCCGAGGGACCACAGGGCGCGGTAATCGAGGATCGGGTAGGGGCGCCGGTCGCAGAAGTGCAGCAATGTGGACGCCGTGGGCCACTCGACCCCGCGCAGACGGCGGAGGAGGTCCATCTTGAGCGCCTCATCGCTGGTCGCGAGCGCGGCCTGGGTCAGCACCCGGATGTCTTCCGCGGTGTTCTGGCGACATCGCGATTGGGACCGCGGAGTCTTCCAGTAGCAGATGTCGCGGAACTCCGCCGGCGTGAGATAGCCGCGCCGCCGGACCGCCGGCCGCACTTCCTTCAGGAATCGGGCGTCCGTCTCGTCGTAGGAGTGGGCGGCGGACCATTGTGGTATCTCGGCGAGCGCGAATCGGAGCTTGAACACGGGTAGACGCCGTTTCTCCTGGTCGCGAAGCCAGATGGATGTCTCCGTATACGCCGCGCCAGAGGCGGGAGACACATGATGTGTGGCTCGAGTGGTATTGGAGTCGACCAACTCTATGTCTCCGACCCGCCGGATGGCGGCGGCTTGGCGAAGAGTAAATCGCACATGCCTGGGCGCGATAACGGCGATGCGGCAGGTGTAGTCTGCCGGGATCCCGATCAAGGCACAGCCGTGGTCAGTGACGACGGCATCCGCGTACACGTAGCCATTCGGGAACGCGAGCGCCAATACCCAACCATGCTCGGTCCACCGCACGGTACCTGCAGATGGAGCCCCGTCCGGGCCGAAGGTACTCCGCGCGACGTTAAGGGTCCAGTTTTCCGCGCAGCGCCGGATCTACCTGCTGAGCCGCAGCCCTCTGAGCCAGGAGGCCGAGGGCGAGAGCCAGCGACAGCGCCGGCGGGTGTCTCATAGGTGCCTGTTCGCGAAGGTGGAAGCGCGCTATCTCTGCCGCCCCTTGGGAATATCCACCACCGCCTCGATCTCGAGCAACAGGTCCGGGCGCGCCAATGCCGTGACCGGAATCAGCGTGTTCGCGGGCGGGTGCGCCGCGTCGAAGTACCGTGCCCGTGTTTCCCGCAAGGCCGGCATGTTCTTCAGATCGGTGATGAATGTGGTCGTCTTCATCACATCCCCGAACGACGCTCCGATGCTTGCCAGAGCCCGACGCAGATTCGCGAACACCTGCTCGGCCTGGGCTTGGAAGTCCCCAACGCCCACCACCGTCCCGCTGCTGTCGAACGCCACCTGGCCCGCGACGTAGGCGGTACGACCATCGGCGCTGACCACGACATGAGTGTACCCCGTCGGGCGGGTCAGCCCGGGCGGGTTGATGAACTCCGGCCCGGGCGACTGGGCCTGCACTGCGGACCCAGACACGAAGAGTAGAGTGGTCCAGAGCCACGCTCGGTACGATTGCTTCACTAGCATGCCTCCTCCGAAGAACGCGTGGTGCTCGCCGCCAGTGAGTGTCCTCCGTGAGCGGAGAAGACTCACCCCGTTGACCCCCGCCGGTGCGCTAGTTCGACGGCAGCGGCACCACCGTCACCGAGCCCGACATGCCGACCCCTCCGGGTCCGCCGTGGACCGCGCAATGATAACGGTAGACGCCCGGGATCATGAACCTGAAGCTGAGGAAGTGGGGGTAGCCGATCGGCGCCCCCGAGGTGGCGGGCAGATCGCCGTCGTCCGGCACGATATTGTGGGCGGCGCTGCCGACTGCCCAGAGCCAGTTGACCGTGTCGCCCACGGTGACGGTGATGCTCGCGGGCTCGAATCGATTGCCGCCGTCGGTCAGCACGTGAACCGTGTTGTAGGCCCCTGGGTCGGGGGCGCCGATGGCGGTGAACATGATCATGCCTGGAAAAACCGAGCCCGGGACCCTCGGACCGGTGACCGGCTCGAGGCTGGCGAAGGCCTCTTGCTCGCCGTAGAAGAACATCGTGGTCCACCTCGACGCGGTGATCCCGTCGGCGTCGGTGAGGTCGCTGACCGGATCCATCGAGCCCTGCATGGTGGTCCAGTACACGGTCACGCCCTCGACGGGTTTCCCGCTTCGCGTCACGCGGGCGCGGAAATCCTGCTCCAGTGGCTCTCCCGCGACGCCGACCTGCCTGTCCCCGCTGTTAGTGGGCGCCTTCTCGATCACGAGATCGGCGATGTCGGGCGCCTGGCGCTCGCCTGCTCCACACGCGGCGAGAAGGCCGAAGGCGACTGCGAGCAGGAGCTTGTGCGGCATGGAAAACCTCCAGTGTGGTCAGTCGGTCGCAGGCCGGGTCCGACCACGACCCAGTCGGGCCTCGAACCGCTCGCGATAGCTCCGGCTCACCCGCAGCCGCTCGCCCGAGCGCAGCACTACCATGCCGTCGCCCGAGAACCAGGGCAGGATCTCGGTCACGCGCTCGAGGTTGACGACGGTGGAGCGGTGAATGCGGGCAAAGCGTGTGGGGTCGAGCCGGCCTTCGAGCAGCGTCAGCGGTTCTCTGAGGATGTGAACGGCGCTGCCGACGTGCAGTCGCACCGTGTTGCGCGCGGCCTCGATCCAGTCCACCTCGGACGCCGCGACGACGCGCACTCGCCCTTCATCCCGCACCAGCAGCCGGTCGGCCGGCGGCGGCGCGGCCAACGACACCGTTGCGCGGAGATCGCGCTGCTCGAGCCGGATCTGCTCCAGCAGCGACAGGAGCCGGGCGCGCTCGCCGGGCTCCGGGCCGAGAGCCGCGCTCCGGGCCCGCTCGAACGCGGCCCGGAAGCGCGCCTCGGTGTAGGGCTTGAGCAGGTAGTCCAGCGCCCGCGCCTCGAAGGCCTGGAGGGCGTACCGGTCGTACGCCGTCACGAAGATCGTGACCGGAACGCGATCCGCGGGAATTGCCCGAAGGACCGCGAACCCGTCGAGCTCGGGCATCTGCACGTCGAGGAACAGCAGGTCGGGCGCGTGGGTCATGAGCCCGGCGACGGTCGCGGGTCCGTCGCCGCACTCCGCGACCACCTCGACCTCCGGCTCGCGACGGAGCAGGCGCCGGAGCCGCTGGCGGGCGAGCGTCTCGTCATCGGCGATCAGCACGCGCAGGCTCCCGCTCATGCCGGAGCTCCGGCCAGCATCACGCGGAGCTCCTCGCCCAGGCGGCCGGTGAGCTCGTCGGCCCGCCCCGGCTCCGCCGCGGCGAGCGCGGCGATGGTTTCCAGCGTGTCGCCGACGAACGCCGGATCGAGCCGCCAGCGAAGGGTGGCGAGATGGGTGGTGGCGAGGTCGCGCTCCAGCCGCGCGGCCTCGAGCGCGCCCTCGGCGACCAGCCGTCCCACCGTCCAGGCGTGCGCCCCGCCGGCCAGCGCGACGTACGCGCAGAGGTCGTAGATGAGGCACCCGGCGGCGTAGGTCCCGTCCATCACCGGCGTGACCCAGAGCTTCACCGCGAGCAGATGCAGGCCGAGGACGACGAGCGCGCCGGCCACGTGGGCGCCGACGAGACGAGCGCTGGACACGCCCCGCCGCGCGAGGCCGCCCGCCCAGCGCAGCACCAGCGCCGTGAGCGGTATCCAGAGCAGCGCCTCGCCGAGCCGTGGCCGGAACAGGACCGGGAACGGCGTGGGATCCCGCGTGATCCATCCGGCCACCACGTCCTCGTGCGTGCCCACTAGCGCCGCCGCGATCCACGCGGCCGAGATCGCCGCGGCCATCGCTCCCCAGCGGATCGGTCGCGGCGCCGTCACGAGCGCTTCGCCGCTGGGGTCGGGCGCACCGCCGTCGGAGGCCGTCGCCGGCGGCACCACCGCGCGTCCGAGCGGCAACTCGATCCATGCGAGGGTACCGGTCGTGGTGGCGCAAAGCTCGAGGCGCGCTCCGGTGCCGTGGAGCTCGCGGAGCCGCGCCCGCGTGTTGCCCAGGCCGACGCCCTCGCGGACGGCGCCCGGTGGGAGGCCGCGCCCGTCGTCCTCCACTTCCAGGACCAGCCGGTCCCCGACACAGCGCCCGCGAACCGTGACCTGCCCGGGCGCCGCCCGGCGGGACGTGCCGTGGCGGATCGCGTTCTCGACCAGCGGCTGGAGCACCAGCCGAGGGACGGCGGCGTCCATCGCGTCCGGGTCCACGGCGATCGTCACCGTGAGCGATCCCTGGAACCGGAGCCGCTGGATGTCGGCGTAGGCCTCGAGCAGCGCCAGCTCCTCGCGAAGGGGGACCTCCTGCGCCGTGTCGTCGGCCAGGCTCCGGTCGAGCAGGCGCCGGAGCCGGCGCGCCAGTCCCGCCGCGGCGCCCGCGTCGCGGTGCACCAGCTCGCTCACGGCATTGAGCGTGTTGAACAGGAAGTGAGGGTGGAGCTGCAGTGACAGGACGTGCAGTCGGGCGTCGAGCAGGCGGGTCTCGAGCCGGGCGGCGCGGAGAATGATGGCATCGAGGTCGCGGAGGCGGCGGCGCGCCACGCTCGTGGCGGCCAGGAAGGCATAGAGGAACAGCGCCTGATCGACTCGGCCCAGGTACCACATGAGCGCCGACGCCGGCCGAGGCTGTCCCAGCCATCCGGTGGCGGTCCAGCTCCACGCGCCATCGACGAGCGAGAGGAGGAGCGCCAGGCCCAGGTGCGCGGCCACGGCGCGGGCGCGACGCCCCTGGATCCAGGGGATCCGCCCGACCAGGACCACGACCGGCGGGGTGAGCAGGACCCACGGCACGGCGAGCAGGAGCGCCTGCGCGAGTGCCAGCGCCGCGGCGGCGGGTGGTCGGGGGATCGCGGTGACCCGGAACGCGGTGCGGAGCAGCGCCAGGGCGACGTAGACGCCTGCGGCGGAGGCATACGCGCGGGCGGCTGCTCTCCTGTGCTGGGCCGTCATGCCCAAGTATGCGAGCCGCCGGCTTCCGGCCGCAATGCGAACGGGACGAGCCGCACCGGAGGCAGGACGAACCGCAAGCACGGGGTCCAGCGTGCGTCTCGTCCTCGCGGCATGGCGGCTGGTCCTCGATGGGTGAAGCGGGGATCGATGGGGGAGTCTCCGGACTGCCGCGACATCAGCGGCTTCCATTCTCGCAGTCGCCGCACCGCGGCGAGGAGGCTCTATGCAGCGTCTTACATTGGCCGGCGCGCTCCTGCCGGCCGTCGCGCTCACCATGCTCGCCGCCTGCCAGGGTGACGCCCCGCAGTCGCCCGACACCACCGCGCCGACCGCCGAGGCGGGCGGCGTGGCCGACCTGGCGCTCGCGCCCTTCAACC
>JBOHSB010000254.1:0-4763 GCA_050733015.1 Gemmatimonadales bacterium
TGTGGCCTGGGTGAGGCAGACGTATTCTTGAGTGCGGAGAAAGGCCGCTAGCTCGGACGGTAGCTGGTTGGGGTGAAATGCTGGCTGTTCTCCTTCGGTCATGACTTTCTGGGTGGCTCCCGCAGGGCCAGGTACTCGGTGTACCGGGCATACACTTCCTGGAAGAGCGCCTCTCCTGGCCCGGCTGGGCCGTGCGCGCGAGCGTACTCGTAGCTCCCCAGCGCCAGCTGCCACCTGAAGAACGCGTCCTGTGCGGGCGTGACAGGTGATCGTTCCCCTCCTCCATCAGCGATGTAGTCATGCTCCTTGCTCATTTCTGTAAGACATACCGATAGTAGCGCGCAGCGTGTCTAATGTCAATGTCTTTTATCCGATGTCAAAATACGAGCACGGGCTTATAGTTGACGCGTCTGTCGGGCAGACATTCCGGTCTGCCCGGACCATCGCCCGCAAGGCAAATCGCTTCGACACGCTCGGGATGCAGGGGCTGTTCGAGACCGAAGAAGCCGTGGACTCCAAGCGCCTGCTTCCAGCACACGTCCGCCGTGCGATTGCGGAACTCCAAGCTGCATACCCGGCCTTCCACCCGCACGAGTTGGCGCGGATCTGCTACGTCCGCTTCTGCCGCCGGCCGGGTGCGCGCACGATCAAGCGCGTCCTGGCCGAAGAGCCCCTGCCGACTGTCGTGGGGCGGCGCTTTCCCTCGTATGGCGAGATCCCCGACCCCGTGGAGCGGCGGGTTGTCGAGTTAGCTGCCTTGCGTCGGCCTCGGAGCTAGCATATCCAGGCGGGTCACGACTCGGACCTAGCGCCAACGGGTTGCCGAGCGTTTACGTCCGACGTCGAAGAGATCGTCCCGTCACCATGGTAGCGGCAGGCTCTCGGGCACAGGCACCTGCGCGATCAAGCAGTCGAACAGCAGGATGAAGAAACGCCCCCCTTCCCGGGTCTTGCTAAAGCCCAGAGTATGAATGGGCGGCGGCACCTGAGGTAAACCAGGCGGGCGCCCTTCGACTTGCTCCAACTCTGCTACCAGCCGTTCCATTTCGGCCTTCGGGCCCGGTGATGCCAAGACGACCCACCGGCCAAACTTCGGACACCAGACGATCGGGTGACCGTAGTAACCAGCCTTCAGATGGGCCAACTCTGCGTCGTGGCGCGCGCAGTCGCGAACAGCCGCCAGAGCGGGATCACGTGCGACGTCAGCCCCGCACCGCCTGCCGATGTACTCAATGGCGATCTTGGCGCCTTCGCGTCCGAGCAGTCTCTGGAATCTTTCGGGCGGCTCTCCCTCTCGCTGCACTCTGAAGTCGATATCCAGCGTCTCCATCAGTTCGGCAGGTTCTGCGGCGAATCCCCGACCCGTGCGACGATAGCCGCGTTCCGTCTGAGCGAGTTGCTTCTCCACCTCCCGCGGCGTGGGACCAGTGATATCCACCAGGTCTCCGAATCGATAGAACGGAGCGTCGGGATAGATGCGTCCATCTCGATCCTGCCACCCTCGCTCCATCCGTTGTCGTCTCGGATGGTAGTAGGTGATGGGCAAGCGCTTCTCGACATTGAGACCTGCCTCACGCCGTAGGATGACTACCCGCGGGTCATCGGTAAGGCAGTCAACCCTGCGGCCGAAGTACTCATTACATGGCTTGCAGACGTCGCGGCTCTTGAGCGTACCACCCATCGATTCAGGGATGATGTGCTCCACGCTGAAGAAGTCCTCGCCAACTGTAGGGTTAGGGCAGAAGAGACAGGTAGTGTTCATAGCAGTTCAGCCTCGTTCATCCGGGCGGCCGCAGTCACAAACCACACGCGGCGCTTCTGCTGGCAGGCTGCCACGCAGAACCACGTGAGCAGGTGCGTCTTGCCGGTGCCACACTCGCCGATGAGCACGATTGGCTCGGCGCGTTCGAGGTAGCCTCAGTGAACCGTTTAAACTTTACCTACGGATTACGGAGATCTGGGTCCGATTGACCTGGCAGCCGTCCGGCTGCCATACTGTGGCCGCGATTGGGGAGACCTGCGCCGGGGAGGTGCTGGCGCGATCCCCGTCGCGTGGTCCATTCGTGCCGCTGATGGGTAGCCATGAGCGCTTTCTGCGATCCGTCCACCCGGTTCACTCGGTATCTTCTAGCCGCGCTCGGGACCGTGCTGCTGACCGCGTGCCAGGTCGCGGCCCCGCAAGGGAACCCATCGCCAGCAGGGAGCGCAGCACCCGGGGCACCGGCCGCCGCCTCCGCTCCCTCGCCCGGCGTCGGCGCGATCGTGGCTCCTCCCTCTCCGTCACCGCCGTCGGTCACGAAGCTGACCTCTGGTTACGCGGTCTTCGGGACTTCTTCGCTTCCGCTGTTCCTGGCACAGGAGGCTGGCTTTTTCGAACAGAACGGGCTGGACGTGGAGCTGGTCAGTCTCGTCACCGGAACGCGGGTGGTGGCCGCCGCCGTGTCCGGGGAAGCGCCCATTAGCTTCGGCGGCGAAGTCGCTGGCGCGCGGGCAGCCGGCGCGGACGTGGTGATGTTGATGTCGATCGTCCCGCGGTGGACGTACCTGCTGCTGGCGCAGCCGAGTATCGGGTCGCTGCAGGAGCTCCGGGGCAAACGGCTGGGCGTCACCAATGTGGTCGGCGTCGCCGCCCAGGCGGCACGGTATGCTGTCTCGAGCGCGGGGTTGACTCCAGGGGAAGATGTGGTGCTCCTCGCTACGGGCGGGCACCCTGAGCGCCTGGCAGCCTTGCAGACCGGCGAGCTGGATGCCGGCCTACTCCAGTTGCCGCACTCGACCATGGGCTTGCGGTCGGGCCTGCGGCTGCTGCTGGATTTTCGCAGCGTGGACTTCGAGATCGCCAACACCCCGGTGATTGCCTCCCAATCCTGGGTCAACCAGCACGAGGACGTGACGCGGCGATACGTCCGGGCGACGGTCGAGGCGATTCATTTCCTGAAGACGCGCAAAGTGGACACGCTGGAGATCATGCAGCGCGTGTTCCGGTCAGACGACCGGGTCGCGCTGGAGGAACTGTACGAGGAAGTGGCTCGGCTGGTCCCCGAACTCCCCTACCCGACCCTGCCAGCGATCCGCAACCAGGTGGACGTGCAGGCCGAGGAAACCCCGGCCGTGCGCACGGTGCCAGTAGAAGAGATGTACGACGACCGCTTCCTGCGCGAGCTGGAGGCGACGGGGTTCGTGCAGCGGCTGTACGGGCGGTAGGCGACCTAAGGCCCACGCCAGGGAACGTCGGCCGTGAGCGCCATACGCGGATGGGGGTATCGTCATGGTCCATGACCTGCCAGCGATCGACGCGGACGGCCACACGCTGGAGCGCCAGAGCGACATCCGGCCGTATCTGCCGAGCCCCTGGGACGAGCGGGAGACGAGCCTCTGGCCCGAAGGGGACCAGCCGTGGGACCCGATGCTCTTCCGGAAATTCCCGTCCCAGGCCGTGCATGCGGCAATGAGTCCAGCGGAGGAGGTCGCAGCCTGGCTCCGCTTGATGGACGAGCACGGGATGGAGTATGCGGTCCTCTTCCCCACCGGGGCGGGCAGTATTGCCAAGCTGCGGGAGACGAACTTCGCGCTCGTCGCGGCGCGGGCGGCGAACACCATGTTCGCGCGCGACTATGGGAGTATCTCCCCGCGGGTCCGGCCGGTCGGCGTCCTGCCGCTACAGGACCCGGTCAAAGCGGCCGAAGAGATGCGGTATGCGGTCAACGAGCTGGGTCTGATCAGCTTCGAGCTGCTCTCGCTCGGCCAGCCGTTCGGCTTGGGTGATCCGTTCTATGATCCGATCTGGGCGGAAGCCCAGCGCCTCAGCGTGCCACTCTGCATCCACGGCAACCGAAGCTCCGCGTACGAGATCGGTGCGCTGCGCCTGGGGACCTTCTCCGAGGTTCACGCCTGGGCGTTCCCGGCCGGGCTGATGCTGCACTTCACGAGTATCCTCTGCCAGGGGGTCCCGGTTCGCTTCCCAGGAGTGCGAATTGCCTTTCTGGAGATTGGCGCCACGTGGCTACCGTACTATCTGGACCGGCTGGACGAGCACTGGGAGAAGCGCGGCGAGTTCGAGATGCCGCACCTGCCGCGCCCACCGAGCGAGATCTTCCGGGCATCGCCCCTCTACGTCAGTCTGGAGGCGGGCGAGGGTACCCTGGCGGGGACGATCGAGTACGTTGGGGACGACCACTTCCTCTACGCCTCGGACGTGCCCCACTGGGACAACGAGTTCCCCCACAGTCTGGAGGCGGTGCGCCAGCACCCCGATCTGTCCCGCGAGACCAAGGAGAGGATCCTCTACCGCAACGCCCAGGCGCTGTTTGGGCTGGGCACACCAGCCCAGACGGCCGCGCTGACGTAGGCCGCGAGGGCTGCGATGCACTTGGGGTGCGCTCACTCACGCCGCGACGGATGCCGAGTCGGCCGGCGCGTCAGGCCGGTACGGGACGCGCGCCATGCCATCCCCACTGGCCAACGGTGAGAGAACGCGGGTAGCGGGTCGTTTCGCGGTCGTTCCGCTGCCCCAGCGGTCGCTCTAGGAGTCCGCTGGCAGCTTCCAGGGCTTGGAGAGGTTCCTCACCGAGGAAGCGAAGCGGCTCCGACTGCACCGCGAGCAGACCGCATGGCGTCTCGCCCTGAGTGGGTTCTCAGTAGCGCAGCTGGTGCTTGTGGGTATGCCTGCCGCGGAGATCATCTGCTGCGCCGAGGCAATAGAGATCGACGCCATTGCCATGAGCACGCACGGGCGGACTGGGCTGGACTACGTGCTCTCCGGC
>JBOHSB010000255.1:0-2762 GCA_050733015.1 Gemmatimonadales bacterium
GCCGCAGGGCGCGCCCGTCCCACCGCCACAGGCGCACGCGACCGCCGGCCAGCGCGCCGAGGCTGTCGATCACGAGCTCCAGCCGCCCTACGGACGGCGCAGTATCATGCAGATGGAGTTTCCCCGCTCGTTGAACTCGACCGCGTCCACGAGCTTCCGGATGAGATAGAGGCCACGTCCGTTGGCCTCGTCGAGCTGATCGGGGTGGATCGGCTCGGGCACGGCGCTGGGATCGAAGCCGGCGCCCTCGTCGGTGATCTCGAGGCGGATCGCCTCCGGGCCGAGCTCGACCCGCACGTCGACCCACTTGCGGCGGTCCTCGCGGTTGCCGCGCACGATGGCGTTGCTGAGCGCTTCGGACAGGACCACCTGCAGGCGAAAGCGGGTTTTGGTGGTGGCGTCCTGTCCGGCCAAGCAGTGGCGGGTCACCAGCTCGACCGCCTCCTCGATGCACTCGACTTCGCTGGGCAGCCGCAGCGTCACCAGCGTGCCGAGGCTCTCTCCGTCCAGGGCCGCGGAGCGGCGGACGCAGAGTCGGAGAGGCGACGGCATCGGTCGGTCGGGCTAGAAGCTGGCGAGGGCCTGCTTGGGCGTCTCGGCGATGGCGAAGAGCGTGTCCAGCTTGGTGAGCTCGAACAGCGAGCGGAGGTCCTCGTTGAGCCCGGACAGCCGGAGCTCGCCCCCGGCCTCGCGGATCTTCTTGGAGATGGAGACCAGGGCCCCGAGCCCGGAGGAGTCGATGTAGCCGGTGCGCGAGAAGTCGATGAGCAGCCGCAGCTCACCCCGGTCCAGCGCCGCCTGCACCAGGTCCTTGAGCTCCTGCCGGTTGCCCACGACCAGTTGGCCTTCGACCTGCATCACCGACACGCCGCTGGCGTCCTTGGTCTGGTGGAAACCCATCGGCCTTCTTCCTTTCGAGTCAGTCACACTGCAACGCCGCCATGGCGGCCACCTCGACAATATCATCGGCCGTCGCCCCGCGCGACAGGTCGGCCATCGGCCGCGAGAGTCCTTGGAGCATGGGACCGATCGCGACGGCGCCGCCTAGCCGCTGCACCAGCTTGTACGCGATGTTGCCGGCGTCGAGATCGGGAAACACCAGCACGTTGGCCCGGCCTCCCACGGGCGAGCCCGGCGCCTTGCGGTCGGCCACCTCGGGGATCAGCGCCGCATCGCCCTGGAGCTCGCCGTCGGCCACCAGCTTGGGGGCCAGCTCCCCGAAGCGCGCCGCCGCGTCCCGCACCCTCGCCACTCGCGGACCCTCGGCGCTGCCCTTGGTGCTGTACGAGAGAAACGCGACCCGCGGCGCATCGCCCACGAGCCGGGGCCGGTCGCGCGCGGCCGCGAGGGCGATCTGGGCGAGCTGGTCGGGGGTGGGCTCCGGCACCACCGCGCAGTCGGTGAACGTGAGCACGGTGTCGTTCGGCAGCACCATGTAGAACGCCGAGCTCACCAGGTCCACGCCGGGCGCCGTCCCGATGGCCCAGAGCGCGGCCCGGATCACGTCCCGGGTGGGACATACCGCGCCGGCCACCGCGGCATCGGCCTCCCCCAGCGCGACCAGCGCCGCGCCGAAGTTGACCGGCACGGCGGCCACGTCGAGTGCGTGCACCCCGTCCACGATCCGGTCGGGGCGGCGATCGCGCAGGAACTGCGCGATGCGGGCCAGGCGTGGATCGTCGGCCGGCCGGATGCCGTTGCCGCCGATGACGATCGCCTCGGCGATGCCGTCCCGGCGGAGCCGCTCGGCGGCCTCCCGCATCCGCGGGTCGTCACCCTCGCACAGGACGATGCGCTTCCGGCGTGCGGCCGCACGCTCCAGGAGGGAGACGCGGAAGGTCATGACCGGTACCGTCCGGCCAGCGCCTCGGCCACCGACGGGTGCACCAGGCCGCTGACGTCGCCGCCGAACCGCGCCACCTCCCGCACCAGGCTCGAGCTCAGGTAGGTCAGGTCCAGCGCCGGCACCAGGAACACCGTCTCCAGGGCAGGATGCAGCCGGCGATTCATCAGGGCCATCTGGGTCTCGTATTCGAAGTCGCTGACCGCGCGCAGGCCGCGCACCACCATCGAGGCCCCCACCTTGCGTGCGAACTCAGCCAGAAGGCCCTCGAACGACTCGAAGGATACCCGCGGTTCGTCGCCAACGGTGGCCCGGAGCATGGCCAGCCGCCGCTCGACCGGGAACAGCGGCTGCTTCGACGGGTTGACCGCCACGGCGACGATCACCCGGTCGGCCAGCGCCAGGCTACGGCGGATCAGGTCCTCGTGGCCCTTCGTCGGCGGATCGAACGAGCCAGGGTAGATCGCGATGCGCGTCATGGGGCGTGGCAGAAGGTGAGGGCGGTGTCGCCGTACCGACGGGTCGAATCCCCCTCCAGGCGCTCGGCGGCGCGGTGCTCGACGGAAAGAATGCGTGCGAACGGGGTCCGGCGGAAGAGCGCCACCAGGCGGGCGGCGTCGTCGCGGCTGTACGGCGGGTCCGCGAAGGCCACGTCGTAGGCATCGGGGGCGAGGCGCTCGGCGAAGCGCAGCGCGTCGCCCCGGTGGATCCGCGCCCGCCCCGTGACCCCGAGGGCGTCGACGTTGGCCTCGAGGGCGCGCAGCGAAGGCGGATTGAGCTCCACGAAGTCGGCCGAGGCGGCGCCGCGGGACAGGGCCTCGAGTCCAAGCGCCCCGCTCCCGGCGTAGAGATCGAGCACCCGGGCCGCCGGCAGCGCCTCGGCCAGGATGCTCATCCAGGCCTCGCGCACCCGGTCGGC
>JBOHSB010000256.1:0-12179 GCA_050733015.1 Gemmatimonadales bacterium
GTGTCGCGCACCATGGACCGGGTGGATTGGAACGCGGAGCTCTTGCGCGAGGATCTGGGGAAAGCCGTTCAGCGGCTCAAGGGGGAGTCGGGCAGAGGTCTGTTGGTGGCAGGCGTGAAGCTCCCGCTGGCGTTGGCGGAGCTGGGATTGATCGATGAGTACGAGTTCGTGGTGCAGCCCAGGCTAGCGGGCCACGGGCCGACGTTGTTCGCGGGGCTATCGAAGCATGTCGACTTGAGGCTCGTGAGCCGGCTGGAGTTCGGCTCGGGGGCGGTGGCGATGCGGTATGAGCCGAGAAGGTAGCCATTGGGCTTGGTAGCCCGAGTCGGCCGCATCATGGAGTATCTTGTCCACGAAACCTTTCACCGGTGGCATCCCCTTCTATAGGGCCGCCAGCGGTCCGACCCAGCCCGTTGCCCCCCTGGAACCCCGCGCCCCCGTTTGGCATTACACCCCCAAGACCCTCCCATCCAGGAGAATTCATGGCGACCGGAAGCGCGTGGGGCAGGGTTGGCCTCGGTCCTGGGAGGCGCATGGGAAGAGCCTCGGCCGCGCTGCTGATCCTCGCGCTCGCCGCCGCCCCCGCCTCCGCTCAGGAGCCGTCCTCCACCTTCCGCGCCGCCCGTTGGGAGCAGCCGCTGTTCGCCCTCCGAGAATGGGCCGCGGACTGCACCGGCGTCACCATCGGTGTAGGCCTGATGGGAGCCGCCGCGGGCGGCGTCGTCGGGGGTCTCCTCGGACGACTGGTTCACAGGCGATAGCTCGCCCACCCCAATCCAGGGGCACCGTGCTCCAGCAGCCTTCAGCCGCCGCCAGGTCTGCACCAGAGGCCCCGCCACTCCGCCCGACCGCGGACTTCGAGCTGCTCTTCGGGGCGGTGGCCGGCACGGCCTTCGGTATCGCGATGCGGCTGACGCGGAACCAGGCGGATGCCGAGGATCTGGTGCAGGAGGCGGCGCTGCTCGCCTTCCGCGCCTTCGCCTCGTTCGAGCCGGGCACCAACTTCCGCGCCTGGTTCTTGAAGATTCTGACCAACTGCTATTTCTCGAAGCGCCGGCGGGAGAAGAGCCGGCCGGTCACCTCCGACCTCGACGACACGCCCGATCTCTACCTCTATGCCCGCTCCGCCGAGGCCGGGTTCCCCACCCAGGGACCGGACCCGGCGGCGCAGCTGCTCGACCGGCTGGGCACCGAGCGGGTGGTCGCCGCGATCGCCCGGCTGCCCGAGGAGTACCGGGTGGTCGCGACGCTCTATTTCATGGAAGACCTGAGCTATGAGGAGATCGCCGAGGTGTTAGGCTGTCCCATCGGCACCGTGCGGTCTCGGCTTCACCGCGGGCGGAAGATGCTGCAGAAGGCGCTGTGGCAGGTCGCGGAGGAGAGCGGTATCGTCACCCGTCACGCAACCGGCGCTGCCCAATGAGCCATCCCCTGAATCGGACCACCTGCGAGGAGGCGTTCCGCCGCCTCGACGACTTCCTCGACCGGCGCCTGCCCCACGCCGAGATGCACCTGATCGAGGAGCATCTCGAGATCTGCGCCGCGTGTGCCCGCGAGTTCACCTTCGAGGCCAGCGTCCTGACGGGAGTGCGCCAGAAGCTGCGCCAGCTCAGCGTGCCGCCCGACCTGCTGGGCCGCATCACCGCGGAGATCCGCGGTGACGGGAAGGCCGGCCCGGGCTAACGACTGGCGCCGGAGCGCGCGGATCGCAGCGCCGCGAGCTGCTCGCCTTCCACGCCCAGCGTCGCCAGCAGCTCGTCGGGCAGGTGCTCCAGCGCGTGACCCAGCGAGGCCAGGTCGATGGACGACTGATTGACCGGCTCTACGGCGTCCAGCCCGCGCGCCCGCGCGAGGCTGGGGCAGCGCGCGAACACCGTCTGCGACAGCAGCGCGGACGACAGGTCCGCGCCCGCCAGCTCGGCGCCGTTCAGCACCGCGAACGTGAGATCGGTGTGGCGGAGCGAGGCCCCCTCCAGGTCCACGGCGTTGAACAGCGCGCTCACCAGCATCGCGTAGCTCAGATCGGCCCCGCGCAGCCGGGAGTAGCTGAGGTTCGCCTCGGTGAGGTTCGCGCCGCTCAGGTCGGACCCCGACAGATCCACGTGCGTAAGGTCGATCCGGCGCATCTCGGCGTCGGCGAAGGTCGAGCCCGTCAGGTTCGAGTTCTTGAGGTTGACCCGGGTGAGCTCGGCGCCGCGGAAGTCGGTGCGCGCGGGTCCGCCCACGTCCAGCGTGACCGCCTGCAGCCGCGCGTCCGCCAGGATCGCGTTCCGGAAGCTGGCGCCCTCGAGGTTGGCCAGCGTGACGTCCGCGCCGGCCAGGTTGGCGCCGTCGAACACGGCGCCGCGGAGGTCCGACTGGCACAGGTCGGCCCCCCGAAGGTCGGCCCCGGCGAGGTTGGCGCCCTTGAGGTCGGCGTAGAGCAGGACGGCGTTCCGCAGCCCGGCGCCGGCGAGCGTGTCGCCGGGCCACTCGAGCAGCGCCTCGCCGGTCTCCCGATGCCGGACGGTGATCACGCCTGCGGCCGGAAGTCGGTCACCGGCCCTCGCGCCGCGGTCGGGCGCCCTCGCGCTCGCCGCCGCGCCCGCGCCCGCCCCGGAACTCGAAGTGCTCGTCCAGCAGGACCCGCCCCCGAATGGCGAGCAGGTTCCCCCGGAGCAGCCAGCCCGCGAGGACCCGGTCGGCGAGCATGGCCGCGGGCTCCCATTGCTCGGGCCGGATCTCGGGATACTTGTGCGCGTGCTCCGGCCGGAGCCGGGCCTCGCGCGGCGCATGTCCGCTGAGAATGAAGCGGGTTCGGTCGCCGCCGGTCGCTGGAAGCATGGACCCCCCTAAATGTCCGCGACTTCGCAGTACACCTTGATCGCGCCCTTCGCGTTGGTCAAGGCGTCCAGCAGCTGCGGCCAGTTCTCCAACCCCTTGACCGGATGGGTCAGCAGCCGCGCGAGCCAGCCCGGGTACTGCGCCTCGGCGTGGGCCAGGTCCTTGACGCCCATCTCGAAGTACTCGCGGTTCGCGTTTACCGTCCCCACCATGACCTTGTTGCCCAGCACGAACTCGAGGTTGATCCGGTCGGCCGGCACCTGGATCATCTTGTCTCCGCCGGTCACGCTCGACAGGACCAGGACGCCGTTCTTGCCCAGCGCCTGCATGCTGTCGAACACCACGGGGGACGAGCCGGTCGCCTCGAAGATCAGGTCGAACGGGCCGTACTTCTTGGCGCCCTCGACGATCGGCAGCGTCACCGTGGTCTCGTAGCGGGCGCCCAGGACCTCGATCAGGTCGGAGTTGAGATAGGGACGGGCGGTCCGTCCGAAGACGGTCACGTCGAGCCCGCGGAGCCTGAGCGCCATCGCCGCCAGCAGCCCGATCGTCCCGGCGCCCATGACCGCGGCCTTCCGCGGCCGCCACACCCTGAGCCGGCGCTGGATCTCGTACGCCTGGGCGATCCCCTTCTCGACCACGGTCGTGGGCTCGAGCAGCACCCCGACCTCCCGCAGCTCGCACGGGATCTTCACGATGAACTCGGCGTCGTCCACGTAGTACTCGGTGAGATAGCCGTGGCGGAGGTTGATGCCCCGCTCGTAGTACACGTCGTCGGTCGTCATGTCCGAGGTGCCGATCCGGTCGTAGATGCTCGACCCGGGCCGCCGGACCGTGGCCACGACGTAGTCGCCGGGCACCAGCTCGGTCACGTTGGGGCCGACCGCCTCCACCTGCCCGAAGCCCTCGTGGCCGGTCACCAGGAAATCGAAGCCCGGGGGCGCGGCGCCGTACTCCGCGGCGTTGATCTCCTTGTCGGTGCCGTCCACCCCCACGCGCAGCACCTTGACCAGCACGCCCCGCCCTTCGGGGATCTCCGCCACCGTTGGCTTGGCGAGCTGCGCCAGGTACATGGAGTTGGGAACGCCGGGCCGGACCGCCACCGCCTTCATCATGCTCGCTTCGGCGGCCGGCTTGGCCGCGGCCGGAGCCCGCTGGGCGGTCTCAGTGCTTGGCATGGACTTCTCCTTGGTGCTCTACGAGTTGGACGGCGTGGCCGTCGGGATCGCGTACCAGGACGCCGCGTCGAAAGCCGAGCGCGGTGTCGGGCAGCTCCACCGGGTTGGGAGAGACTACGCGGAACCGGCCCTGCCGTACGGCAGCAGCCGCGGCTCCGGCGTCGGGCACCCACACGGTGGTTTGCCAGTGCACCAGGTCATTCGCCCGCTCGTCCGCGGGATAGGGCCGGCCGTCCCGCGGGGCCAGGTACTCGAGAAACTCGATCCCCGGACCGGCGGGGGCGCGCAGGCCCGTGATGTGGAGCCGGGCGCCCTCCACGTTGTTGAGATGCTCCTGCTCGGTGCCGAAGTTCATGCTCTCGCCGGCCACCCGAAAGCCGAGCACGTCGCGGTAGAAGGCCAGGCTCGCCTTGGTATCGCTCACCACGATCGCGGTGTGGTCGATGCCCCGGAACAGCCGATCGCTCGGTGTATGCCACTTGGGGTCGCCCTTGTCCGCCGGGAACTGCAGCAGCTCGAGCGGGTGCCCGTCGGGATCCCGAAAATAGAACGCCCGGATGCCGGCCGCGTTGGGGATGGTCCTGGGCAGCAGCTGCGGGCCCGTCGAGGCGTACTGCACCTTGTTCCGCCTGAGCCGGGCAAACGCGCTGTCCATGTTGCTCACGATGATGGCGACGTGCTGGAACCAGCGGTCGTTGCTGCGGGAATCGGCCGGCGCCGGACGCCCGCGCGGCGCCAGGTACTCGGTGAGCTGCAGCTGCTCGTCGCCCAGCCCCAGGCGCACCACCCGCATGCGGACGCCGAACACGCCTTCCAGCTTCTCGTAGGCGCTCCCCGCCACCTCGTCGTCCGACAGCTTCCGGAAGTCCAGCACCGAGGTGTAGAACGCGATGGACCGATCCATGTCGCCGACGGTGAGCCCCACCATCGCCACCGCCTGGGCCGGGCCCGCCGCGGCGGTCTCGCCGACCGCCTGCTTGGGAACCGCGCCCCGGCCGGTCCACGGCCGCGGCGACTGCGCCCCGAGCGAATTCGCTGCGAGCAGTGCAGCGACCAGGGCCCCGCGGAGCACGGCGACGTGGAACCCGCGGCGCAGCCGGGCCTTCCGCACCGGCGCGCTCACGACGAGACTCCGGCCGTCTGACTCGACGCCGCCTGGCTCCGGCGTGCGCCGAGCCGCTCGAGGATCCGGTCTCCCACCCGGAGGGCGTTGGCCATGATCGTGAGCGCGGGGTTCACCGCACCGCTGGAGGGGAAGAAGCTGCCGTCCACCACGTAGAGGTTGTCCACCTCGTGCGCCCGGCAATCGGTGTTCAGGGCCGAGGTCCTCGGATCGTGTCCGAAGCGAATGGTGCCGTTCTGGTGTGCTACGCCCGCCAGCGGAATGCGCTGGCCCAGGAACAGGTTGCGGGCGAAGAGCCCCTGGTGACAGCCATCGCCGTGCACCGTGCATCGGGTCTGCTGCTGCATCAGCTGCTCCAGCTTCCGGATGAGCCGCCGGTGGGCCTCACCGTTGTTGGGCGTGTAGCTCAGCACGATCTTCCCCTCGCGATCGAGCGTCACCCGGTTCTCGGGATCGGGGAGGTCCTCCGACGTGAGCCAGAAGTCGAGCGAGTGTTTCCCCATCAGGTCCAGCGTCCATCCGGGCGCGATCGCGGGCGCCCCCGCCGACAGCGTCGCGCCGTCCAGCTTGCCGACGAACGAGATGTGGCCCATGGGGAACTCCCACTCCGGGGAGCCGAAGTAGAAGTCGTTGAGCCCGAGCGTCTTTTGGAACACCGTCGGATTGGGGCACTTCGACAGGGCCATCAGCACCGAGTTGACGTGGCCCATGTAGTGCCGGCCCACCACGTCCGAGCCGTTGGCCAGCCCGCGGGGATGCTGGTCGCTCACCGAGCGGAGCAGCAGCGCGGCGGAGTTGATCGCCCCGGCGGAGACCACGACCACGTCGGCCGAGTAGCTCTCGCGGGCGCCGTCCCGCTCTACCAGGACCCGGGTCACCTCGCGGCCCGAGGCGCTGCTCTCGAGCCGGGAGACGTAGGCGCCCGTGAGCAGGGTCGCGTTAGGGTACCGGAGCGCCGGATCCACGCACACCACCTGCGCGTCCGACTTGGCCTGGACCAGGCAGGGATGGCCGTCGCAGGTGGCGCAGCGGATGCAGCGGCTCTGCCGCCGGTTCGATTCGTCGAGCATGATCCCGAGCGGCACGGGGAAGGGCCTGAGGCCGAGGCGGGCGAAGTCGTCGCTCAGCTGCTGGATTCTCGGCTCGTGACTCACGGCGGGGTAGGCGTAGGGCCCGCTGGCGGGCGGGTCGGTCGGGTCCGCCCCGCGCTGGCCGTGCACCTGGTACAGGCGCTCGGCTTCCATATAGTAGGGCTCCAGCTCGTCGTAGCCGATGGGCCACGCCGGCGAGAGGCCGCCGTGATGCCTGAGCTCGCCGAAGTCCTCCCGCCGGAGCCGGAACAGCGCGGCGCCGTAGAACTTGGTGTTGCCCCCCACCCAGTAGTTCGTGTGCGGGTGCAGGTCCTTCCCGTCCTTGTCCCGCCAGTGCTCCTTAGTCTGGTACTTCCCCTCCACGTTGACTGCCCTGGTACTCCAGTTGTCCTGTTCCCTCGGCACGTAGTCGCCCCGCTCGAGCAGCAGGATCCGCTTGCCCGAGGGTGCCAGCCGGTGGAACAGCGTGCCGCCGCCCGCGCCGGATCCGATGATGATGACGTCGTAGTGTGACGAAGACATGGGAGGATTCCAGGGACCAGGGTGGAACGCTGGCGGGGGCGCGGTGCATTGCGCCCCCATGCAGGTGACAGCCTACCTGCTGCTGACCGCGCCGGCAACGGGAGTGATCGTGAGCCGCAGCACGTCGGTCGTCCGGGGATAGCTGAACCCATCGCGCACGTGGGCGATGCCCTCGTGCTCCGTGACGCCGGCGTCGGACGTCTTCTGCCGCGGACCTTGGTTGGGCCCCAGACCCGGCTCCTCGTTCACCTCGGTGCCGGCGTCCCACAGCGCGAGCTGGCGGGTCATGTCGCCGGTGACCGGCTTGCCCGCGGCGTCGAACAGGGCGATCGGGCGGTCGTTGGAGTAGAACAGATCGTTCGACTGGCCGAACATCCACGCGACCGAGAGGGTCTGCCCCGGCGCCGCGGTCACCTCGAACTGGTAGCCCTTGCCCGGCGGGATCGGCCCGCCCGCGTCGGAGCCGACCGGCCGGTCGTCCGCGCCCAGCGCCACGATTCCGGCCGCACCCTCGAGGGACTTGGCCAGCCGCCCGGGATTCCCGGTCTCGGCCAACGTCTCCAGGCCCTTGCCGGCGTCCACCTGGCCGGCGACGAAGATCGGGTTGGTGCTCCCGGTGTGCACCGCCCACAGCACGGGAGCGGAGACGAACGGGGCGGTCTTGCCGTTGGACAGCTTGAGCGCTTCCCCGGTCGAGACGTTCTCGACCTTGATCGTGAACTTGGTAGCGATCGGCGCGCCCTGGGCCAGGGCCCCCTGGGCGAGCGCCAGGACCGCGACCGAGAGCGACACCGCGCGAGCGAGCGACATGACCTTCTCCTGTTCAGGAAGCCGGGGTGAGTGGCGCGGTGGCGAAGTTGACGTTGAACCGGTAGCACCAGATCGTGACCGCGTGATACTTGTTGAGGTCGGTGCCGGCGGGGATCTCGTAGTTCTGGTCCCCTTCGTTGCCCTTGAGCTTCCCGAGCTCGAGATAGCCCGACTTGGTAACGGTGGTGTTATCCGAGGCGTCCGGGGCCTCGATCAGGTAGACGCGGACGTCGGGACCGTTGGACGTCGCGAAGTCGGTCAGGCGCAGCACCCGGTTGCCGCCGCCGAGCTCGTGCACCGACGCCGTGCCCTTGGTCTCGTGGGCCACCGAGTGGAACTGCCCGCGCAGGACCACCATCGGCGCCGAGGCGCCCTGGCTGGCGACGAGGGTTTCGTTGACCCGCTTGTTCACGAACAGCAGCTCCGGGCGGAACAGGTACCAACCCGCGCCCGCCAGCACGACCAGACCCAGAATCCAGCTACGCCGTTTCATCCTCGATCTCCTTGAACAGTGGCCGAACCGAATGGAGCCCTCACGATGCGGCCTATAATGTCGAGGGGTGCGGATTGGTTCCCTGGGGCGCCGGCGACGGGATCCGGGCGCCATGGTACTCGCAGAAGATGCAGCGCTTCGAGTTCTGGTGATGGAGCTTGGCGCAGGCGACGCCCTGCGGGCCGCGGCGTGCCAGGTAGAGCTGGGCCGCCGCCAGCATGCCCAGCAGTGGGGCCGTGAAGTAGATCCAGAGGGCGGTCCAGTTGCCGGCGAAGAACGCGGAGCCGAGGGTCCGCGCCGGGTTCATGCTCATCCCGGAAAGCGGCGCCTCGACCGTGATGTAGATGGCCACCATCAGGCCCGCGCAGATGCCGGTGTACGCCGCCCGGCGCGGATGGTTGGAGACGGCAAGGACCACCAGGACCAGCAGGCAGGAGATGGCGGCCTCCGCGACGAACGCGACGGAAGCGCCCCACGGGCCCGGCAGCGTGGCGGCGTAGTCCACGCTGGGATGGGCCAGCCGACCGCCCAGCGCCAACCGGGCGATGAGCACGCCGGCAAGTCCGCCCGCGAACTGCGCCACCATATAGGCCAGGGCATCACGCGGCGCGACCTTGCCGAGCCGGGTGAAGGTGAGCGTGATCGCCGGATTCATGTGGGCGCCCGACTGCTTGCCCCAGGGGGAGTAGATCAGCAGGATCGCCGTCGCTCCCATGGCGAGCCCCGTCAGGAGCCGGCGCGCGAACGGATCGGGAATGGCGTTGCGGACCGGTGAGGCGGGATGCTGCAGCACCACCGTGAACGTGCAGGCCGAGACCATGAACAGGCCGAGGAGCGCGGCCTCCATGAGGTACTCGGGCAGGTGGCGCATGAGTGGCGGGGCAGGGGCGACCCTCGCCGGTACCGCCCGCGCAACCACCGACGGCTCAACCACCGACGGTTTGGGCACGCGGCCGCCTTGCGGCCTGGGGACGTTCCTCAGCGCCGAGGACCAGCCGGTCGAGCCGGAGCGCTTCGCCCACCGACCACGCCTGAAACGGGCAGCCCCGCGGGGTGTGCGGCGGCTCCGCGTCGGCGATCTCCGAGATGTGGCCCACCCCGGCCTCCGAGAGATGGTCCATCAACGGCTGGAAGAACCGCCGCCGGGCTTCGGCCTGCACGTCGGCGCCGCTCCCACGCACCCGGACCCAGGCCTCCACGAACGGGCCCAGCAGCCAGGGCCAGACCGTGCCCTGGTGGTACGCGCCGTCTCGCTCGCGAATGCCGCCCTGGTACCGTGGGGTGTAGCCGTCTGCGCCGGGCGCCAGGGTCCGGAGACCGAGCGGGGTCCAGAGCTGACGCTCGACGGCGTCCACGACCTGGCGGGCTCGCTCGCCGTCCAGGAGCGAATACGGCAGGCCTCCGACCGCGAGGATCTGGTTCGGGCGCAACGTCGGATCGAGCCGGCCTGGAACGTGATCGGCATCCACCACGTCGTAGAGCCCGCCGGCCTCGGCGTCCCAGAAACGGCGCGCGAAGCTCTCGACGCCCTTGGCATGGACCGTCGCGTACCTTGGTGTGAAGCGCTCGGCGATGCGGAGGGCATTGAGCCAGAGTGCCTGGATCTCGACCGGCTTCCCGATCCGCGGCGTCACCACCCAGTCCCCGACCTTGGCGTCCATCCAGGTGAGCTGAACCCCCGGCTCGCCGGCGGCGAGGAGGCCGTCCTCGGTGGCCCGGATGCCGTAGCGCGTGCCCCGCACGTGTCCCGCCAGGATCGCTTGCACGGCGGCGCCCAGGGCCTTCTGGTCGCTTGCGGGCGCGGGGCGGCCTGCGGCCTCGGCGGCCTCGAGATACTCGTGCGCGGCGATGACATACCACAGCGACGCGTCGACCGTGTTGTACTCGGGAGCATCGCCCTGGTCCACGAAGCGGTTGGGCAGCATCCCATCGGAGACCAGGTCCGCCCACTCGAGCAGAATGGACCGGGCGTCGGCCAGGCGGCCGGTCGCGAGACAGAGTCCCCGGAGGCTGATGAACGTGTCGCGCCCCCAATCCGTGAACCAGGGATACCCGGCCACGATGGTCTTCCCCGGGTCGCGCCGTACCAGGTACGCGTCTCCGGCGCGCTCCAGGGGAGTCGCGAACCGCGCGCGCCGCGCGCGCTCCGAGCGGCGAAGCCGGCCGAACGCTTCCGCCGCGTCCGGGTCGCCGGCGAGTGCCCCGTCGGCGCCGAGCAGAAGGATGGCGTCGCCCTCGGCGAGATCCCACTGGAAGACGCCCGGCGCCGCGAGGTCCTCGGTGTCGTCCAGGCCGCGCGCCCGCTCCTCCGAGTAGAGGAACCCGCGATACCACTGCGGCTCCGCGCGGTAGCGGCCGTTGGAGAGGGCCTGCACGGCCGGCACGCCGTCGTACGGGTGCCACTCGAGTCGCTGCCCCGACGCCGACTCCGCGAATCGGAACGCCGGGTTCTCGTGGTGCAGCGCGTGCGAGTCGCGTCCCGAGAGGAATGGGCGAATCGCGAAGGGAAGCGCCCCGTCGCGCCGCCCGACCAGCCGCCATCGGAGCGCCACCCGGGCGCGGCCGTGCGGGACGAACAGCTCGTGCTCGATGCGGCTGCCGTCGGCCAGGCGATAGGTCCACGTCGGCCACGGCTCGTCCACGAACCGCTCGAGCGTCGCCCCGTGCTCGGGCGCGAGCCCACCCGGCGCATAGCGCTGGCGGGTGAGGAACTCGGGCGTGGCGCCGGACCCGGCCCAGGCATCCAGCCCGTTGACCAGCACCATGCGGCCGGTCGGGGGCGTCGTCGCCGCCAACAGCAGCGCATGATACCGTCGGGTGCGCACGCCGAGCGTGGTCGCCGAGGCGAAGCCGCCCTGGCCGTCGGCCTCCAGCCACTCGGTGCGGTCGTCGACCGCGATGGGGGAGCTCACCGCCGGCTCGCCGCGAGCCGGCCGGGCGACTTCGTCCTCGCCGGCGCCGAGGCGCCCCGCTGGCGCGCCCCGTCCTCGATGCAGCGGAGCGCCAGCGCCGTCCAGCCGGTCTGATGGCTGGCCCCGACGCCGCGGCCGTTGTCCCCGTGGAAGTACTCGTGAAACAGCACCAGGTCCTTCCAATGGGGATCGGCGGCGAAGCGCGCATCCTCGCCATGGCACGGCCGGCGGCCGGACCCGTCGGGCAGAAACAGCGATCCCAGCCGGGCCTCGAGTTCGCCGGCGACTTGCTGGAGGTTCAGCATTCGGCCTGACCCGACCGGGCACTCCACCTTGAGGTCGTCCCCATAGAAGTGATGGTAGCGCTCCAGCGCCTCGAGGATCAGGTAGTTGATCGGGAGCCACACCGGCCCCCGCCAGTTCGAGTTGCCGCCGAAGAGGCCGCTGGTGCCCTCCGCGGGCGCGTAGTCCACCTGGTAGATCTCGCCGTCCACGGAGATCTCGTACGGGTGCTCGTGATGCACCCGCGAGACGGACCGGATCCCGTGCGGAGAGAGAAACTCGCTCTCGTCCAGCAGATATCGGAGCACGCGCTCCAGTCGCTCGCGGGAGGGGATGGCCAGCAGCCGCTGCACGTGATCGCCGGCCCGGCGTGGCATCATGCAGGCGATCTGGCCGGTCACGTCCGGACGATTCTCCAGGAACCACTTCATCCGCTTCTGGAAACCCTCGAGGTGCTCGAACATCCCCTCGTCCATCACCTCCGCCGCGATCAGTGGCATCAGGCCCACCAGTGAGCGGACTCGCAACGCCTCGTGCCGGTCGCCGACATGGAGCTGGTCGTAGTAGAACCCGTCGTCCTCGCACCACAGCCCCGACCCGCCGAGCGTGTTGATGGCCTGCGCGATGGCGATGAAGTGCTCGAAGAACTTGGAGGCGAGGTCCTCGTACGCGGGGTCCTCGCTCGCGAGCTCCAGGGCCATGGACAGCATCGTGTTGCAGTAGAACGCCATCCACGCGGTGCCGTCGGCCTGCTCGAGCGACCCGCCGGTCGGGAGCGGCGCGCTGCGGTCGAAGACGCCGATGTTATCGAGGCCAAGAAAGCCGCCTTGAAAAACATTGCGCCCTTCGGTGTCTTTGCGGTTGACCCACCAGGTGAAGTTGAGCAGGAGCTTGTTGAATACCCGCGCCAGGAAGGTGCGGTCGCGGCCGCCGCGGGGCCCGGTC
>JBOHSB010000257.1:0-10201 GCA_050733015.1 Gemmatimonadales bacterium
AGATCCCTCGCTTCGCTCGGGATGACAGGCGTATTACTCTCCGGTCCTATCGCCCGTTCGCCCTATCGCCCTATTTCATCCCCCCGCAATCGCCGCCACCACCGTGATCTCGTCACCCGGGCTCACCGGCGTGGCGAACCCGTTCCGGAACCGGATGTCCTCGTCGTTCAGATAGTAGGTGACGAACGGATACGGGCCGCCGGTCTCGTCGCGGAGCCGGGGCGCGAGGCGGGGGAAGCGGTCGGCGATCTCGGCGACCACCTCGCCCAGCGTGGCGCCGGTGGCGTCGATCGAGGCCTGTCCGTCCGCCAGTCGGGCCAGCACGGTGGGCAGGCTAAAGGTCACGGCCATACAGAGCCTCCAGTTCGCGGATGCGCGGCGCGATGATCGGCGCGTCGGGCAGCGCGCCGCGCAGCGCCTCGACGGTCTTGAGCCCGTTGCCCGTGATGCACAGAACCACTTCGTCCTCGGGACGCAGCTTCCCGCCCTGGGCCAGCGCCAGGGCCGCCGCGACCGTGACGCCGCCCGCGGTCTCGGTGAAGACGCCCGTCGTCTCGGCGAGCAGCTTGATGCCGTCCACCAGCGCCGCCTCGGACACCCCGGCGGCCCAGCCGCCGGTGCCGCGGATCGCGGCGGCCGCGAACCGGCCGTCCGCGGGGTTCCCGATCGCGATCGAGCGCGCGATCGTCCGCGGCACCACGGGCGCGATGTGCTCCCCGCCATGCTCGACGAGATGCACGATCGGCGCGCAACCGGAGGCCTGCGCACCATACAGCCGTGGCGGCTCGCCGGACACGAGCCCGGCCTCGGTGAACTCGCGGAAGCCCTTCTCGAGCTTGGTCAGCAGCGAGCCCCCGGCCATCGGCGCGACCACCGCGGAGGGCAGGCGCCAGCCCAGCTGCTCCGCGATCTCGAAGGCCATGGTCTTGGAGCCTTCACCGTAGTACGCACGCAGATTGATGTTGACCAGGCCCCAGCCGTAGCGGTCGGCCACCTGCGAGCAGAGCCGGTTGACGTCATCGTAGGTGCCGCGCACCCGCACCAGGTGCGGGTGGTATACCGCGGTGCCCACGACCTTGCCCAGCTCGAGGTCATCGGGGATGAAGATCCAGGCTGGCAGGCCGGCCCGGGCAGCCTGCGCAGCCACCGCGTTCGCCAGGTTCCCGGTGGACGCGCAGCCCACCGTGTCGAGGCCCAGCCCAAGTGCCGCGTTGAGGGCGGAGGCGACCACGCGGTCCTTGAAGCTCAAGGACGGATGGCTCACCGCGTCGTTCTTGATCCACACGCGCGCGACCCCGAGCCGGCGGGCGAGCGCGGGCGCCTCGAGCAGAGGGGTGAAGCCGCTGTCGAGCGAGACCACGGGCTCCCCCTCGAAGGGCAGCCACTCACGATAGCGCCACAGTGATGGCGGGCGGGCCGCGATCGTCGCCGCGGTCGGCAGGGTCCGCTCGGGCCCGTACACCGGCTCGAGTGGCCCCAGGCATTCTTCGCAGGTCGCCGTGGCGGCAGGGGGGTGGAGAGCGCCGCAGAGCCGGCAACAGAGCGGCAGCGGCCGGAGTGCGCGCGGCGCCGCGCTGCCGGTTCGAGCCGGCGCCACAGGAAGGTCGAGCACAGTCGTCATGGCGTGAGTTCCCGCCCCGCCACCCCGGGCAGTTCCTTGGCGCCGGGCCCAAAATGAAAAGCGCCCGGTGCCAAAAAGACACTCGGGACGCGAGGCTTTTTAGCATTTGTTTAACGTGGCTGCAATAGGCCGCAAATGACCACGAGAACGATTGTGACTGGCAGTCTATGGGGTGGAGCGCGGCGGCGCAAGAGGCCGATAGGACGATACGGCGAGCGGGCGATAGGACAAACCGACAGGAAGGGTGGCGTAAGGTGGCGTCGGGATGAGCTGACCGGACCGTCTGGCCGTCCTATCGCCCGCTCGCCGTATCGTCCTATCGGCCCCCTTCCCCCTACCAGTCCCTCCCCCCCGCCGCGCCATCCCCCAGCCGCCGCCCCTCGTGACTCGCCAGCTGCTCCCGTTGCACGGCCTCCAGCAGCTGCCGCGCCTGGTCGGCGCTCAGCTCGTCCACCGACTCGCCCTCCCCCGCCCCGAATCCGCCGCCGGCCATGGCGCCCGAGGCGGCCTCCGGGTTTCCCTCGTAGCCCGGGACGTTCATGTTGCCGCGGCCGTAGTCCGCGTTGCGGCCGCGCCCCGCGGACCCGCCCCTCATGCGGTCTTCCTCCAGCCGCTGCAGCGCCAGCTCGAGGTTCCACTTCGCGTCCTGGTCGGCCGGGTCGAGCCGGAGCGCCTCCTCGTAGGCGCTCACCGCATCGAGCAGGAGCTGCCCCCGCTCGGGCTCGTCCTCCGCGGCCCGGACCAGCGCGTTGCCGAGGTTGAACACGCTCTGCTGACGCAGCTCGCGCCGGGTGGCCGCGTAGCGATACCGCACCGCGGCGTCCTCGTAGCGCTTGAGCCGGTAGTAGGCGTTGCCGGAGTTGTAGGCGCGCACCGGGGTGCTGTCGGCGGCGAGCGCCCGATCGAGCGCCTTGGCCGACCCGGCGTAGTCGCCGGCGGCATAGAGCCGCTCGCCCTTCTGCGCATCCAGCGAGCCCCGGGCGCAGCCGTCGCCCAGCAGGACGAGCAGCGGCACCAGCGCGGCGGCGATCGCCCGGGTCCGCGCGGGGACTGGCGTGGCGACCCGCCGCCGGCGGCGGTCGCCCGCTCCCACCGCCAGGTCGCTCAACAGCGCCACCACCGCGAGCGTGAGCGGCCACTGAAACCGGTCGGCGCGCTCGGTGGCCTGGCGGACCGAGAGCGTGCGCGACTCGACCTTGGCGAGCGCGGTGCGTAACGCCCGCCGGTCGGCGGCGCGGGTCGCGCGGCCGTACGCGCCGCCGGTCAGCTTGGCCAAGGCGCGCAGCTCGGTCTCGTCCAGTCGCGAGATCGCGATTCGGCCGATGTGGTCGCGGTGGAACTTCTCCGGCGCCTCCGAGCTGTCGGCCGGTACCGCCCCGCCGCCTGCCGTGCCGACTCCCAGGACGAATACCGGAATCCTCTCGCCGCGGAGGCTCGCGGTCGCGGCCGGCAGATCGGCCTCATCGCTCTCGCCGTCGCTCACCAGCAGCACGGCCCGGTGGCCCTGGTCCCCCTCGTGCTCGAACACTTTGCCCGCCGTCGCCAGCGCCGTGCCGATGTCGGTCGCGGGGTCGCCGAGATCGTCCGGGCTTGCGGCATCGAGGAACAGCTTGAACGTCGCGTGATCCGAGGTGAGCGGGAGCTGGAGAAAGGCGCTGCCGCCGAACACGATGAGGCCCACCCGGTCGCCGGGCGAGGCGGAGACCGTCTCCCACACCGCGTCCTTCGCCGCGGCCAGCCGGCTCGGCGCCACGTCGCCCACCGTCATCGAGCGGGAGAGGTCCAGCACCACGAGCAGGTCCCGGCCGGTCTGCGCCAGCTCGGCCGGGTGGTCGCCGAGCTGTGGACGCGCCAGGGCGAGCGCCCCGAGGGCGAGCGCGGCCGTCTGGAGCCACACCCGCCGTCGGGCCGTGCGCTGGTCCCCCAGGGTCGATCCGCGGCTCAGCACCTCCGGCTCGCCGAACGCGCGGAGTTCCGCGTCGCGCCGCCGGAGGCCGGCCAGCATGGCCCGGACGGCCAGCGGCACGAGCACCGCCCCGAGGAGGAGGACCAGCGGCCACGCGAAGCTCACGGAACGCTCCGGAGTCGGGTGGCGCCGAGCACCAGCCCGGCCGCCAGCAGCACCAGCGCCGGCGACAGGGCGAAGGCGTACAGCTCGCGATAGTCCCGGGTCTCGCTGATCTTGACCTCGCGGCGCTCGATCGGGTCGATGGCGCTCAGGATGTGCGCCAGCGCCTCCGGGTCGGTCGCCCGGAAGTAGCGGCCCCCGCTCCGGTCCGAGATCCGCTTGAGGATCGCCTCGTCGCCACTGGTGAGCCGGTCCGGCGTGCGGCCACCCCAGCGCCAGATGAACTGCTTGTCCGGCCCCGTCGTGTCCGCCGCGCTCACGCCGATGGTGTGGATGCGCACGCCGATCGCCCGCGCTGCCTCGGCCGCCACCAGCGGCGACGGCTTGCCGGTGTTGTTGGCGCCGTCGGTGATCAGCACGATGACGCTGGCCGTCGCCGGCAGGTCTTTGACCTGGTTGAGGCACATCGTGAGCGCCGTGCCGATCGCCGTGCCGTCCGGCAGCATGCCGATGTCCACCCGGCCGAGCATGCGGTCGAGCAGGTCGGTGTCCGGCGTGAGCGGCGCCTGGAGGAAGGCGCGGCCGGCGAAGATCACCAGGCCCAGCAGGTCGCCCTTCCGCTCGCGGCTGAAGTCGGCCAGCACCTGCCGCGCGACCATGAGCCGGTTACCCGGCTTGAAGTCGCCGGCCTTCATGCTGCTCGAGATATCGAGGGCGAGCATGATGTTCCGGGACTTGCTGCGGATCTGCCGCACCTCGTGAGGCACCTGCGGCCGCGCCAGCGCCACCACCAGCAGCGCGAGGCCCAGCATCTTGAGCGCCTGGGGCAGCCAGGGCCACCGGGCTCGCCTGGTGGTCGGAGCGCCAGCAAGGAAGGCGAGGCCCGGGAACCCGATCCGCTCGGCGGGGGCCTGGCGGCGCGCGTGCCAGCTCGCCACTGCCCAGACGGCAGGCACCACGAGCAGGAGGAGGAACAGCGGATCAGCGAATCGCATCCGTTCTCTCCGCCGCCCAGGTGGCCTCGCGCCAGCCCGTGAGTAGCGCGCGCGCTTCGTCCAGGAACTCCGCCGCCGGGCCGGTGTCGGGCCGGCTGCGCGCGAACTTGACCAGGTCGGCCTCCTCGAAGACCGTCTCGAACCGCCGGGCACCGGCACCGGCGAGCAGTGCGGGTGGCAGCACCCAGCGCAGCTCCGAGGTGGTGCGCTCGCGTGCGGGGATGCCGTATGCCTCGAGGTAGTCGCGCAGCGCGTCGGTGATCTCCGCGTAGTGTCGGGCGACGTCCCGCGCGGCCCAACATTCCCCCTCGATCTCGGCTAGCCGGGCCAGCGCGCGGTGATAGGGATCGGGCGGGAGCGGCGGCGGGGCCGGACTCGCGGGGGCAGCGCTCGGCTCGGCGGGTCCATGGCGGCGGGCGCGCCACGCGAGCCATCCCGCCGCCGCGAGCGCCGCGAGGCCGAGCAACAGCTCGAGCGGCGCGCTCCCGCGCGAGGACCTCGGCTCCTTGATGTCGCGCAGGGTCGCCGATGAGCCCGCCGTGAGCACGGGGATGACCTCCACGCTGGCGCTGTCACTCGAGAGCGTCCCGCGCGACAGCCCCTTCACCGACCGCATGAACGGCAGCTGGAACACCGGCACCGCCTGTTTTCCGGGACGGTAGAACGCGATCCGCGCCCGGCCGACGAAGATCCGGTCGGGCTGCCGCTGCAGCTTGTCGATGGAGAAGATCCGGATCCAGTCGGGCGGCGTGAGGGCCGGCTGGGGCACGGTATCGAACAGCAGATCGCGCTCGTCCAGCCGCACCCGGAACGCGAGGGTGATGGTGTCGCCCACGGTGGGCCGGGTGGTCTCGGGGGTCACGTCCCAATGCTGCCCGTGCAGCTGGGCCGCGAGCCGGTGGGGAGCGCCGCCCATCCAGGCGAGGACCAGCAGTCCCACTGCCCGTCTCGGGCCGACTCGGCCGAAGCGAACCGGTCTGACCGTCCGTCCGACCGTCCTATCGCCCGTTCGACCTATCGTCCTCTCGGCGTTCACCGCCACAGCATCCGCTCCCGCCGGCGGAAGAACGTGAGCAGCGGCTCCGCGTACGGCTGCCCGGTCTCGAGCCGCAGCAGATCCACGTTCTGCTCCCGCAGCGTCTGCGCCAGCCCACGGTCGAAGGCCTCGGCGCGGCGGGCGAAGTACGCCCGCACCGCCGGGGCTTCGGTGTCCACTCGCCGCCACCGGCCCGTCTCGGGGTCCCACAGGGTCACGATGCCCGCCGCGGGCAACTGTCGCTCGCGCGGGTCCACCAGCTGGAGCGCCACGACGTCGTGCCGCCGAGCCAGGCGCGCGAGCACCGTCTCGTGGCCCGTGGTCATGAAGTCCGACAGGACGAAGATCACCGCCCGCCGCCGAAGGGTCGACTCGAGCTCGGTGAGCGCCGCGCCCAGGTCGGTGCCGGTGCCCGACGGCTCGAACGCGAGCAGATCGCTGATGAGGCGGAGGACGTGCCGCCGTCCCTTGGCGGGCGCCAGGTGGTATTCCACCCGGTCGGTGAAGAAGGTCGCCCCGATCCGGTCGTTGTTGCGCGCGGCCGCGAGCGCGAGCACCGCCGCCACCTCGGCGCCCAGCTCGCCCTTGGTGCGGAGTCGGCTCCCGAATCCGGCCGACGCGCTCAGGTCTACCACGAACAGCACCGACAGCTCCCGCTCCTCGAGGTACCGCTTGACGTACGCCGAGCCGAGGCGGGCGGTCACGTTCCAGTCGATGGTGCGTACGTCGTCGCCCGGCTGGTACTCGCGCACCTCGGCGAACTCGACCCCCCGGCCGCGGAAGGCGCTGGAGTACTCGCCCGCGACGATGTCGCGTACCAGGTGGCGGGTGGTGATCTCGATCCGCCGGACCTCGTGCGCGGCCTCCTCGGGTGTCATGGCACCGGCACCGCCTCGAAGATCCGGCGCAGCAGCGCGTCAGGACCCACGTTCTCCGCCTCGGCCCGGTAGGTCAGGATGACGCGGTGGCGCAGGACGTCCAGGCCCAGGGCCTTGATGTCGTCGGGGGTGACGTACGCGCGGCCTCGGATGAAGGCGTGGGCCTTGGCCGCGCGCAGCAGGAAGATCGCCGCCCGGGGTGACGCGCCGAATTCGACCAGCGGCGCGAGCTCGGCCAGCCCGGCGTCGGCCGGGCGGCGGGTCGCCCCCACCAAGTCGAGCACGTACTCCTTGATCCGCTCGTCGGTGTACACCTGCTGCACCACCCGCCGCGCCGCCAGTACCCGCGCCGGGTCCATCACCCCGGTGGCTCCGGGCTGGTCCGGACCGGTCATCCGGTCCAGCACCTCGCGCTCCTCGCCGCGGGCGGGATAGGTGACCACCAGCTTGAACATGAACCGGTCCACCTGCGCCTCGGGCAGAGGGTAGGTTCCCTCGTGCTCGATCGGATTCTGGGTCGCCAGCACCAGAAACAGCTCGGGCAGCGGATAGGTCTGGCCGCCGATCGTAACCTGCTTCTCCTGCATGGCCTCGAGCAGCGCGCTCTGCACCTTGGCCGGAGCGCGGTTGATCTCGTCGGCCAGCAGGAGGTTGGTGAAGATCGGTCCCTTCTGCACCGTGAAATCGCCGGTGCGCTGGTTGTAGATCATCGTGCCGATGAGGTCGGCCGGCAGCAGGTCGGGGGTGAACTGGATCCGGTGGAACGCGGCGGCGATGGTGCCCGCGAGCGTCCGGATGGACAGGGTCTTGGCAAGCCCGGGCACGCCCTCGAGCAGCACGTGGCCGTCGGCCAGCAGCCCGATGAGCAGCCGCTCGAGCATCGCGTGCTGGCCCACGATGACCCGGCCGAGCTCCGTCATGAGCTCGCCGACCAGCCGGCTTTCCGTGGCGATGAGGGCGGCGTCGGGCAACGCCGACCCCGCGCGGGGGTCGGCCGCGAAGCGCTCGGGCAGAGTCGTCATACTTTGGGAATCTACTACGGCCAATCCACCAGCGGAGCGGGTGGGGGAGCCATCATCGCGGCCTCGAGCGCGGCCGCGCGCGGGCTCGCGGGAGAGGGCGCGAAGACCTCCGCCCGATGACGCCGCTCGACCGCCGCGCTCCAGACGAACCTGGCGCCATCGAACCGCGCGCCCGAGAACCAGAAGGTGATCGCGTCGCTCATCGGCTCGTATTCGAAGGTGGTTCGATAGACCACGTCCTCGAACGCGGGAGTGGCGCCCTTGACCAGCACCGGCCGGGCCACCGGGGCCCAGCGGAGTCCGTCGGTGCTCTCGGCGAGGTACACCGCCGGAGTCGTGCAGGCGGTGGCCGTCTTCGCGTTGTAGACCGCCCAGAATACCTGGCGGCTCGGAATCCACTGCACGTCGATGTGCCACGGCCAGAGATCCGGCTGGTCGAGGACGATCGGCTTCGGCGGCCCCCACCGCAGGCCCTCGGTCGACCGGCGCACCTCGACCGTCGTGCCGGTCGCGGTGCAGCCCGCCGGGCCCGCGTTGACCGCGAACATCCACCAGTCGTCCGGTGCGCGTCGCACCACGCTGGGCGATACGATCTCGTGGCTCGGCGCCCGGGCCACCTCGACGGGCGCGGACCACTCCTTTCCATCGGTGGAGCGCGAGAGCAGCACGATGTTCGCCGTCGTGACCTGCCGGTAATACAGCCGGAGCTCACCCAGCTCGGGCACGTAGACCAGATCGGGATCGGACAGGTAGCCCGCGTCGGGCCGCACGATCGGATTGGTCACCCCGTCGCTCACCGTCCACCGGTCGCGGCGATCGCCTTCGAAGAACGAGGGGTTCTCGAACGACGGGTTGCCGTAGGGATACGGGGTGATGGCCAGGTGAAAGGGCCGCCCGAACGCGCCGGCCGGGGTGGCCGCGTAGTCCGGGTGCACCACCTGTCCCGAGCCGTCGTAGGTGGCGATGTCCAACGGCGTGAGCTGATCGAACGGCACCCACTGCTCGCCTTCGCCCACGGCCGTGAACACCGCGGGTCGGACGCCGGATGGCCCGGCCTCGCCCAGGCGCTGGCCTTCATCCTGGCCCAGCAGCCACCGCGCCCGCGCGCGTCCGCTCGCGTCGGTCTCGGGATCGATCGGGATCAGCCGGTCCGCGCCCGGGGTGCGCCAGTCGATCGGCACGCCCGGAATCGGCTGGCCGCCGCCATCGAGCACGGTGACGACGACCGGCGCCGGCAGCAGGGTGTTGACGGGTGCGACCTGGTGGTCGCCGTCCGTCACCAGGACCTGCGCCGGACTCGGTGGCCCGGCGCCGTCGCCGCAGGCGAGCAGCGACGCAGACAGAAACGCGGCCGCCAGAGCGGCTCGACCCGACACGCTGAGCATGGACGATCCGGTGATGGCGACGCGGCGACGACCGCCTTCGTCGTCCGACGCGGTGGTCCGCGCCGCGGTTTCGCAGCGAAACCGCCGTGACGCGCGGGTCGTCAGGAGAGAGACTGCGCCTTGGCCCTTCCCGTCACTGGAGCTTTGACCGCACGCATGGGCCGAACGTTGCTCGTCGGCGCCGCGGCCCGCTTCGCCTCGGCGGGCGCCGTCGTGTCGGTCGTCCGGACCGCCCCCGCGCATCCCGATGTCGGGTTCCGCGGCGATCCCGCCCACACCGGCATCTTCGCGGCGCCCGCGCTCGAGCAGTTCGGCGGCGTCGCGTGGCGGGTGCAGACCGGCGGACCGGTCGAGTCCTCGCCTACAGTCGGAACGGCACCGTGTATGTCGGGAGCGGCGACCTCGTGTTCATCGGGAGTCGCGACGGCGCGTATTTCGCGGTGGGTGTGGCTGACGGGAGGCAGCGCTGGCGGCTCGACACCGGCCCCGACGCGCCGCTGGCCTGGTGCTCGACGCCGCCGGTCTCGCGCGCTTTCTCGGAGAGCGCGTGACGGACCGGGCGCCGAGCGTCGTGGTGTTCGCGATGGATCACCTGTGGGCCGCCGTCGCTCCCGCCGCGGCCGACACCGTGCTTTGCCGCCGCTACCTCGACGCCGGTGGGAAGGCGGTGTGGCTGGGCACACCGCCCCTGGTCTGGCCCAAGGACGTCCACACCGGCGACGTGGCCTACGATCAGGTGAACCGCCCGGCGCCGCAGCGCCTCCTCGGCGTGGACCACGCCCGCAGCAACTTCGACACCTACGGCTGTCGGGTGACCGACGCGGGCCGCCGCTGGGGTCTGTCAGGTTGGTGGGACGCGAACCGGTCGGTGGATACGTCGGCGGTAAGCGAGGTGCTGGCCTCGAGGCGCGCGGCCTGGCGGCCGCCTGGGTCCGGCGCTACGGCGGCCCGGAGGGTACCGGGTTCGTCCGGATCAGCGGCTCCGGCGCCGACGGCGGGCCGGTGCCGAACTATGCGGAGATCCAGGCGGTAGCGGAGTATCGGCCGATAGGGCGAGAAGGCCGATAGGGCGAGAAGGCCGATAGGGCGATAGGACGAGCGGGCGATAGGACGAACGGGCGACCTGGCGACCTGGCGACAGGCGAGCGTACGAGGCCGTGCAGCGCGTCATCCCGAGCGAAGCGAGGGACCTTCCT
>JBOHSB010000258.1:0-2051 GCA_050733015.1 Gemmatimonadales bacterium
GTGTCGGCGCGCGATGGCGTCCCGCCGCGTAGCGGGCCTCGCGGAGCTTGGCCGCGTAACCGGCCGACGCGGGGCCGGCCACGACCGCGAGCCGCCGCTCGAGCGCCAGCAGCGTCGTTCCCCCGGCCGGCTGTGAGCGAAGTCGCCTCAGCGCCGTGTCGAGCTCCCGGACTTGCGCTTGGAGGAGTCCCCCCGCGGTCAGCCTGCCATTGCGGAGTCCGCGCGCCGCCATCGCCCCGAGCCCCCCGAGGGCGAGCAGCGCGACCGCCGCCGTGAGCAGCCACAGCGCCGATCCAGACGACCCCGAGCTCGGCGGCGCGCTCCGCGGGAGGGTCAGGTTGGCGCCGGGCTGCGGCGCGAGCGGCCGGCGGGTTGAGGGCAGGCTCCGCCCATGTGCACCGAGCCCGGTTGTCTGCGATTGCGCTGGAGCCGCCGCCGGCGTCGGGTCGAATGGAACCCAGCCGATGTCGTTGAAGTACGCCTCGACCCAGGAGTGCGCGTCGTAGTCGCGCACCAGGTAGGTGCCTGAGCCGCTTGAGGTTCCGGGGCTGAATCCGGATGCGACCCGGGCGGGGATGCCGACCATCCTCAGCATCAGGGCCATGGCGCCCGAGAACTGCTGGCAATAGCCGATCCCGTCGCGCAGCAGGAATGCCCGCAAGGGCAGCTTCCGCCGCGGCGGGATCTCGCTGTAGGTGTAGCTGGAGCGAAGATAGGACTCGATCCTCTGAACGGCGTCGTAGGGGGTCCGGGCGCCGGCGGTGACCCGGCGGGCGAGCCGGTAGACGCCGGCGTACGAGGAGTGGGTGAGAGTCTGGTCCGCGCTCGGGGCACCCGGGGCTCCCCAGAAGGGCACCGTGAGCTGGCGCAGGGTCACCCCGATGGACGTGGAGGAGCTCAGGTTGGCCGACCCAGAGGGTCCCGGCGGGTACGTCCACGAGTTGGGAAGGGCGACGGCGGTGTATGTGGCCAGCGCCCGCGGGTAGATTCCGGGCGCGCGGCGCATCTGCTCGGCGCTGGGGTCGGGGATGTAGGCGCGGATCGCGTAGGAATCCCCGTCGGTGAGGGGATCGTCGGACGGGAGGGCCAGGCCGCCCTGAATCGGGGCTACGTCGGCGAGCCCCCGCACCCCCAGGGGCGTTCCCGCCGCCACGACGAGCTGGCTGCTGAGGCCGCGGATCGTGAAGCTCAGGGTGTGGATCCAGCTCCGGTTCAACCGCACGGTCTGAGGTGTGAACGGCGAGCCGATGGGGCTGCGGGGAAGCTCCACCGCCCCGTTCCCGCTGGCCGTGGTCTGCAGCCAGCGGTAGCCGTCGAAGCGATCGAGCTCCGCCGTGCGCCAGTAGTGGGGTGCATCGCTCGAGACCTCGAGCAGCGTCTGGCCCGTCCGCGTCCAGTCGAGCGGCCCGTAGGTGTGGTTCCAATCGAACGACTCGCCTCCGGCGGTCGCCGTCCTGCTCCAATTCCAGCTCCGGTAGTCGAACCAGGGCCGGCCGCCGTCGAGCCCACTCGCCACCGGCAACGCGAGCAGCCCGGCCACCGCCACGAGCATGCCCGCGGCGATCGCTTGGCGCCCCCCGAGGCCCGGAAGCCACAGCCACGCCGCCAGCAACGCCAGCAGGACCAGTCCGTGCAGCAGGGGCGCCCCGGGCGGGCTGACGGTCGCTCCCACCCCGTAGGTCACCATGAGGACGACCAGCGCCGCCACCCGAAGGAACCTGGCCGCGCGACGCGCCGGCCAGAAGGCGAGCGCCGCCGCAAGACCGAGGCTCACCGGGAGCCCGAGCAGGATCACGAGGCGCGACCACTCCGCGTCACCGCGATACGGGTAAGCGAGCGCGCCGAGGCCTCGAAGGGCTCCGCCGAGCTCGCCACCCAGCTCACCCCAGTTTGGCGGCGCCAGCAGGCGGGCCGGCAGCCCCATCGTCACCGAGGCGACGGCGACGGCGACGATCGCGACCGCCAGCGCGCCGCCGCGGGCGGCGAGCTTCGACGAGCGCCCCGCGAGCCGTGTGAGCGCCGCCGCGGCGCCGATGCCGATGAGCACGGCG
>JBOHSB010000259.1:0-13978 GCA_050733015.1 Gemmatimonadales bacterium
ATCACACCCCCGCCGACGCCCATCTCGACCGCATCATCGCGCCGACCATCTTCAGTGTGCGCACCAACCGCCGGCTGTTCCGCGGCATGGTGCACCTGACCGAAAGCTCGAGCTGGCAGCGAGCGACCCAGGTGGCGCGGGAATACAGCCGCTGGCGGCTCACCGACGCGGATGTCGAGCGCCATCTCGGCCTGTCGTACGATTACATGCTGGAGTTCCTGAGCGGCCCGAGCTCACCGGCGCTGCAGCTCGATCCGTCGGGCGAGCGGCCGCTCAAGATCGCCAAGGAGCTCCGGCGCCGCGTGCTCCGCGACACCGGCCGGCGCAACGTGGGCAAGCTCGAGACCGCGGCGCTGGAGCACTTCGGGCTGCCTGACCGGCCCCTCGCGCACTGGACTCGCATTCCCAACCGCCTGCCCTGGCGCGCGCCGGAGAGCGCCGCCCCGTCGCCGCAGGCGCTCGTGAGCGGCGACCGCTGAACGCCGACGAGGTCATCCGCCGCCTCGCGCTCCGCGCCCATCCCGAAGGTGGCTTCTACGGCGAGACGTTCCGCAGCCCGCTCCTGCTGACATTGCCGGACGGCCGGGTGCGCCGGGCATCCACGGCCATTCACTATCTGCTGCCGCCCGGGGCGTGGAGCGCGTGGCATCGGGTGCGCTCGGACGAGGTCTGGCACCACTACGACGGCGGCGCGCTGAGGCTGTACCGCCTCGGCATGGCGACGGTGCGCCTCGACCGGGAGACGCCGCAGGCGGTCGTGCCTGCCGGGGTGTGGCAGGCGGCGGAGCCGGTCGAGGGCGCGGTGCTGTGCGGGTGCACGGTAGCGCCCGGCTTCGAGTTCGAGGACTTCGAGCTCGGGTCCCCTGAAGCGCTGGCCGCCCAGTTCCCCGCCGAGGCCGACCTCATCCGCCGGCTGGCACGATGATCCGGCTCGCGCTCCGCTTGGCCGCGATTCCCGGAGCGCTGGCGGCGCAACAGATCCCGGTCTCGACGGCGCCGGCGCCCGCGGCCCGAGGCAGCGTCGTGTGGCTCTACGCGCGGCCCGCCGAGGGACCCGCGGACAGCCTGATCACGCTGGACGGGACCGCCGCGGGCGAGCCGCTCCACTTCGAGCGGCTCGAAGACGGCCGCTACCGGTCGCTGCTCGGGATCCCGCTCGAAGGCGGCGACACGCTGGCCATCGTCCTCCGCCGCTCCGTCGGCCCGGTCTCCGACACCGTCGTGGTGTCTCTGCCCGTCGTGCATCCCACCTACGCCAGCGAGCGCCTGACCGTCGCGCCCCGGTACGCCGAGCCCGACAGCGCGGCGCGCGCCCGGGTCGACGCGGAGCTGGCGCAGAGCCGGGCCATCTCCCGGCGCGCGCACGACACGCCGCGCCTCTGGTCGGGCCGCTTCCGCCGTCCCCGGCCGAGTCGCATCACCAGCGTGTACGGGACGGGGCGGGAGTTTAACGGCAGCGTCACCAGCCGGCACCTCGGCACCGATTTCGCCGGCAAGGTGGGCGCCCCGGTTCGCGCGGCGGGGCGCGCGGTGGTGGCGCTGGTCGCGCGATTCTATCTGGCGGGCAACGCCGTCTACCTCGACCACGGCGGCGGCCTGGTCACCGGCTACTTCCATCTGAGCCGAGTGCTGGTCGCGGCCGGCGACACGGTGGCGGCGGGCCAGGTCATCGGCGCGGTCGGCCAGAGCGGCCGCGCGACCGGGCCGCATCTTCACTGGATCGCGCGCTACGGTGGCATCACGGTGGACCCGATGTCGCTGTTCGCCTTGCCCGCGACGCCCGAGTTCGGGCGGCATCCGGCGCGGTAGCGGTCACCGGGCTGACTGCCCCGGGGTTGACGCCTGCCGGCGGAGCCTACCCTAGCTTCTCCTGTAGCACGCGCTGCACGCCTTTGGGATCTGCCGTCCCCTGGCTCCGCTTCATTACCTGGCCTACGAAGAATCCCATCAGCTTGGTCTCGCCGCCCTTGAAGCGCGCCAATTCGGCCGGATGCGCCGCGAGCACCGCCTCCACCCACCCCGCCAGCGCGCCCTGGTCACTCACCTGGACCAGGCCTAGGCGCTCGGCCGCGCCCTTGGGTTCCTCGCTCGGATGCAGCGCCAGCTCGGCGTAGACCCGCTTCGCGGCCTGGTGACTCACCACGCCGTCGCGCACCAGCGTCACCAGGCCGGCCAGACGGCCGGCCTCGACCGGAAAGCCGCCCGACTCGTTGAAGGTGGTCATCACGTCGCCCATCACCCAGTTGGCCGCGGTCTTGGCCTCGACGCCCGCGGAGACCACCGACTCGAAGTACTCAGCGAGCGCGATCTCGCTGGTGAGCACCCGGGCGTCATACGCCGGCAACCCGTAGGCGATCTCAAGCCGGGCCCGCCGGGCCTCCGGCAGCTCCGGCAGCGCCACGCGCTGCTCGGCGATCCATTCGGGCGCGAGGACCAGCGGCGGCATGTCCGGATCGGGGAAATAGCGGTAGTCGTGACTCTCTTCCTTCGACCGCAGCTCGCGCACCTGCCCCGTGGCGGCGTTGAACAGCAGGGTCACCTGGGCGATGCGCTCGCCGCGCTCGGCCCGGCCCACTTGCCGCTCGCGCTCGGCCTCGAGTGCCCGCTCGACGTTGGCGAAGGAGTTGAGATTCTTCACCTCGGCCTTGGTGCCGAGCTTCGGGTCGCCGGGCCGCCGGATCGAGATGTTCGCGTCCACCCGGAGGCTCCCCTGCTCCATGCTGCAGTCGCTCACGCCGGCGTAGACCAGGATCTGCCGCAGGGTGGTGAGGTAGGCGCGCGCCTCCGCGGGACTACGGAGGTCCGGCTCGCTCACGATCTCGGCGAGCGGTGTCCCGGCCCGATTGAGATCCACCGCGGTCTTCCCGGGAAACCGGTCGTGCACCAGCTTGCCGGCGTCCTCCTCCACGTGGAGGCGCGTGATGCCGACTTCGATCCGGCCTCGCTCGGGCGATTCGAACCCGACCCGCCCGCCGGTGGCGAGCGGCCGGTCGAACTGCGAGATCTGGTACCCCTTGGGCAGATCGGGATAGAAGTAGTTCTTGCGCGCGAACACGCTGGTGCGATGCAGGGTGCAGCCGAGCGCGATGGCGCCCCGGGTGGCGAGCCGGATGGCCTCGGCATTGGGCATGGGCAGCGCGCCGGGCAGTCCCAGGCAGGTGGGGCAGACGTTGGTGTTGGGCGGATCGCCGAAGGTGGTGCGGCAGCCGCAAAACATCTTGGTGCGGGTGCGAAGCTGGACGTGCACCTCGAGGCCGATGACGGTCTCCCAGCTCATCAGCGGACCTCGGCCTCGGCGGCCACCACGCGCTCGATGGCGGCGGCGGCCGAGAGCATGCGTTCGTCTTCGAAGAACGGCGCGATGAGCTGCGCCCCTACCGGCAAGCCCTCGCTCCGGCCGACCGGCAGGCTGAGCGCCGGCAGGCCGGCCAGGCTGATGGCGCAGACGAAGATGTCCGCGAGGTACATGGAGACTGGGTCTTCGGTCTTCTCTCCGGCCCGGAACGCGGGCGTCGGCGTGGTCGGCGTGAGCAGCAGGTCCACGCCGGCCGCGAACGCCCGGCGGAAGTCCTCCGCGATGCGGGCTCGCATCCGCTGCGCCTTACCATAGTAGGCGTCGTAGTACCCGGCGCTCAGCACGTAGGTGCCGACCAGGATCCGGCGCTGCACCTCGGGGCCGAAGCCCTGTCCCCGGGTGGCCTGGTAGAGCGCCCGGATGTCGCCGCCGGGCCCGACCTTGCGGGGCCCGTACCGCACGCCATCGTAGCGGGCGAGGTTGGCGGCCGCCTCGGCCGGGGCCACGATGTAGTAGGTGGGCACCGCGTACGACGAGTTCGGCAGGGAGACGTCCACCAGCTCGGCGCCGAGCTCGCGAACGGCGGCCATGGTGCGTTCCATCGCGGCGGCGACGCCCGGGTGCAGATCGGCCGGGAAATACTCGCGCGGGAGGCCGATCCGCAGGCCGGCCAGGTCGCGGCGCGGCGCGGGCGGCACCATAGCCGGCCGGTCCAGGGTCGTGCGGTCGAGCGGATCGTGACCGGTCATCGCGGCGAGCACCCGCGACGCGTCGTCCACGGTCCGGCCGAAGACCGAGATGCAGTCGAGCGAGGATCCGAAGGCGACCAGGCCGAACCGGCTCACCCGCCCGTAGCTCGGTTTCACGCCGACGACCCCGCAGAAACTGGCCGGCTGGCGCACCGAGCCGCCGGTCTCCGAGCCCAGCGCCGCCGGCACCACGCCGGCGGCCACCAGCGCCGCCGAGCCGCCCGACGAGCCGCCTGGCACCCGGCTCGGATCGAGCGGATGCTGCACCCGGCCGAAGGCCGAGTGCTCGGTGGACGAGCCCATGGCGAACTCGTCCATGTTGGTCTTGGCGGCGATCATCGCGCCGGCCGACCGAAGCCGGATGACCGCCGTGGCGTCGTAGGGCGAGACGTAGCCCTCGAGAATGCGCGAGGCGCAGGTGGTGGGCGCGTCGGTCGTGACGATGTTGTCCTTGATCGCGATCGGAACCGCGTGAAGCGGGCCGCCCGGTGAAGCCTCCACCCGCCGAGCCTCGGCGTCGAGCAGCGCCTGCGACCAGTGCAGCGTGGCGTTGAGGCCGCTCGCCTCGGCGGCGACCAGCCGCGCCCCGGTGTCCGCGGCGACCGCGGCCGCGCTCACAGGTCCTCCATGGCGCCGTGCCGCGGCACGAGGAAGAAGCCGTCGGCGAACTCGGGCGCCAGCTCGGCCGGCGGGCGCGCGAGCGGCACCGAGCCGGGCACATCCTCACGCAGCTCGACCTGCTGGGGACCGGGAAGGAAGAGATCGGCGGCGCCGTCGGCGGGCACGCGGTCCAGCTGGGCCACGTAATCCACGATCCGGTTGAGCTGGTCTACCAGGCGATTGAGGTCCTCGTCCCCGACCGCGAGCTCCGCCAGCCTGGCCACGTGGAGCACCTCGTCGCGACCGATGCTCATGCGCTCTCCCATTCGCGCTCGAGGCCGGCGAACGCCACCAGCAGCTGCTTGATACCCACCTCTTCGTCGTCGAACGCTACCGACACCTTGAGATCGCGTCCGGTCCCGGTCAGTCCCTGGATCGTCCCGCTGCCGAACCGGCGATGCCGCACCCGCTCGCCTTTGACGTAGCGGGGCGTGTCCTGCGACAGCTCTTCGGTTGGACGGTCGGACGGTCCGACGGTCGGACGGTCAGTTGATTGGTCGAACGTGCCACCCGACCGCCTGGCCGGCTGACCGTCCGACCGTCGTCCCGTCCGACCAGTGCCCCAGGCCGGCGCCCACAGGTTCGTCGTCCGCCGCTCGTCGACGATTGCCGGCGGCAGCGACTTGAGAAACCGGGACGGCATCCCGGGCCGGAGCTCGCCGCCACGCCGGCGCGCGCGGGCCCAGGTGAGATAGAGCTTGTCCTTGGCCCGCGTCAGGCCGACATAACACAGCCGCCGCTCCTCCTCGAGCCCGTCGGGCTGCTCCTCGGCGCGGGCCAGCGGGAACAGGCCGTTCTCGAGTCCGGTCAGCACCACGACCGGCCACTCGAGGCCCTTCGCGGTGTGGAGCGTCATGAGGGTGACCCCGTCCTCGTTCCCCACCACGGTGTCGGCCGACGACAGCAATGCCGCTTCGGCCAGGAACCGCTCGAGCGGCGTGCCGTCGGCGCTCTCGGTCACCACCTCCGACCAGTTGGCGGCGCTGGCCACTAACTCCCGGACGTTCTCCCACCGATCCTCGCCTTCAGGCCCTTCGGCGTGCAGGACGGCCTCGTAGTCGATAGCCCGAATGACCTCTTCGAGCACGTCCGCCGGCGGGAGCTGCCCCGCGCGCTGCGCCAGGCCGTCGATCAGGGCGGCGAAGCCACGGAAGGCTTCGCGGACGTTCGGGCGGAGATCGGTGATGCCCTCGGCAGCGCGCGCGGTCGCGAGCAGCGGCTTGCTCCAGTGGGCCGCGGTCCGCTGGAGCGTGGCGAGGCTGGTCTCGCCCAGACCGCGCCGCGGCACGGCGACGGCCCGGAGAAACGCCTCGTCGTCCGCCGGGTTGGTGAGCAGCCGGAGGTAGGCCAGCAGGTCCTTGACCTCACGCCGCTCGTAGAAGCTGATCGCGCCGATGAGGCGATACGGAATCCCCGCCCGACGGAAGGCCTCCTCCAGCGCCCGCGACTGGGAGTTGGTGCGATAGAGCACGGCCATGTCGAGATAGCCCCAGTCGCCCGCGGCGCTCCGCCGCTCGAGCTCGCGGACCACCCATTCGGCCTCGTCCCGCTCGTCGGCCGCGGCCAGCAGGGTCACCGACTCGCCACCGCGGCGCCGCGTCGTCAGCGTCTTGCCGATGCGGCCGCTGTTCTCGGCGATGACGCCGTTGGCGGCGTCGAGCACCACCTGGGTCGAGCGGTAGTTCTCCTCCAGCCGCACCAGCCGGGCGCCCGGGAAATCCTTGAGGAACTCCTGCATGTTGCGCACGTCCGCGCCGCGCCAGCCGTAGATGGACTGGTCGTCGTCGCCCACGACGCACACGTTGCCGTGCGCCCCGAGCAGTCGGATCAGCTCGTATTGAGCCCGGTTGGTGTCCTGGAACTCGTCCACCAGGATGAAGCTGAACTTCGCCTGGTAGGCGCGCAGCCGGTCGGGATGCTCGCGGAACAGCTTGAGCGGGTGCAGCAGGAGGTTGTCGAAGTCCATCGCGTTGGCTGCCTGGAGCGCCTGGTCCAGGGCCGCGTACACGTCGGCCGAGACCTGGGCCAGCCGGTCGAACTGCGACACGCCGGCGGCCAGCTCGGACGCCGGCACCATCCGGTTCTTGGCCGAGGAGATGAGTGACTGGACCGCCCGCGGCGGGAACAGCTTCGTGGAATGGCCCCGCTGATCCATCAGCCGCTTGATGAGGCTGAGCCGGTCGTCCTCGTCGTAGATGGTGAACTGCCGCCCGAAGCCGATCAGCTCCGCCTCGCGCCGGAGCAGCCGGGCGGACAGCGAATGGAACGTGCCGATCCAGAGCCCCGAGGGGTCCCGCTCCAGCAGCCGGCCGATCCGCTGCTTCATCTCGCCCGCGGCCTTGTTGGTGAAGGTCACGGCGAAGATCCGATCGGGCGGCACGCCGTGCCGATCGATCAGGTGCGCGATGCGGGTGGTGAGCACGCGCGTCTTGCCCGATCCCGCGCCGGCCAGGACCAGGATCGGGCCGTGGACGTGGTCTACCGCCTCCTGCTGGGCGGGATTGAGCGCGCGCTCGAGCTCGGGCGCGGGGATACCGATCACGCGGCGGACTCCGCCAGCGGAATGCGGATCACGAAGCTGGCTCCTTTGTCGGTCGGCTCGAGCGTCAGGGACCCGCGGTGGGCGTCCTCGACCACGCGGCGTGCGAGGGCCAGGCCGATGCCCCAGCCGCCGCGCTTGGTGGTGATCCCCGGCTCGAACAGCGTGCGCCGGATGTCGCGCGGAATGCCCGGGCCATCGTCGATCACGCGGATCTCGCCCATGCCCGGCTCCGCTCCGACTCGCAGGATAATCGTGCCGGCGCGGCCCTGCAGCGCGTCGATCGCGTTCTTGACCAGCGCCTCCAGGGCCCACTCGAGCAGCACGGCGTCACCCACCACCATCGGCCCCATGCCCGGCGCCTCCAACCGCAGCTCGATGGGGTTCGCACGCTTGGGGAGCCGGGGACGGAAATAGCCCGCCACGCGGTCGGCCAGGGCGCCGAGCCCCACCGGCTCGCGCTTGGCCGGGTTGCCGATGCGCTCGAACCGTTGGGCCACCCGGTCCAACCGCTCGGCGTCGGCCGCCAGGTGCTCGGCGAGGTCCGCCGGCGGGGTGGGCCGCGAGCGCACGCGCTCGATCCACCCCTGCAGGCTGGTGAGCGGCGTGCCCATCTGGTGGGCGGCCTCGCGCGCCATCGCGACCCAGAGCCGGTCGCGCTGCGCCGACATGGCGCTGCGGTACGCGAACACGGCGACTGCGACCATCACGGCGATGGTGAGGCCCTGCAGGATCGCGAGCGCCGCGAGATTCCGCTGGGCCGGCAGCGGGCCGTAGTGGACGGTACCGATGGCCGCGTCCACGATCGGCGGATTCCAGCGGTCGAGCCGGTTCGCGTAGGCCCGCACTCGCGGGTCGTCGAGCGGCGCCTGGAACGGAAGATTGGCCGCCGCGGTGACGCGGCCGGTGGTGTCGGTGACGACCAGCGGCAGTCCCAGCGCCCGCACCTGGGCGCCGAGCCGCAGGAGCGCTTCCGCTTCGCCACCAGGCCGCGGATCGTTGAGCCCACCGAACACCCCGGAGTAAAGCCGGCTGGTGGCGGTGGCGTCGGCCCTGAAGTGGCGGAGGACCAGGAGCCCCGAGCCGAGGCTCAGGCCGGCCAGCAGGGCCACGAGCGCCACCGCGAGGCTGGGCGCGAGGCGCTGCAGCCGATCTCTACGCACGAGGGACCAGGCGGTCGAGACCCAGGTACGGCACCAGTACCTCCGGCACCCGCACCGACCCGTCGGCCGCTTGGTTGTTTTCCAGCAGGGCGATGATGGTGCGGGGAAACGCGACGCCCGAGGCGTTCAGCGTGTGCACGAATTCTGGCTTGGCCTTGGGCTCGGGCCGGTACCGGATGTTGGCGCGCCGGGCCTGAAAATCGGTGAACGTGCTCGAGCTCGACGCCTCGAGCCAGGTGCCGACGCCCGCCGCCCAGACCTCGAGATCGAGGGTGCGCGCGCTGCCGAACCCGGTGTCGCCGGCGGCCAGCTCGACCACGCGGTACGGGATCTCGAGCCGCTGGAGCACCGTCTCGGCGTGCCGGGTGAGCAGCACGTGCTCCGCCTCCGAGTCTTCGGGGCGGCAGAACCGCACCAGCTCCACCTTGTCGAACTGATGCACCCGGATGAGTCCCCGGGTGTCCTTCCCGTGCGCGCCGGCTTCCCGCCGGAAACACGGGGTCCACGCGCAGTACCCGCGCGGGAGATCGCTCGCTTCGAGGATCTCGTCGCGGTGGATGTTGGTGAGCGGGACCTCGGCGGTCGGGATCAGGAACAGATCATCCGACGGCACGGCGTAGAGGTCTTCCTCGAACTTGGGCAGCTGGCCCGTGCCGGTGAGCGTCGCGCGGTTGACCAGGTATGGAGGGGCGATCTCCTGGTATCCGTGCTCCCGGGTGTGGAGGTCGAGCATGAAGCCGGCCAGGGCGCGGATGAGACGCGCGCCGTCACCGCGCAGCAGGGGAAAGCCACTGCCGGTGAGCTTCGCGCCGGCCGGGAGATCGAGGATGCCGAGCGCGGCGGCGAGGTCCCAGTGGGGGCGCGGCGTGAAGGCCAAGCGCGGCGCGTCGCCCCAGGCCCGCACCACTCGGTTGGCGCCGGCGTCGCCGTCCGGCAGGCTGGAAGCCGGAAAGTTGGGCAGCGCCAGCGCGCGCTGGTCGAGCGCGGCCTCAATGTCGCGGAGGCGCGCGTCGAGCGCCTTCACTTCCTCGCCCGAGGCCTTGAGCCTCGCCATGAGCTCGTCGGCCGGCTCCTTGGCGCGCTTCCGCCGTGCCACTTCCTCCGTCGCGGCGTTGCGCTCGGCCTTGAGCGACTCCGACCGCACCAGCAGCTCGCGCCGCTGGCGGTCGAGCTCGAGGATCGCGTCGAGCAGCGGGCCGACGGACGGGTCGAGCCGGCGGAGCAGCGAGGCACGGCTCCCGTCGGGATCCTGACGCAAACGCTTGAGGTCGATCACGACCCGCTCAGTTTTTGGGGAGGCCGGGGACCAGATCCTTGAAGCCGCAGTTCAAGTCGGTCAGGACCTTGAACGTGACGGTGCTGTCCTGGAAGCTGAGGATCTCGAGCTTGCCGTAGAGCGGCACCCCGAGGCCGGTGCACACCACGCGCGAGCGCACCACGTACCGCTCTCCCAGTTGGACCGGGACGGCGGAGTCGGCGGTGTAGCCATTGCTGGGCGCGCGGGTGATCTCATCGAAGGTCGGGTCACGGCGAATGAGGCCGGGGTCGGCCGAGTTGGTCGACGCCAGGCCCAGCGCGGCGCGCGGCAGGAACACATGCTGATAGGTGCCGTCGGCCAGCTTGCGCACGTTGTAGGCGAACTCGAAGTCCACCTGGTCGGTCCGAATCGCGCCGATGCTGATGTTGTAGCCGCTCGGCACGGAGATCGGAGTGCCCTCGATCGCCCCCAGCGTCACCGTATCGATGACGTTCGTCTCGGTCGGGTCGCCGATCGAGTTGGCGTCGCTGCAGGCGATGGCCACCGCGAGCGCGAGGAGGAGGATGGGACGCAGGAATCGGTGCATGGAGGGGGAAGGTTAAAGCCCACGCGGAGAGGGGTCAACTACCGCTCTTTTCTTGACTTCGACCGGGACGGTCCCTACGTTGCGCAACGTTTCCCGCTGCCCCGGAGTTCGACCCCATGATGCCATTGGGAGAGGTCGTCCAGAGCCTCGCCGCGCGCGACGGCGTCGAGGCCGTGCTGCTCCTGAGCGGTGAGGGCCTGCCGATCGAGCACGCGGCGCGCGCCGCCTTCGACTCGGAGACGGTGGCGGCGCTGGCGGCGACACTGGCCCAGCACGCGGCCCGCTTGGGCGCGGGCGCGAGTCAGGGGGAACTCGCCACGGGCGTCCTCGAGTTCGGGAGCGGGCTCCTGATTCTGGCGCGCGCGGGGGCGGAGGACTGGCTCGCCGTGCTGGCCTCCCCGAACGCCGACATCGGTCCCCTGCTCTACGATCTGCGCCAGCACCGCACGGCGCTGGCCCCGTTGCTCTGATGCGCTGGGCCGTGCTGCTCGCCGGGGGCTCGGGCACCCGGTTCTGGCCGTTGAGCACGCCGCAGACCCCGAAGCAGCTCCTGCCCCTCTCCGGCGCCGGCCCGACCGCGGAGGAGGCCGTCGAACGACTCACCGGCCTCATCCCGCGCGAGCGGGTGCTGGTGGTGGCGGGCGAGGCCCTTGCGCCCCGACTCCGCGCACTGCTCAAGCTCCCCGCCGACAATTTCCTGATCGAGCCGCGTGCGGCCTCCACCGCGCCCGCGCTCATCTGGGCCACCTGGGAGGCCCGGCGCCGCGATGCGGATGCCGAGGTGCTGTCGCTTCACGCCGACTGGGCGGTGGGGGACGCCGCGGCGTTCCGTCGAACCGCCGACACCGCTCTGGTCACCGCGCGCACCCACGACCGCCTGGTGACGGTCGGCGTGGTGCCGTCGCGGCCGGAGACCGGCTACGGATATATCGTGCCCGGGGCCTCGCTCGACGGCGCCGCGCGCACCGTGGCGCGCTTCTCCGAGAAGCCGGACGCGGCAACCGCACTGGATCTGATGGCGGCGGGCGCGCTGTGGAACAGCGGCCTCTTCGCCTGGACCGCGCGGCGCCTGCTCGAGGAAGTGACCCGCCACACGCCCGAGGTGGCTGGCGCCCTTCCCCGGCTCGAGGCCGGTGACGTGGCCGGCTTCTTCCGGTCGGTCACGCCCATCTCGATCGACGTCGGCCTGCTGGAACGGAGCGACGCGGTGGCCGTCGTGAGCGGCGCGTTCGCCTGGGACGACATCGGCACGTGGCAGGCGCTGGCCCGGGTGCGACCCAAGGATCCCAGCGGCAACGTGCTGGTCGGCGCGGGCGTGCTGCAGGAATCCCACGACTGCATCGTGTGGTCGGAGCGCGATCCGGTGGTGCTCTGTGGGGTGAAGGATCTCGTCGTGGTGCAGGCCAACGGCCGCATTCTCGTCATGCCGACCGAGCGTGCCGCCGACATGAAACAACTGCTCGACGCCCTGCCGGCCGAGGTGCGCGACATCGGGACATGAGCGCCCTCTATCTGCTCGAGCCCGACGATCCCGGTGGCGCGTGGGCGCCGTTCGCGGGCGTGCGCCCGATCGCGGAGCTGCGGGCGGGGGTGTGGCGGGTGCGGGAGCGGTGGGAGGCGGCCTGCGAGTCGGACGCGACGGCGATCCTCGGCCGGCACGTCGAGCACTTCCACGAGGGGGACGAGCCGCCGGTGCGGCCGCCGGTTCCGGTCGAGGGACCGGCGGTGGTCGGTGCCTCGTGGTTCGCGCCCACCGGCGATCGCATCCCCGGCCTCGCGAGCGCGGGTCCGGCGCGCCGGCTGCGTCACGGCGACCGGACGGTCGGCTGGATCGTGCCGGCTGGCGAGCGGTGGGAAGGCCCGCACGAGCGGGGCGAGGCGCAGGAGGTGGACGGCCTGCTGCTCCGCGGCGCGTTCGATCTGATCACCGCGCTCGAGCGCTTCCTGGCCGAGGACTGCGCCGATCTCAAGGCGGCGCCCGCGACCGGTGTCCCCGAGGGCAGTCTGGTGCTGGGCGACGCGTCGGAGGTCGTCATCATGGGCGCCGCGGTCGAGCCCGGCGTGGTGTTCGACGTGCGCCACGGCGCCGTGGTGCTGGAGCCGGGCGTCGAGGTGCGCCACGGCACCCGCCTCGAGGGTCCGGTCTTCGTCGGCGCGCGGTCGAAGGTGCTGGGCGGCTTCATTCGCGCCTCGGCCTTCGGTCCCGAGTGTCGGGTGCATGGCGAGGTCGCGGGGTCGGTCTTTCTCGGCTACGCCAACAAGAGTCACGACGGCTTCGTGGGGCACAGCGTCGTGGGCCACTGGGTGAACCTCGGCGCGCTCACCACGACATCGAACCTCAAGAACACCTATGGGCCGGTCCGGCTCGAGGTGGCCGGCGAGCGTATCGAGACCGGCCGCCAGAACCTCGGCACCCTGTTCGGTGACCACGCCAAGACCGCGATCGGCACCATGCTCGCCACTGGCACCGTGGTCTCGGCCGGGGCCAACCTGTTCGGGGCGCCCACGCCGCCCAAGTACGTGCCCCCGTTCGCCTGGGGCGGCGAGGGCGAGGAGCGGCTCACGTCGGAGGGATTTCTGCGCGTGGCCGAGCGGGTGATGACGCGCCGCAACGTGAGCCTGACACCGGAGCGGCGGCGCTCCCTCGAGCGGACCTTCGTGAGGGGAACGGGCGGATGATGCGGCTGTTCGTGCTGGGGTCGGGCTCGCGCGGCAACTGCTTCGCGGTGGAATCGGACGGCGTCGCCATCCTGCTCGATGCCGGATTCAGCGCCCGCGAGATCGAGCGGCGCGCCGAGACGGCGGGGCTCGAGCTGGCGCGCGTGGCCGGCATCGCGCTCACCCACGAGCACGGCGACCATGCCTCGGGCGCACCCCGCCTGGCGCGCCGACTCGGGGTCCCGGTGCTCACCGCGCCGGGCACTTGGGACCGGCTCGCGCCCCGCATGCGCCAGGCGACCCACTACGGCATCGGATTCCAGGGCGCGGTCGAGCTGGGGCCGTTCCAGGTGCGGGCCTGTCCCACGAGCCACGACGCGGCCGAGCCGCTGGCGCTCGCCGTCCGGGCCGGGGACGGCGCCAGCGTGGGGGCGGCCTACGACCTGGGCCGCCCCACGGCCGCAGTGCGCTATCTGCTGCGGGATCTCACGGCGCTGGTGCTCGAGGCCAACTACGACGAAGTCGCCCTCCGAGCCAGCGGCTACCCGCCGGTGGTGCAGCGCCGCATCGCCGGCTCGGGCGGCCACCTCTCCAACCGCGCGGCCGCCGACCTGCTGGTCGAGCTCCACCATCCAGGTCTCTCGGTAGTGGTGCTGGCGCACCTGAGCCAGCGCTGCAACACGGCCGACCACGCCCGCGCGACGATCGCACCGGCGCTCCGCCGCGTCGGCTTTGCGGGCGCGCTGCACGTGGCGCCGCAGGACGCGCCGTTGCCGCCGATCGACGTGGCGTTGCCGGTGCGGGAGCAGCTGAGGTTGGCGCTGTGAGGGCGATAGGAGGACGAGAGGGCGATGGGACGATAGGACGATAGGACGATAGGACGATGGGACGGGCGGGGCGGCGGGCCTGGGACGGTCCCGAGCAACCCTCATCCGGAGCAACCCTCATCCCGAGCGCAGCGAGGGATCTTCTCACCCGGGCTCGACGCCCGCCAAGAAGATCCCTCGCTGCGCTCGGGATGAAAATGCTGCTACGTTCGCCCTATCGCCCTATCGCCCTATCGCCCTATC
>JBOHSB010000260.1:0-5568 GCA_050733015.1 Gemmatimonadales bacterium
CCTTCGGGCGAGCCGGCCGTTTCGTCATCGAGGCCACGACGTGGCGTGCCAAAGACCGTCGGCGGCGGAAGCCAGGGGACCAATCCGCTTTACAATCAAAATCGTTGACCCCCGCCTCTACGCGGGCTCGGCCTGAACGCTCGGCCCGAGCCTACCTCGTCTGTGCGGTCAGCTCCGCCATCTGCCGCCGCACTTCCCGCCACCTGTCCCTGCAGCGCCGAGCCCGCCCCGGTGGGCTCGACGGCCCGACCCGACCATATTTCCTCGCATCGCGCCACACCCTCCATCAACCCAGGCCCCACATGCTGAACTACATCTGGGCAGGCCTGATCATCTCCGCGTTCGTCTTTGCCCTCGGCAACGATGTTCGCGACCTGTCGGCCGATCGGTACCGCAACGGCGAGCCGCTCCCGGTCGCGCTGGCGTTCCCGGCGGGCTACGACTCCACCGCCCGCCAGGTGCCGGTGGCGATCCGGATCGACCCCGGAGCGTACGGGACGTTCTACCGCACGGACCAGCGGCCCGACACGGCCTACACCGGGTACCTGCTGCAGACCCGCGAGGGCATCCAGCTCCGCTTCGACGCCGCGTCCAAGCTCCCCGAGCCGCTGGCCACCATCGGCAAGGTGTCGAGCTCGCGGGATAAGGAGCTGCAGGGCCGGCTGGTGAACTTCGTCCCATCGGGCATGGGCACGGCCGGCCTCGTCTTCGAGCCGGTCCGCTTCGTCAAGCTCAACGCCATCGCCGCCGCCGCGCTCGATTTCGCCAAGACGGCCGCGGAGATCGCGCTCGGGCTGGTCGGCGTCCTGTCGCTCTTCCTCGGCCTGCTCAAGATCGGCGAGCAGGCCGGCATCATCCACGGCCTGGTCAAGCTGGTCCAGCCCATCCTCCGCCCGCTGTTTCCCGAGGTCCCGCGCGACCATCCGGCGCTCGCGATGATCGCCTTGAGCCTCACGGCCAACGTGTTCGGGCTGGGCAACGCGGCCACGCCGTTCGGCATCAAGGCCATGGAGGAGCTGCAGAAGCTCAACAAGTCGGAGGACACCGCCACCAACTCGATGGTCATGATGCTCGCGCTCAGCACCGCGAGCGTACAGCTGGTGCCACCGGTGCTGCTGCTGGCCCTGCTGGGTCTCCAGATCAACCGGCTGGTGTTTCCCATCATCGTCACCGGCCTGATGGGTCTGGTCATCGCCATTGCCTCCGCGAAGCTGCTGGGCCGGCTGCCCGGCTACCGCGCGACCGATCCCAACCGGTGAGGCGGTCATGAACGCTATCCGCGACGCGATCGGCCTGCTCTCCGTCTTCGTGGTGCCTCTCATCCTGGTGGGGTTCCCGCTCTACGGCCTCTACAAGCGGGTCCCGGTCTACGAGAACTTCGTGGAGGGAGCGAAGGAAGGGTTTCAGGTCGCCGTCCGCATCATCCCCTACCTGGTGGCGATTCTGTTCGCCATCGCCATGTTCCGCGCCAGCGGCGCGATGGACTTCCTGGCCCGGGCGCTGGCGCCCGTCCTCGGGCTGATCGGCATGCCGCCCGAGGTGCTGCCCATGGTCATCATCCGCCCGCTCACCGGCTCCGGCTCGGCGGGCATCGTGGTGGACATGATCAGGCAGTACGGCGAGGACTCCATCCTGGTGAAGATGGCGGCCGTGATGTTCGGGTCCACCGAGACCACATTTTACGTCATCGCGGTGTACTTCGGGGCGGTGAACATCCGGAAGACGAGGCATGCGGTGCCGGTCGGGCTCATCGCGGACGGGTCGGCCATGATCATCGCGGTGTGGATGGTGCGGCTGCTGTTCGGCTGAGACCGGGGTGCAGGTCAACCCTGAGGGAAGCGAGCGAGGTGGGCCGGACCGCCACAAGAGAACGCAGTGTCGGTCCGGCCCACCCGCTCGCTTCCCTCAGGGTGACCCCAGCTCCCGAGTCTCGGCACCGTCGCGCTCCGGCACCACTACTGCCCAGACCGGGCGGTGGTCGCTCGCCCCGTGTACCTCGCGCACCACGCCCGCGCTGCTGCCGTCCGTCCGCGCGGGTGCCAGGCCGCGCACGAAGATGTGGTCCCACGCGAAGTAGGAGATGGTCCGCTCCAGCCGTTTCGTGACCCAGTGGTAGCCCGCCCGCTCGAATAACAGCCCCACGGCGTAGCCGTTCATGTCGCCGGCAATCACGACCGGGCCCGGGAAGGTTGCCGCATCCGCCAGGATGGTTCGTACCTGGTCCACGCGCGAAGGCTCGGACGCTCCCGAGGGGGTCTCGAGGTGGACGGCATAGACTCGTGTCGTCCGGCCGCGCACCAGTACCTCGGCGACGGTGGCGGTGCGGCGCTGGCCCCGGCTCCGGGCGAGGTGTGGCAGAAACAGCTTCCAGCTCCGCGTGATGGGCCAGCGGGAAAGCACGGCCGGGCCAAAGTAGGTGTGATCGGTCGGGTGGATGAAGCTCGGGTAGTAGACGTAGTTGAGGCGGAGAGCCCGGGCGATGCGGTCCACCCCGACGTCGTTCATTTCCTCCAGCGCCAGGATGTCCGCCCCGCGCAGGCTGTCGCTGGACAGCACCTCGGCCGCGCGGTCGATCCGGCGGGACAGCTTGATGTTGAAGGTGACGATCCGGATCGGGGCGGGGACGGTATCGGTGCCGAGGCTGGCGTACGCCCCGAGGAACCGCGGGGCCGTCGGGTTGGGCAGGTTGATGACCGGTGTACATCCGCCGGCCAGGACCAGGCCCATGGCGACTCCCAGCCTGCGGAGAGAGGGAATCAGGACGGCGGGTAGGCTCGGTACTACCTTCCATGCTATGACTCGACCCAAACGAATCCTGGCGGGCGTCGGCGGCGTGTTCATCCTGCTGCTCGCGCTCCTGTTCATTCTGCCGCTCCTGTTCCGCGACCGGATCGCGCAGCGCGTGAAGACGGCGGTCAATGAGAACGTCAACGCGCGCGTGGACTGGCGTGACGTGGGCCTCACGTTCTTCGAGAACTTCCCCAACCTGACCCTCACCCTAGACGATCTCACCACGGTCGGCGTGGACAAGTTCCAGGGTGACACCCTCGCCGCGGTCCGCCACCTCAGGGTGGTGCTCGACCTGGCCAGCGTGCTGGGCAACGTCATGGGCGGACGGCCGATCGTGGTCCGCGCCGTCGAGCTCGACCAGCCGAGGCTGTCGCTCATCGCGCTCGAGGACGGAACCGCCAACTGGGACATCACCAGGCAGACGCCCGCGGCACAACCGCAGGCCGGGGCCTCGAAGCCGGTCGCGATCAGCCTCCGGCGATTCCAGCTCTCCGGCGCGGCCATCGCCTTCGACAACCGGCAGTCGAAGCTCAAGGCGACGGTGAAGGGGTTCAATCAGTCGCTCTCGGGCGACTTCAGCCAAGCCCACGTCGCCATCCGGACCAAGGCCGACGCCGACACGGTGACTGTGACCTTCGCCGGCATCCCCTACCTCAACCGGGTCAGGCTGGGCCTGACCGCGGACGTGCAGGCCGACCTGGCCAGGAAGGCCTACAGCCTCAAGGACACTGAGCTCCGTCTCAACGACCTCCGCCTGGGCGTCTCCGGCTCGGCGAGCACCGTCGGGAAGAACCTGGGACTCGACCTCGCGTTTAACGCGCCCAGCACCAAGTTCCTGAGCATCCTGTCGCTGGTGCCCGCCGTCTACGCACACGACTTCGACAAGGTCAAGACGTCGGGATCCTTCGCGGTGAACGGCAAGGTCAAGGGCGAGTACGGGAAGGGCGCGTTCCCGTCGTTCGCGATCACCACCAAGGTGGACAACGCCGCCTTCCAGTATCCCGACCTGCCGCTGCCGGCGCGCGACATCTTCGTGGACCTCTCGCTCACCAACCCCGGCGGCAGCGCCGACAGCACGGTCGTCAAGCTCGATCGCTTCCACCTCCGGCTCGGCGCGAACCCGGTCGATGCCAGGATGGTGATGCGAACGCCGGTGTCCGATCCCGACGTGGACGCGCACCTCACCGGGAAGGTAGACCTCGCCGACGTCCGCCGCACGGTCAAGCTCGAGGGCATCGACCAGCTCGCCGGTACCGTCGCGGCCGACGCGACGGTGCGCACCCGGATGTCGTACGTCGACAAGAAGCAGTACGACAAGGTAGGCGCCAGCGGCAGCGTGGACGTGAGCGGCCTCACCGTGAAGGGCCAGACCCTGCCGCATCCGCTCACGATCCAGCAGGCGTCCCTCACGCTCGCGCCCGAGCGCGCGCAGCTCAAGTCGTTCAGCGGCACGATCGGCAGCAGCGACATCCAGGCGTCCGGGACGATCGACAACTTGCTGGCCTTCGCCATGCGCGACGACACCCTGCGCGGCACCGGGACGGTGCAGAGCAACAAGTTCAACCTGGACGAGTGGCAAACGGGCAAGGGCGACCTGCAGGTCATCCCCGTGCCGCCCAAGATCGACTTCGGGCTGGACGCGACCGTGGGGGAGCTGATCTACGGCAAGCTCAAGATGAGCAACGCCCGCGGCAAGCTCAGGGTCAAGGACCAGCGCGTCACCCTGGAAGACTTCCGGATGAACACGCTGGGCGGCGAGATCGGACTGACCGGCTTCTACGAGACCACCAATCCGGCCAAGCCGACCTTCGACATGGGCCTCAAGATGGCCAAGGTGGACATCCCGGCGGCATTCCAGGCGTTCACGACCGTGCAGATGCTCGCGCCCGTCGCCAAGTACGCCGTGGGAAACGTCACCACCGACCTGCGGGTGAACGGAGCGCTGGGCAAGAACATGCTGCCGCTGTTTCCGGGGCTCAGCGGAGGGGGGAACCTGCAGACGTCCAACCTGGATCTCAAGAACTTCCCGCCGCTGGAGAAGGTGGTGGAGGTGACCAAGCTCCAGTTCCTGAACAACCCGGGCCTGAATGCCCTCCGCGCGGTTTTTCAGATCAAGGAGGGCCGGCTGTTCGTGCAGCCATTCGACGTGAAGGTGGCCGGGACCACGATGACCGTCGCGGGGTCGAACGGGCTGGATCAGTCGCTGCAGTACAACCTGGGCCTCAAGGTTCCGCGGTCCATGCTGGGCGGCGCGGCCAACCAGGCGATGTCCGGCCTGATGGCGAAGGCGGGGAAGGTGGGCGTCGATCTCACCGCGGCGCCCGAGATCGGGCTCGGCATCCAGCTCGGCGGCACGGTGACCAGCCCGACGGTCAAGGCGGACGTGAGCAGCGCGGCCTCGTCCGTGAAGGAGACCGCCCAAAAAGCCGTGACGCAGGCCGTCAATCAGAAGGTGGATTCGGCGGGGGCCAAGCTGGTGGCGGAGGCGGAGCAGAAGGCAGCGGCCATCCGGCAGGAGGGCGAGTCGCTGGCCGTGAAGGTGAAGCGGACCGGCTATCAGCAGGCCGACTCGCTCACGGCCAAGGCGTCGGGTCCGATCGCCCAGCTGGCTGCCAAGCCGGCCGCCGACCAGCTGCGCAAGCAGGCGGACGCGAAGGCGGCGGGGATCATCGGCGAGGCGAACAAGCGGGCGGACGATCTGGTGGCGGAGGCCAAGCGGAAAGCCGGGGCACACTGAGCGGGGAGTCACCCCGAGCCGGGAGTCACCCTGAGCGAAGC
>JBOHSB010000261.1:0-3318 GCA_050733015.1 Gemmatimonadales bacterium
CGCGAAGACTTGCCGCCAGCAGGGAGTCCCGACGAGGGCTCCCGGCGGGAGCGTTACGGAGGATCCGTCCGCTCATCTCCTCCGCCTCCGCCGCGCCGCCCCGGTGCGCTACCCAGCTGCCCAGGAACCACAGCGCGACGCTGCTGAGGTTGTCGGGGCTGGACCGATAGGTCCGGCGGGCGGTCTCGGCGAACGCGTCCGCCTCCCGCTCGAACCCCGCCCCCGCCAGCGCGCCGAGGATGTAGAGCTGCCCCCGATAGCTGGCACGGAACACCGTGTCCATCTCCAGGAGCGCCCGCACGTCGGCATCGCGCCCCTCGGCGACCAGCAGGCCGTGCAGGCCCAGCAGCGCCCCGAACTGATATCGACTGCGCAGATCGCCGGTGGTCTTATCCCAGTCCAGCAGTGCCCTCCAGGCGCTCTCGGCGCAACGGGGCTGGCGCAGTCCGCCGACCGCGAGGACTTGTGCCGCGTCGAAGACCTGGGCCGGGCTGCGCTCCACCGCCGAGCGCCATCCCCCGGCGGACAGGGTGCCCCGGACACAGCCGGAAGCCAGCTCGATCGTGTTCAGCACGTCGGGGTCCGGCGAACTGCGCCGGTACTCCTCGATCAGGCGCTCGGCCCGGTCCGGGTCGCCGTGCCGGACCGCGTACTCGACCAAATGGAAGAGGACCGGCGCGAACGTGGAGTCCAGCTCGTGCACCTGCTCGAACGCCTGCTCGGCGAGGGAGTCCAGCGAGGCCACCGTCGGGATGAGATGCTGGTACGTCTCGCCCAGCCCCATCCATGGCTCGGCGGCGGTGGGGTCCAGCGCGATCGCGTTTCGGAACCGCTGCACCGCCGAGTCCGCCCGGCCGGCCAGGTAGGCGTGGACCCCTTGGGCGAACTCGCGCTGACGGGGGGAGAGCACCTGCGCATTCGCGAGCGCCACGGCAACCAGCGCTTCGGCCTCCTCCGGGCGACGGTGCCAGCTCGCCGCCTGGGTACCGCGGAGCGCCGCAAGGGCGAAACCCGAGTCGAGGGCGACCGCCCGCTGAAAGTGCTCCAGCGCGTCTCCGAACGCCGCCCGGCGGTACGCGCGCTCACCGAGGAAGTACTCCGCCATCGCCGCCGGCGAGCGGCCGGTGAGCGACGGAAGCTCGGCTGACCGGCCGGACTGGATCAGCACGGGGAGCATTTCGATGGCGGCCCGCACCCCCACGGCCCACCCGTCGGCACCGGCCGGGAAAGTCACCACCCGGTGAGCCACCGACCCGTTCCGGAGGTCGTGGAGATCGAGCAGAAGCCGAAGGGAGTCGGCGCGGAGCAGCGTCCCTTCCAAGTAGAACGCCGCATTCTCGCTCCGAACGCGCCGCCGCATTGCGGCCGCCGACCGGTCCGCGCCTAGAGGAGCGAGCCTCCCCCCGTCGATGCCGATGAGCGAGGAGGTGGTGTTGAGGGACGCGACGAGGGCCAGGCTCGCGTCGTCCCGGGGGGCCGATACCGCACCCTGAAGGGGGAAGACGACGACCCGATTCGGATCCAGCGGTTCGGCATCGGGACGCAGGCGCCAGAGGGCCACCCCTCCGATGGCGAGCCCTCCCAGGAGGAGCATGCGCCGCCACTTGATCGTGCGGATGGCGCGGGGAGGTGGCGGTGCGGCGACCGCCCGGGCCAGGGCCGCGGCGAACTCGGCGGCACCGGCGAACCGGTCGGCCGGCACCTTCGCGAGAGCGGTCTCCACCACCTCCTCCAGCTCCGCCGGCAACGTCGGCCGCACAACTCTCAGCGGCGGTGGCGGGTCGTACCGATGCCGCGCCAGGATGTTCTGGGCCGTCCGTCCGGTGAACGGCGGCTCCCCACCGAGCATCTCGTAGAGGACGCAGCCCAGCGCGTAGAGATCGGACCGTCCATCGACGTTGGTGTCGCCGGTACCCTGCTCCGGGCTCATGTATTCCGGCGTACCAACCGCGAGCCCGCTCGCGGTCAGCGTCTGCTCGTCCGCGACCGAGATCGCCCGCGCGATGCCGAAGTCTGCGACCACGGCCTGTCCGCCGGAGAAGATGATGTTGGCGGGCTTGATGTCGCGATGCACCACGTCGTGCTTGTGGGCGTAGTCCAGCGCCTCGGCGACCTCCATGGCGATCCGGACCGCCTCACCGATCGGCAACTGCCTTTCTCGCCTGATCCGATCCCGAAGGGTCTCGCCCTCGACGTAGGGCATGATGTAGTACAGCAGTCCATCGGCGGCCCCGGAGTCGTACAGCGGCAGGATGTGCGGGTGTTGGAGACGGGCCTCGATGTGGATCTCGCGCAGGAACCGCTCGATGCCCAGCGCTGCGGCCAACTCGGGGCGGAGGACCTTCAGGGCCACGTCACGATCGTGCTGCCGGTCGTGCGCCAAGTACACGCACGCCATGCCTCCATGACCGATCTCCCGATCGACGTCATAGCGGTCCGCAAGCGCGGCCCGCAGCCGGTCCACCTGGTCCATTACGGCGGAACCCATGGGGCGCCCTGGCCGGCGGCGTGCCGCGCCGCTGGTCTATGGAAGGGAGACCGACCCAGGGTCGACTCCCCACCGTGAATTTTCCGCGAACTGCAACGAGAGGATGAAGCCGTCGGCAGCTGCTTTTCGCGCCGAATGCGCTGCCGCAGTGTCTCGCCCTCGACCAGCGGCATGACGTAGGAGAGAGCGCCGTCGGCGGAGCCGGAGTCGTGCAGAGGGAGAATGTTCGGGTGCTGCAGGCCGGCGGCGATCCGGATTTCGCGGAGGAATCGGTCGGCCCCGACGGAGACGGCCAACTCGGTCCGCAAGACCCTGATGGCGACCAGGCGCCCGTACTGCCGGTCACGTGCCTGGTAGACAGACGCCATACCGCCGCGACCGATCTCGCGATCGATCTCGTAGCGGTCCGCCAGCGCGGTCCGCAGCCGTTCGACGGGATCCATCAGGGCGGTGTCCATGTACGCCCGGCCATACGGCGGGCCGGCCCGAGGGAGGTAGCCAGCCGAACGCTGGCGCCCGATCGCGAATTGTCGGTGAAGTGCCGGCAGGAGCAGGGCCGTGGCCGACCGACTCAGTCCTGCCGAGGTGACCCTACTATACGCCTCGGGACCGAGGCTGGCCAGTGCGGTGCGCCAGCGGGTAATTCTGGGCGCAGGAGCCTACAGGATATAGCGCCGCAAGTCATCGTCGTTCACGATCTTAGCCAGCCGCTCGCGCACCGCCGCGGCGTCGTAAACGATCCGCTTTTCGGGCCAATCGGGCAGCGCGAACAGGACCTCCTCCATCAACGCCGACATCACGGTGTGCAGCCGTCGCGCGCCGATGTTCTC
>JBOHSB010000262.1:0-10131 GCA_050733015.1 Gemmatimonadales bacterium
CCTTTGTGACGGCTCGGCCCACCCGCTTCTCTCGCGTCCCTCGGCAGGACAAGCCTACGGCAGGTACGACCCCCGCTGCACGTAGTTCATCGCCAGCCCGGTCACCAGCGTCGTGAGCGCGACGATGGCCGTCGTCTCCCGCGTCCGCGAGTAACCTTGCTCCAGATGGCCGGCCCGCTCGGCGAGGAACCGCACCAGCACCCGGGTCCGCTCGGGGAAATGCCCGGTCCACCGGAACACGTTGGCCATGAGCTCGGGCTCGAGTCGCCGGATCAAGGCGTCGGCCGGGGCGAGCGGCTCGTCGAGGGACAACCCGCCCTCCGGCTGCAGATCCTCGAAGATGGCCAGCAGCGCGCCGTCGAGCCCCGGCGGCATGTCGCCCCTCGCGTCGGGGTCGTCGCGGTAGTAATGACCCAGCGAGTACTCGATGTCGCCGACGTCTTCGTCCAGGTCGGCGGCGGTGACTGCCGGTTCACGCTCGCGGATCGCCGCCATGGTGCGCTCCGTGTACGCTAGCTTCGCCGCGGCCACCGGCCAGCCGCCGTACTCCTTCCGCCAGTCGAGTCCAGGTGTTATCCACACCGCAAAGGTCTCCGACCAGTCCTCGTCCGGGTGTTTCTGGGCATACCAGCCCGGGAGATGACGCACGTAGCGCCGGCTGAACGGCTCGGGCCGGTACTCCTCGCCATATGGCTGGGTGATCGAGCCGAACTGCTTGACCCACTCCTCCTCGTCGTACAGCCGGTAGGCGTAGTTGACCGCGTGCCCCATCTCGTGACGCAGGTAGCGCAGGATGTCGGCCCGGTCGAATCCCTCGACGTGTCCCACCCGCTCGGCGTGAAGGGCGGTGAGGTCCGGCCGGGCCAGATAGAACGGGATGGCGATGGCAACCGTCTCGAACGGCACGCCCCACTCGGTCGAGAGGTAGAACCGCGGCCGCACCCGGGTGAGGCCGGCCGCGCGGAGCTCGCCGCGAAACTCGTCCAGGATGGGCTCCAGGCGGGTCCCGGCGATCGTCAGGTCGAGGTCGCGGATGGGGGTCGACCAGAGATTCGACTCGTGAAACCGGACGGGGTCGGCGATCATGGCGAGGGAACATACATGCTACCTTCCAGCGATGCCGTGTCCCCGGTCCCGGTGACTGTCCCAGCCCCGCCCCAGGCGACACGGCTCCCGCCGGCCGTCAAAGGCCTGTCGCTCGTCTCGCTGTTCAACGACTTCGCCAGCGAGATGGTGTACCCCCTGCTGCCGGCGTTCGTCACCGGCACGCTCGGTGGCGGCGCCGCGCTCCTGGGCCTGCTCGACGGCGCGGCGGACCTGACCTCCGCGGTGCTCAAGGTGGTGAGCGGCCGCCTGGCCGACCGGCCCCGCTGGCGGGGGCCGCTCATCCTGATCGGCTATCTCACCGCTGTGCTGGTGCGGCCGCTGATCGCGGTCTCGAGCGCCGCCTGGCAGGTGGTGGGCTTCCGGGTCATCGACCGGGTCGGCAAGGGCATCCGGACGCCCCCACGCGACGCCCTGATCGCCGGAGTCACGCCGCCGCCGCTCCGGGGACGCGCCTTCGGCTTCCACCGCGGTGCCGACCACTTCGGCGCGGTGCTCGGCTCACTGGCGGCCTGGTACTTCCTGACGCGGGGGTTCGACGTCCGGCGGGTGATCGGATGGAGCGTGGTGCCGGGTCTCCTCGCGTTCGTGCTGCTGGCCGTGGTGCTCCGAGCGGTGCGGACACCGGAGCCGGTCGCGTTGCCGGCCGCGGCCGCCGCCCCGTCCGACGCCGGAGGGCGGGTCTTCTGGGTGCCGCTCCTGGCGCTCACCGGGCTCACCTTCTTCCGACTGCCGGAGGCCCTCCTGCTGCTCCGGCTGCAGGACACCGGGGTGGCGGTGGCCCTCGTGCCGCTGGTTTGGGCCGGTCTCCACGTGGTGCGGAGCGCGACCTCCTACCCCGGCGGCTGGCTGGCCGATCACCTCGGACCGCGCGCGACCGTGGCGGCCGGCGGGCTGGTGTTCGCGGCGGTCGCCGCCGGCCTCGGCATGGCCCGCACCCCGTCCGCGGCAGTGGTCACGTTTCTGGCGCTCGGATTCGTCGCCGGGTTTACCGAGTCGGCCGAGCGGGCGATGGTGGCCCGGTTGTCCCCGGTACGGACCGGGCGCGGCTTCGGCGTGTATCATGCGTTGACCGGTGCGACTGCCCTGCCGGCGGGCCTCATCTTCGGATGGATCTATCAATCGGCCAGCGGGCCGGCGGCGCTGGCCGCCAGCGCGGTGGGGATGGCGGCGGCGGTCGTCGTATGGCTCGGGGCATCACCTCGAATTAGGGAGACCCAGTCGGCATGAGGATCGGGCTCGGTGTCACGGCCGCCATCGGCCTCGCGGCGCTCTTGCGGGCGGGCGTGGCGGACGCGCAGGTCCAGGTCAGGGTTGGGGTGCCGGAACTCGCCACTTACTCGGACCTGCACGATGGGCTCCGCCTCGGCACCCCGCGGGCCGACACCGTGCTGCGTGTTTACCGCATCCGAAGCCCGGCCCGCCTGTGGCGCATCGCGCGCACCGCGCTCGACGGCAACGGCGATTGGAACACCGGCCTCATCGCGCTCACCCATCTCGCCGAGCTCCAGAGCGCGGCCTACGCCGACAGCGCCCGCCGCCTGCGCGCGACGGTCGAGCAGGCCGAAGGTCCGCCGTTCCCACGGAACCCGGGCCTCACCGCCGACGATATCACGCCCTCGCTCCAGGCCATCGTCCTCGAGCGCCGCCGTGCGGTCGAGGGCGACTCCGCCGTCCTGGCCGACATCCTCGGCCGCCTCAAGTCGAAGGAGTACGATCACGGTGACGCGTGGGTGCTGGGCCGGCTCGGGGCGGGTGCGAAGGACTCGCTCTGGGCGCGCTTCCGCTCCGCGGACAACGAGGAGTTCAGGGTGCGCTACCTGACCCTGATCTCCTACTCTACCGATCCGACGCTCATTCCCCTCCTCGCCCGGGTCTATGCGGCGCCCGACAGCTTCGGCCTGCCCAAGCGCTACGCCATCCGCGCCTCGGACGGGCTCTTGTGGATCGGTACCCGGGAGAGCATGCAGGCCCTGCTCGACGCCCGGGCCGCCGCCCGCGAGAAAGGGGTATACGACGCCCCCAGCCTGCGCCACGCCGACCTCGACTTTCTCGGCAGCGACAGCTCGTCGGTGATCAGCCGGACGGGAAAATGGCTGACGGAGTGGATCAAGGAATTGCCGGCCAGAGAGCCCAGCGCGAGCCGGTAGCGGGCCCTGGCTCGCTCGACGGGCTCAGCAGCAGCGGGTCGGGTGGCCGCCCTCGTACTTCGCGCGCAGATACTCCTCGTAGAACTCCCGCTCGCTCGCCACCGCCCGCTCGGGATGGCAGCGCTTCGCGTGCTCGACGTACGCCACGTAGTCGGGCATGCCAGAGATGCGCCGGATCACGCGGAGCGCCGTCTCGACCCTAGCCCACATACGCCGTCTCCACGAACGGTGATTCGTTGGCGGCCGCCGGCCGCCGGCGCGTGAGCACCAGCAGCCACTCGCGCGCGGAAGCCGCCACCACCAGCACGGTGACGATCATGAACGCGAGCGCCACGACGGCATCGAGGCGGTCGTTGAAGATGAGCCGGCCCCCGCGCGCCGCCTCGAGCGACCCGCCCGCCACCTGGTCGGCCGTGCGCGCCGCGTGCGCGAGGAAGCCCAGCCGCGGGTCCGCGGCGAATACCTTCTGCCACCCGGCGGTCAGCGTCACGGCCAACACCCAGGCCAGCGGCCCCAGCGTGATCCACGCGTAGCGGGCCTTGGCGCCCTTGATGAGAATCGTCGTGCCCACGCACAGCGCCACCGCCGCGAGCAACTGGTTGCTGATGCCGAACAGCGGCCAGAGCGAGTTGATCCCCCCGAGGGGGTCGCTCACGCCCTGCACCAGAAACCAGCCCCAGGCCGCCACGATCAGCGCCGAAGTAGCCACCGTGCTCGGATACCAGGAGGTCCGGCCCAGTGGCGCCCAGACGTGCCCCGCCAGTTCCTGCACCATGAACCGGCCCACGCGGGTGCCGGTGTCGAGGGTCGTCAGGATGAACAGCGCCTCGAACATGATGGCGAAGTGGTACCACAGCGCCATGAGCCCGCGGCCGAACGCGCCGCTCAGGATGTGGGCCATCCCCACGGCGAGCGACGGCGCGCCGCCGGTGCGGCCGAGCAGCGTCTTCTCACCAACCTCGGCGGCGAGCGCGGTGATCTGTTCGGGAGACACAGTGAAGCCCCAGCCGCGAATGACCGCCGCCGCCGACTGGGCAGTGCCGCCCAGCGCGACCAGCGGGGCGTTGATGGCGAAATAGATCCCGGGGTCGAGCAGCGCCGCGGCGCACAGCGCCATCACCGCCACGAACGACTCCATCAGCATGCCGCCGTAGCCGATCAGGCGCGCGTCGTTCTCGCGCATGAGCATCTTGGGCGTCGTGCCCGACGCGACCAGCGCGTGGAAGCCGCTGATGGCGCCGCACGCGATGGTGATGAACGCGAAAGGGAACAGCTTGCCTGCGAAGACAGGCCCGGTCCCGTCGATGAACGGCGTCAGCGCGGGCAACCGGAGCGGCGGCAGGACCAGCAGGATGCCGAGGGCGAGCAGGAGGATGGTGCCGATCTTCATGAAGGTCGAGAGGTAATCGCGAGGGCAGAGCAGCATCCAGACCGGCAGCACGCTCGCCACGAAGCCGTAGGCCATGACCGCGTACGCGATCGTGAGCCCGGACCAGGTGAAGAGCGGTGCCAGCGTCGGCGACGCCGCCACGTAGCGTCCGGCGACCAACGCGAGCAGCAGCAGCGCGACTCCGACCGCCGTGGCCTCGAGCGTGCGGCCCGGACGCCAGGCCTTCATCCAGAAGCCCATCAGCACCGCGATCGGCATGGTGCAGGCGATGGTGAACACCCCCCATGGACTGTCCTTGAGCGCGTTCACTACCACGAGGGCGAGCACCGCCAGCAGAATCACCATGATCGCGAGCACGGCCACCATGGTGAGCACACCGGTCGCGGCCCCCGTCTCCTCCTTCGCCATCTGGCCGAGCGACTTCCCGTCGCGCCGCATGGACGCGAACAGAATGATGAAGTCCTGGACGGCGCCCGCGAAGACGACGCCGATCACGATCCAGATGGTGCCGGGCAGGTACCCGAACTGGGCGGCCAGGACCGGGCCTACCAGCGGGCCGGGGCCCGCGATGGCCGCGAAGTGGTGCCCGAACAGGACCCAGCGCGAGGTCGGCACGTAGTCCCGGCCGTTCGCCAGCCGCTCGGCGGGTGTGGCGCGCCGGTCGTTGAGGCCGAAGACGCGGTCGGCCAGGAAGCGGCTGTAGAACCGGAAGGCGATGAGGTAGGTGGAGACGGCGGCGAGCACGAGCCAGGCGGCGCTGATGGTCTCGCCCCGATGGAGGGCGAGCGTCCCCCATCCAACGGCGCCCCCCAGGGCGACGAGGACCCACGGGAGTTTTCGAAGCATAGGTCAATAAACAGCCTGGCCTTCCTCCGGACCAGGGGATCCGACTGCCTTGCCGTCACTCCGGGCGAGCCGTACCTTCGAAGCCCATGCCATTGCCATCCTTCGGCTTCGGCCACCGGCCCTCGTGGGAGTACGAGAGCCCGGAGGGAAGCGGAGCCGCGCTCGAAGAGCCCCAGCCGCAGCCGGTGACCCGGGGGTGGCGCGGCAAGGTCGCGATCGTCACCGGGGGCGCTACCGGCCTTGGGCGGCACATCGCCATCGAGTTCGGCAAGCTGGGCTGCCACGTCGCGTTCTGCTTCGTCAACATGCCGGGCCGGGACGTGAGTGAGCAGGCCCTGCTCACCGAGGCCGCGCTCACGGCGATGGGGTCCGGCGTGCTCGCGGTCAAGTGCGACGTCCGCGACCGGGACGCGGTCGAGCGGTTCGTGGCCGAGGCCAGGCAGCGCTTGGGTGGCGTTCACTTCCTGATCAACAACGCGGGCATCGCGAGCGACGGCGCGCTCTGGCGGCTGAGCGAGAACGCCTGGAACGAGGTGCTGGAGACCAACGTCACCGGTGCGTTCAACTGCATCCGCGCGGTCGCGCCCATCTTCCGGGCGCAGCACTTCGGGAAGATCGTGAGCGTGAGCGCGCACCAGGCCGAGCGGCCGGGCTTCGGGGTGGCGAACTACGCCGCCAGCAAGGCGGCCCTGCTGGGCCTCACCCGGGCCGCGGCGGTGGAGCTGGGTCCGGCCAACGTGAACGTGAACGCGGTCGCGCCCGGGTTCATCAGGACCGAGCGGATGGGCATGCTGCCGGCCGAGGTCATCGAGCGGGCGCAGAAGAGCTCGGTGCTCGGCCGGGTGGCCGATCCGGACGACGTGGCGCACGTGATCTCGTTCCTGTGCTCGGAGTCGGCCCGCCACATCACCGGGCAGACGATCGTGGTGGACGGGGGGTTATCGTTGGAGTAGGATACGTGTCTTGTATACGGGCTCGACTTCCGATCTTCACCGCTGTGTCTTCCAGCACAAGGCCGGTCTGTTTCCGGGGTTCACTCTTCAGTACCGGGTTAGTCAGCTGGTCTATTACGAGCCCCATCGCAGTATTCAGGCGGCTATCGCCCGGAACGCGAATTCAAGGGTTGGCGGCGCATCAAGAAGGTCGAGTTGATTGAGAAGATGAACGCGAGCTGGCTCGATTGTCGCCGCTGACTGGTTCCCGGACATCCGCAGGCAAGGTCCCTCGCTCCGCTCGGGATGAAGCACGCGTCTTTTTCCCACCCCCCCGCCCGATTACTTTCCCGCCGTGCCCCGCACTCCCATCGTCACAACCGTTCTCGCGCTCCTGCTGGCCGTGCCGCTCGCCGGACAGGCCGTGCCTCCCGCGCCGGTGCCGATCCATTCGCTCGGTGGCCAGGACGTCCCGGTGCTGCCCATCACGCTGGTCTCGATCGATCCCGCCTTCGACTCCGATACGCTCTTCGCCAGCTACCGCGACCACCGCGCCACCCTCACCTGGGCCGATTCGGCTATCGGCCGGGCGCTCACCGAGCGGGCGCCCGAGGTCAAGTGGGTCCTGCCGCCCCGGCTCCGGAAGCTGGCGCGCCGCGCGGCTGGACTGGTGGACGATCCGGACGAGATGGGCCAGGCCATGCTCCGCTCGCCGAAGCTCAAGGAGCTGCCCGACCAGCTGCAGGCGTCGCTCCGGAACCTGACGGCGCTGGTCAATGGTCGGATCGTGTTCGTGCCGGCGGCGCTCGGATTTGGCAAGGATCCCGACGGCCAGGTGCGGGCGGAGCTGTCGCTGGTGGCGGCCGACGCCCGCTCGGGCCGCATCCTGTGGCGCAGCCTTCCCACGGCCACCGGCGCCACGCCATCCGCCGCGCTCGCGAGCGCGCTTGCCGCGGTGCTTCCCCAGGATCAATGACGTACGACGCGACCCTCATTCCGGGCGACGGGATCGGACCGGAAATCACCGAGCAGACGGTGCGGGTGCTCGGGGCTACCGGCCTCAAGTTCAACTGGGACGAGGAGCTCGCCGGCATGGCGGCGGTGGAGGCCACCGGCACGCCACTGCCGGACGCCACGGTCGAAAGCATTCGCAAGAACCACTTGGCATTGAAGGGCCCGCTCACGACACCGGTGGGCACCGGGTTCCGCTCGGTGAACGTCGGGCTCCGCAAGGAATTCGAGCTGTTCGCCAACGTGCGGCCGGCGCGCACCATCGTGCCGGGCGGCCGGTTCGAGAACGTGGACATCGTGCTGGTGCGCGAAAATCTCGAAGGCCTGTACATCGGCGTGGAGCACTTCGTGCAGATCGGCGACGACCCGCGGGCCGTGGCCGAGTCCATGGCCATCGTCACCCGCGCGGGATGCGAGCGGATCGTGCGCTACGCGTTCGAGTACGCGGTGCAGCAGCGGCGGAAGAAGGTGACCATCGTCCACAAGGCCAACATCCTCAAGATGGTGAGCGGGCTGTTCCTAGAGGTGGGGCGGGCGGTGGCGAAGGAGTATGAGGGGCGGGTCGAGTCCAACGACATGATCGTGGACAACACCGCCATGCAGCTGGTCATGCGTCCCGAGCAGTTCGATGTCATGGTCACCACCAACATGTTCGGCGATATCCTGAGCGACGAAGTCTCCGGCCTGGTCGGCGGCCTGGGGCTGGCCCCCGGCGCGAACATCGGCACCAAGGCGGCGATCTTCGAGGCGGTGCACGGGAGCGCGCCCGACATCGCGGGGAAGGGAATCGCCAACCCGTCGGCCCAGATGCTCGCCGCCGCGATGATGCTCGATCACATCGGCGAGCTCGACCGGGGCCACCGGATCCGCCAGGCGGTGTCCGATACCATCGTGCGCGACAACATCCGCACCCGCGACCTGGGCGGCACCGCCTCCACGGAGGAATTCGGGCGTGCGGTTGCCCGGCGGGTTGCCTGAAGTCCCCTGCGCGAAATGCGAGCGGCGCGTGGCGGGGCTTCCGTGGGGGGCGCTCTGCCCCGATTGCCGCGCGGAGCGGCACCGGCGTGCAACCCGCCTGGCCCACCGCATCTCCCTCGCGGCGACGGCGCTGATGGCTGCGTACGTCGCGATCCGACTCCCGGGCGATCCCACCTCTCGGCTCTACGGGGCCATCGCGGTGCTCGCCACCTACATCATCGTGCGGCGGGTCGCGAGCCGCGCCGCCATGGAGTTTCTCCCCAAATGACCACCGCCCGCGTGGCCGGCCACCTCCTGCTGCTCGCCTCGGCGCTGTCGCCGTCGCTCGCGGCCCAGACCTCCCTCACGATCTACAACGACGGCCGCGTGCTGGTGCGCCGCATCGTCCCGGTCGCGGTGCCCAAGGGCGCGAGCACCCAGCGCGTCGCGCTCGGGGCGCTCGATCCCGCGTCGCTGTTCTCGCTCGACTCGAGCGTCACCATCGCCGGCCTCAGCTACGACGGGGCCGTGGACGAGGGCAGCGTCCTGCGCCGCTCTCTCGGCCGCCGGATCGTGTTCCGCCTTCCTGAGTCGAAGGACACGATCAGCGCGCTGGTCCTCGGCGTGGACCCGCTTCGGCTGCAGCTGCCGGACGGACGGGTGAGCTTCGCCATGCCGGGCGCCGCCCTGTATCCCGGAGACGTCGTGGTGGCCGACCCCACCGCTACGCTCCGGCTCGAGAGCGAGCGGGCCCAGGACAAGCTGCGGCTGGGCTACTTCACGGCCGGCGCCGCGTGGAGGGCCAGCTACCAGGTTGTGCTCGGCGCGAGTCAGGCGCGGGTGACCGGCAGTGCCGTGGTGGAAAGCCAGACACTCCGGGCCGAGGACGCCGACCTGCAGCTCCTCGCCGGCGCGGTGGGCCGCGCGGACCAGCCGGGCGCGCCGGTGCCGTTGATGGAGGCCCGGGTCGCGATGAACGCGGCGTACGACAAGCGCGAGGTGGCGAGCGAGCAGCGCGTGGGTGAGTTCCACCTCTACTCGCTGCCGGGGCGGACGACGCTGCTTCCGGGACTCACCAGTACCATCGCGCTATTCGAGCCGGCCCAGGTCAAGTACGAGCGGGCCTACGTGGTGCACGGCCAAGTGCCGTGGTGGGGAATGCTGCCGCAGCAGGGCGACGAGACCGACGTGCCGGTCGAGGTGGTCTACACCCTCAAGCGTCCGCGAAAGACCGACGTCGGCGACCGGCCGCTCCCCGGCGGCGTGGTGCGGCTGTTCCAGCCCGACGGCGCCGGCCGGGCCCAGCTCGTGGGTGAAGCCTCGATGGATCACACGCCGGCGGGCGAGGACGTCCGCCTCTCGGCCGGCCAGGCCTTCGACCTGACCGCGCGGCGGGTCCAGACGACCTACGTGACCCGGCGCGACAGTACCCGGGCAGGCTGGCACACCCAGGCCACCGCCGACTATCGGGTGACCCTCCGGAATGCGACCGACACCGCGGTGACGGTGGACGTCCAGGAAGAGCGGAGTGGCGAGTGGAGCGTGCTTCACAGCAGCGTGCCGGCCGAGAAGGTGTCGTCCACGATTACGCGCTTTCGCGTAAAGGTGCCCGCCAACGGCGAGGCGACGTTGACGTACAAGGTCCGGGTGATCTGGTAGCTCGCCAGGCAGAGCATTGGTCCCGGGTGAACGCAGGGATGGCCGGACCGCCACAAAAGAACGCAGTGACGGTCCGGCCATC
>JBOHSB010000263.1:0-2297 GCA_050733015.1 Gemmatimonadales bacterium
GGCTACGCCGGCGTCCTCTACGGGGTCGATCCGTTCGATCAGCCGGGCGTGGAGCTGGGGAAGCAGCTGACCTACGCGGCGATGGGACGGCCGGGCTTCGAGGCCCACGCGCAGCCGGCGCGGGCCGAGGATCGGGACGAGGTATGAGCGCGGATTTTGTTTGACGCTCTCCCGCTCCCGGCCTACCTTTACGGACGTGCGGAATCCCTGAACTGACGAGGTGGTCGAGACATGGCCGACGAGACCCAACGGGCGATCCAGCTGTACGACGGCGCGGTGGCGCAGGTGCCCGGCGGGGTCACGGTCCGTGACCCGGCGCGGCTCCGCGGCCCCGCCACGGATCGGCTCGTGTGGCAGGCCGTCTTCGGCGCGGGCGACGCCAAAGAGGCGGCGCGCTGGCTGCTGTGGGAGCTGGGGCAGGTGACCGGCGCGCGGCCCGCGTCCATCCAGGGTCTCTACGAGGCGCGCGGCCGGGGCGATGTGAGCGGCTTCACGGTCCCGGCCATCAACGTGCGCATGATGGCCTACGATACCGCGCGAGCCATCTTCCGCGCGGCGCGTGCCGGCAAGGCCGGGGCGATTCTGCTGGAGATCGCCCGGTCCGAGATCGCCTATACCGAGCAGCGTCCCGCCGAATACGTCGCCGTGATGATCGGCGCCGCGCTTCGCGAGGGGTACACCCTCCCGCTCTTCATCCAGGGCGATCACTGCCAGGTCAACCACAAGAAGTACCAGGCCGATCCGGAGGGCGAGGTCGGCGAGGTGAAGAAGCTCATCGCCGAGGAGATCGGCGCCGGCTTCTACAACATCGACGTCGATACCTCGACGCTCGTGGATCTGTCGCAGGAAGGTCTGGACGCCCAGCAGCGGCTCAACTTCGAGCGCGCGGCGGAGATCACCGCTTTGATCCGGGGGCAGGAGCCCGAGGGCGTGACCGTGTCCGTGGGCGCGGAGATCGGCGAAGTCGGCATGAAGAACAGCACGGTCGAGGAACTGCACGCGTTCATGCGGGGCTACACTCGCACGCTGGCGGCGCTCGGCGGCTCCCTGGCCGGCATCAGCAAGATCTCGGTGCAGACGGGCACCTCCCATGGGGGCGTGGTGCTGCCTGACGGCTCGATCGCCGACGTCAAGCTCGACCTGCAGGCGCTCGCGGCCCTGTCCAAGGCGGCCCGCGAGGACTACGGCCTGGCCGGCGCCGTGCAGCACGGCGCCAGCACGCTGCCCTCGAACGCCTTCGGCAACTTCCCCCGCATCGAGACCGCCGAGATTCACCTCGCCACCAACTTCCAGAACATCGTCTTCGATCACCCCAAGCTGCCCACCGCCCTGCGGGACCGGGTGCGGCCCTGGCTCGAGGAGAACGCCGCCGGGGAGCGGAAGAGCGGGGATACCGCGGAGCAGTTCTACTACAAGGCCCGGAAGAAGGCGATCGGGCCGTTCAAGCGCGACGTCTGGTCGCTGGACGAGGACGTCCGCTCGGCGATCGCCGCCGATCTGGAGCGCACCTTCGCCTTCCTGTTTGAGCAGCTCAACGTCAACGGTACCGAGAAGGACATCAATCGCTTCGTCCAGGCACCGATGCAGCATCACGCGGCGCTCAAGCCCGCGCTGGTCGCGGCCGAGGACGATCCGGACGCCGGGGAATAGGAGGAGCGGATGGCACGTCGCAAGCAAGGTCGCGAGGTGGTGTACGTCGAGCGCGGGGGCGATGCCTCCGCCAAGTGGCTGTTCTGGGGCGCGGTGCTCGGGGCGGGTCTGGCGCTGCTCTACGCGCCCCGCACCGGCGAGGAGACCCGCCGGGTGTTGCAGCGCAAGCTCTGGAAGCTGCGCGCGGTCACCGAGGAGAAGCTGGACGAGCTGGCGCAGCAGTTCTCCAGCGGGCGGGAGGCGCTGCAGGACCTCACCGACGATGACGACGACGACTTCGACGAGCTGGGTGAGGCGCCGCCCCTCCGCTCTCGGGCCGGGGCGCGCGACGCGGGCGGCTCGGCACGCGACGAGCTCGAGCGCCGCCTGGCCGAATCGCGCGCGCGGCGGCGCGCGGCCGGCGACCTCGAGGAGCCGCTCGCCTGAAGCGGGTCCGGCCCGGCGGGTGGCACCGGACGCCCGCCGGCTTTCTCCGCCGTACGCTGCAGGCCGCCGACGAAAACAACATTCCGTTCCTGGCCAGCGCGCTGACCTTCGACGCGCTCCTCGCGGCGGTGCCGTTCGCGCTGCTGGTGCTGATCGGGCTGACCCACCTGGCCCAGTCGGTGGCCGGCGGCCCGGCAGTCAACCCGACCGCGGTGTTCCAT
>JBOHSB010000264.1:0-27939 GCA_050733015.1 Gemmatimonadales bacterium
GCCTGCAGGGCTACACCGCGCTGGGCCGCCTCCGGAGCGGCGCCACCCAGGCACAGGCACAGGACCAGATGGCGACGATCGCGGCCTCGCTCGCCGCCGAGTACCCGCGCGACAACCAGGGCTGGACCGTGCGGCTGGAGTCGTTCCAGCACGCGCTGGCGGGTGACCTTCGCCCGACGCTGCTCCTGCTGTTCGGCTCGGCGGCGGTGCTCCTGCTGGTGGCTGCGGTCAACCTCGCCAACATGTTGCTCGCGCGCGCCGCCGGCCGGCAGCGGGAGATGGCGCTCCGACGCGCCGTCGGCGCGGGCACCGGTCGTCTCGTCCGGCAGCTGCTGACCGAGAACCTGGTGCTCGCCGGCGTCGGTGGCGCGCTGGGAGTACTCGGCGCCGTCTGGGGGGTCGACCTCTGGCGCGCCGCGTGGACCGACCCGTCCGGATCCCCGGCGCAGGCCGGGGTGGACTGGCGGGTGGTGGTGTTCGCGCTGGCGACCACCGTGGCCACCGCCCTCCTCTTCGGGCTCGCGCCCGCGCTCCGGATTACGCGGGCCGGCCTCAGCGACATGCTCCGCGGCGCCACGACCACCTCACGACTCCGCCCGATGGGACGCGTGCTGGTCGCGGGCGAGATCGCCCTCGCTCTCCTGCTCGGCATCGGCGGGTCGCTCCTGGTGCGGAGCCTGCTCCGGCTCCAGGCGGTGGATCCCGGCTTCGATGCCGAGGGGGTGCTGACCGCCCGCGTGGCGCTGCCGGCCGCGGGCTACACCGAGCCCAAGCGGGTGATCGCGTTCTACCAGGAATTTCTTCGCGCGGTGGGCGCGCTCCCCGGTGTAACGGCAGCGGGCGCCGCCGAACCGGTGCCGTTCACGTCCGGCGGCGGGAGCTACGGCTTCGCCATTCAGGGCCGCCCCGCCTCGCCGGTGCAGGAGTGGCCCATCGCCGACTGGGTGTCCACCACGCCGGACTACTTCCAGGCGCTCAGGATCCGTCTGGTACGCGGGCGACTGCTCGACGCGCGCGATGACGGCGGGTCGCCCGATGTGATGGTCATCAACGAGACCATGGCCCGCAGGTTCTGGCCGGGACAGGACCCCGTCGGTGCCCGGCTCACGTTTGAGGCCGGCCAGAAGCACTGGATCGAGGTCGTCGGCGTCGTGGCCGACGTGCGGAGCCAGGACCTGGGCCGGCCGGCGATTCCTCAGGTGTTCGTGGCCCACGCCCAGTGGGGCGATCCGACACTGTCGCTCGCCGTCCGGACCTCGGGCGACCCGCTGGCGCTGGCGGCACCGATCCGGGCCATCCTGCGCCGGCTGGATCCCGAGATCCCGCTGGCGGACGTCCGCACCATGGAGCAGACGCTGGCCGCCTCCACCGTGCCCGCGCGGCTCCGCACCGCGATCTTCGGCGGCTTCGCCACGCTGGCGCTGGTGCTGGCGGCCGTCGGCATCTACGGCGTCATGGCCTATCTCGTGAGCCAGCGCGAGCGGGAGATCGCCGTCCGGATGGCGCTGGGTGCCCGGCGCGGAGAGGTGGTCCGGGGCGTCATCGCCCACAGCCTGCGGCTCGCGGCGCCCGGGCTGATACTGGGGCTGGCCGGGGCCGTGGCGGCCGGCCGGGCCCTGCGAGCGTTCTTGTATCAGGTCACACCGACCGATCCCGTCGTCCTCGGTCTCGTGGCTACCGGCGTGGCGCTGCTGGTGACGGCCGTGGCCATGGTGCCCGCGCGCCGCGCGGCCAACACCGACGCCATGGCCGCGCTGCGGGCCGACTGACTCAATCCATCCCCCAGGCTGGAGCTCCCGTGATTCGACTCGCGAACCTCGACCGCTACTACCAGACCGGCCCCACCCGCACCTACGTGCTCCGGCGTATCGACCTGGAGATCCGCGAGGGTGAGTTCGTCACCATCATGGGACCGTCCGGGGCGGGGAAGTCCACCCTGCTCAGCATCCTCGGCCTGCTGGACAACGCGTGGAGCGGCGAATTCTGGCTCCTGGACCAGGCCGTGCACGAGCTGCCTCCCAAGAAGCGGGTCGAGCTCAACAAGCGCTACATCGGCTTCGTGTTCCAGAAGTACCACCTGCTCGACGACCTCACGGTCTACGAGAACCTCGAGATCCCGCTGTCCTACCGCGACGTGAAGCCCAAGGAGCGCGCCGCCATCGTCGCGGAGACGCTGGACCGGTTCCAGATGGTGGGGAAGAAGGACCTGTATCCGAGCCAGCTGAGCGGTGGGCAGCAGCAGCTCGTGGGCGTGGCGCGGGCGGTCATCGCGCACCCCAAGCTGCTGCTGGCCGACGAGCCGACCGGCAACCTGCACAGCGCGCAGGGCGAGGAGATCATGGAGCTGTTCACCCGGCTCAACCAGCAGGGGACCACGATCGTGCAGGTGACGCACTCGGAGAAGAACGCGTCGTACGGGAACCGGACGATTCAGCTCCGGGATGGGTGGATCGTCGAGCCCGAACCGGCTGGGAGCTCGAGGACAGGCTGAGGCTCGTGGCGGGCATCGGTGGCGGCGCGGTCCGGTTGCCCAAGCCCGTCTGACCTCGACTCCGTGCTTAGCGAACCGCGCCGTCCGGCACTCCCGCCTGAGCCCGCTGTACCGCAGGTCCGGCGTTCCGGGCTCGCGCCGCCCCGTCCCGGTTAAATTACCGCCCGAACCTTCCGCCCAGGCCTCTTGCCCAACACGCCTCCCGCCCCCCACATCCTCGTCGCGGACGATCAGCCCGACGTCCGCGAGGCGTTGCGCCTGCTGCTCAAGGGCGAGGGCTACTCCATCGAGACGGCCGGGTCTCCGGCGGCGGTGCTCTCGGCGGTACAGCACGCGGACTTCGACGCCGTGCTGCTCGATCTCAACTATGCCCGCGACACGACGACCGGGCGCGAAGGGCTCGAGCTAGTGAGCGAGCTGCAGGCGCTCGACGCCACCCTGCCCACGGTGGTGATGACCGCGTGGGGGAGCGTGGACAAGGCGGTCGAGGCGATGCGGCGGGGGGCGCGCGACTTCATCGAGAAGCCATGGGACAACGCGCGCCTGCTGACCACGCTGCGCACTCAGGTGGAGCTGGGCCGGGCGCTCCGCCGCACCCGGCGGCTCGAGAGCGAGAACCGGCTGCTCCGGCGCGATGGCCGGCCGGAGCTGATCGCCGAGTCGGCGGCCATGCGGCCGGTGCTCCAGCTCATCGAGCGGGTGGCGCCGTCGGACGCCAACGTGCTCATCACCGGCGAGCACGGCACCGGCAAGGAAGTCGTGGCCCAGTGGATCCACGCGGCCTCCCCGCGCGCGGCGCGGCCGCTCGTGGCGGTGAATCTCGGCGGGCTGTCCGAGGGGCTGTTCGAGAGCGAGATGTTCGGCCACGTGAAGGGCGCGTTCACCGACGCGCGCACCGATCGCATCGGCCGGTTCGAGCTGGCGGAGGGCGGCACCCTGCTGCTGGACGAGATCGGCACCCTCGAGCCCCGGCAGCAGGCCAAGCTGCTCCGGGTGCTCGAGACCGGCGAGGTCGAGCGGGTGGGAGCCTCGCGCGCGCGGAAGATCGACGTGCGGATCCTGTCCGCCACCAACGCCGATATTGCCGCCGAGGTCGCCGGCGGCCGGTTCCGCGAGGACCTGCTGTTCCGGCTCAACACGATCGAGATCCGCCTCCCGGCGCTGCGCGAGCGCCAGGACGACATCCGGCCCCTCGCGGAGCACTTCCTGCGGCGCCACGCCGCCCGGTACCGCAAGGCGCTCGGTGGATTCGAGCCCGAGGCGGTCCAGGCGCTCGAGGGCCACGCATGGCCCGGCAACGTGCGCGAGCTCGACCACACGCTCGAGCGGGCGGTGCTGATGGCGCACGGCCCGCTGGTGCGGCTGGCGGACCTGGGGCTCCGCGGGGGTGGGCCGGCGAGCCGGCTCGAGGATCTTCCGCTCGAGGAGGTCGAGCGCGTTCTCATCCGCAAGGCGCTCGAGCGCCATGACGGCAACGTGAGTCAGGCGGCCAAAGCGCTGGGCCTCAGCCGCAGCGCCCTCTATCGCCGCCTCCAGCATCATGGGCTCTGACCGGCGGCGTCGGCCGGCCGGTCATGAGTCGCGGGTCTTCAACGCCGCGCTGCTGGCGGGGCTCCCGGCCGTGGTCGTTGCGGAGTGGCTGCTCTGGAGCCACGAGCACCCCCTTCGGGTCCAGGTCACCCTCACCCTGCTGGTCGTCGGCGCCTGGCTCGTCGGCGCCGCACTGGTGCGCGAGCGCGTGCTGCGGCCGCTCCAGACCATCGCCAACCTGCTGGCCGCGCTGCGCGAAGGCGATTACTCCATCCGCGCCCGCGGCGCCAGCACCGACGACGGGCTCGGCCTGGCGCTGTTCGAAGTGAACATGCTCAGCGAGACGCTCCGCGCCCAGCGGCTGCGCGCGCTCGAGGCCACCGCGCTGCTCCGGCGCGTCATCGAGGAGATCGACGTCGCCGTGTTCGCCTTCGACCACGGCCAGCGGCTCCGGCTGGTCAACCGCGGTGGCGAGCGGCTGCTGGGCCAACCGGTCGAGCGGCTGCTCGGCATGGACGCGGGCGCGTTGGGTCTGGCGTCGTGCCTCGAGGGCGAGACGCCGCGCACCCTCGAGGCCGTCTTCCCGGGTGGTGCCGGGCGGTGGGAGGTGCGCGGCACTACTTTTCGGCAGGACGGCCGGCAGCACCGGCTGCTGGTGCTGTCCGACCTGAGCCGGGTGCTCCGCGCGGAGGAGCGCACCGCGTGGCAGCGGATCGTTCGGGTGCTCGGACACGAGATCAACAACTCGCTCGCGCCGATCAAGTCCATCGCGGGGAGCCTTCGCAACATCGCCGAGCGGCCGGCGCGCCCCGCCGACTGGGAGCAGGACCTGCGCTCGGGTCTCCAGGTGATCGAGGGACGCTCCGAGTCGCTGGCCCGGTTCATGGCCGCCTACGCGCAGCTGGCGCGGCTGCCGCAGCCGAAGATGGGGCCGGTGCGGATCGACGAGTGGGTGTGGCGGGTGGCCGCGCTCGAGCAGCGGCTCGAGGTGCGAGTGGCCAACGGGCCCCCGGTCACGCTCACCGCGGACGGCGACCACCTCGACCAGCTCCTGATCAACCTGGTGCGGAACGCGGCCGATGCCGCGCTCGAGAGCGGGGGCGGCGTTACCGTCGGCTGGCGGGTGCTGAGCGGCGTCGCCGAGGTGACGGTGGATGACGACGGGCCGGGCCTGCCGGACCCCGGCAATCTCTTCGTCCCGTTCTTCACCACCAAGGCGAACGGCACCGGGATCGGGCTGGTGCTGAGCCGGCAGATCGCGGAGGCGCACGGCGGGACCGTCGTGCTCGAGCCGCGGCCCCAGGGCAAACGCGGCGCGCGCGCCTGCCTCCGGCTTCCCCTGGGACCCCTCACCCTGACCACCGACGCCTGAGCCGACATGTTCTTCCGACGCTTCTACGACGACCAGCTCGCGCAGGCCAGCTACCTGCTCGGGTGTCAGGCCACCGGCGAGGCGCTGGTGGTCGACCCCAACCGCCACCTGGAGCCGTACCTGCGCGGGGCGGAGACCGAGGGGCTCCGGATCACTTACGTGACCGAGACCCACATCCACGCCGACTTCGTCTCGGGCGCGCGCGAGCTGGCCCACCGCGCCGGCGCCCGGCTGCTGCTGTCGGACGCGGGCGGCGACGAGTGGCGCTACCGCTACGCCGGCGACGCCGGGGCCGAGCTGCTCCGTGACGGCAGCACGTTCTGCGTCGGCCGCCTCGCGATCCGCGTCGTGCACACGCCGGGGCACACGCCGGAGCATCTCATGTTCCTGGTGACCGACGGGGCGGCCGCGACCGAGCCGATGGGCCTCCTCACCGGCGACTTCGTGTTCGTCGGCGACGTCGGGCGCCCGGACCTGCTCGAGCGCGCTGCCCGGATGGCCGGAACGATGGAGACCAGCGCGCGCCAGCTGTTTCGCTCGCTCCAACGGCTGTCGGATCTGCCGGATTATCTCCAGATCTGGCCCGGGCACGGTGCCGGCTCGGCCTGCGGCAAGTCGCTGGGCGCAGTGCCGCAGTCCACACTCGGCTACGAGCGCCGGTTCAACTGGGCGTTCGGCGTGCGCGACGAGGCCGAGTTCGTGCGAGCCGTGCTGGCCGGCCAGCCCGATCCGCCGCGCTACTTCGCCGAGATGAAACGGATCAATCGGGACGGGCCCCGGATCCGCGGCGACGCCGCCCGCCCGCCCGCGGCCGACGTCGCGGTGCTGGCCCAGGCCCTGGCCACGGGTGCGCCGGTGGTGGACGCGCGGCCCGCGGGGGCATTTGCCGAGGGCGCGATTCCCGGGACGCTCAATATTCCGGCCAACCGCTCGTTCGCCACCTGGTGCGGCTCGCTGCTGGCGTACGATCGCGACTTCTACCTCATCGCCGACGACCGCCCCAACGGCGTCGGCGACCTGGTGCGCGCCCTCGCGGGCATCGGCCTCGACCGGGTGGCGGGCTGGGCTGGGCCCGACGTGATCGGCCAATGGCAGGCCACCGGCCGGCCCCTGGCGGCCACCCGGTCGCTGGACGCACGGCAGATCGCAGAGGCAATCGCGGCGCGGCGCGGCGCGCTGCTCGATGTGCGCTCGCGCGCGGAATGGGCCGCCGGCCACCTGCCGGGGGCGGTGAACCTGCCCCTCGGCGAGCTCGAGCAGCGGCTGGGCGAGCTGCCCCGGGCGCATCCGCTCATCGTGCAGTGCCAGAGCGGCGGGCGGGCGGCGATTGCAGCCTCGCTGCTGCGCGCGCGCGGGATCGAGGACGTCTACCTGTACGGCGGCGGGTTCGCCGAGTGGAGCGCGTCGGGGCAGGCGGTCGAGCGGGAGAGCCGGGCTGGGCCGGCCGGACCCGAGTCGGCGGGAACCGAGTCACCCTGAACGCAGTGAAGGGGGCAGGCGTTGGCTCATGCCCCCTTCGCTTGCTCCGGGTGACTCATTGCTCATGCGGAAACACCGCCTGCTCCTCGTTCTCGCGGTGCTCGTCACGTTGGCCCTCGCGGGTCGCCGGGCCGCGGCGCTCCTGCCGGCTTTTTCCGCCTGGGTGGACGGGCTCGGCCCCTGGGGGCCGGTCGTCTTCGTCGCCGGCTACGCGCTCGCGACCGTTGCCTTCGTCCCCGGCTCGCTCCTGACCCTGGCGGCCGGCGCCCTCTTCGGTCTTGCGCGTGGTACCGTCCTCGTGCTCGTGGCGGCGACACTGGGCGCGTCGCTCGCGTTTCTCGTGGCGCGGTATCTCGCGCGCGACCTCGTCGAACGGCGGTTGGCGGGCGACGAGCGATTCGCCGCGATCGATCGCGCCGTCGGCGTGGAGGGCCGCAAGATCGTGTTCCTGCTCCGCCTCTCCCCGCTGGTTCCATTCAATCTCCTCAACTACGCGCTCGGCCTGACGCGGGTGGGCTTTGCCGACTATCTCCTGGCCTCGGCCGGCATGGTGCCCGGCACGCTGCTCTACGTGTATTACGGCAAGGTCGCGGGCGACGTAGCCCGGCTCACCGGCGGCGGAACGGTGCGGCGCGACGCGGGGTACTACGTGATCCTCGGCCTCGGCCTGGTGGCGACCGTCCTGGTGACGGCGGTCCTGACCCGGGCCGCGCGCCGCGCCTTGCGCGAGGCGGCCGATGGCGAGCATGGCGCCGCCTGATCGGCGAGGCAGGGTCGAGCCGTTCGACCGCTTCAACCAGGAGCTGGTGGCCAACGTTCGCCCCGACGACTGGGTCAACCCGGAGCCGCGCGGGCGCTATCACCTGGTCGTGATCGGCGCCGGCACCGGTGGCCTGGTCACCGCCGCGATCGCGGCCGGGCTCGGCGCTCGGGTCGCCCTGGTCGAGCGGCACCTCATGGGCGGCGATTGCCTCAACGTCGGCTGCGTGCCGTCGAAGGGAATGATCGGCGTGGCGCGCTCGTGGCAGGCTGCCAGGGAGTCGGGCGGTCGGTTCGGCGGTCCGGCCGTGACCGGCGGAGGGCAATTCGCCGCGGCGATGGAGCGCATGCGGCGGCTGCGCGCGGGGATCAGCCGAGTGGACGGCGCGGCCCGGTTCCGCGACCTGGGCGTGGATGTCTTCCTGGGCGAAGGCCGCTTCACGTCACGCGACAGCGTGACCGTCGATGGCCGAGTGCTCCGGTTCTGGCGCGCCGTCATCGCCACCGGCGCACGCGCGGCAGTACCGCCCATCCCCGGCTTGGCGGATACGGGCTACCTCACCAACGAGACCATCTTCAACCTGACGGAGCTGCCGCGGCGCTTCCTGATCCTCGGCGCCGGACCGGTCGGTTGCGAGATGGCCCAGGCCTTCGCCCGGTTCGGCTCCGAGGTGACGCTCCTGGACCAGGGCGAGCGGATCCTGCCGCGGGACGATGCTGACGCCGCGGCGATAGTGGAGCGCGCCATGACGACGCACGGGGTGCGGATGCTCCACCGTTGCCGGGTGGTCCGGGCGGAGCGACGGGGTGAGGTCCGGGTGCTCGCGGTCGAGCGTGACGGTCGAGCCGAGGGGCTCGAGGGTGACCAGCTGCTCGTCGCGGTCGGCCGCGCGCCGAACGTCGACGGCCTCGGCCTCGAGGCGGCCGGTGTGGCGTTCGACCAGCTCGGGGTGGCGGTCAACGACCGCCTGCGCACCACCAACCCGCGGATCTTTGCCGTGGGCGACGTCGGCTCCCGGTTCCGGTTCACCCACGTCGCCGACGCCCACGCCCGGCTGGTCGTGGCCAACGCGATGTTCTTCGGGATCGGTGGCGGAAGGGCGAGCCGCCTGGTGATTCCGTGGGTGACGTATACCAGCCCCGAGGTCGCTCACGTGGGGTGGTCCGAGCGCGATGCGACGGCGGCCGGTGTCAAGGTCGACACGATCACCGTCCCGCTGCACGAGGTGGATCGCGCAGTGCTCGACGGGGAGGACGAGGGCTTTCTGCGGGTTCACCTGCGGCGCAGGACCGACCGGATCGTGGGCGCGACTTTGGTGGCCGAGCACGCGGGCGACATGATCGGGGAGATCGCGCTGGCGATGACGGCCGGGCTTGGGCTGGGCAGGATCGGGGCGACGGTGCATCCGTATCCGACGCAGAGCGAGGTGTTCCGCAAGGCCGCGGACGCGTGGCGCCGGACGCGGCTCACGCCGCGGGCTCGGTCGGGACTTCGGGCGTTTTTCCGGCTGATCGGCTAGAGGTATTGGGATAGGAACCGAGGCCGCGGCGCCCTCGTTCCGGTGCGTGCGGCGGTGACCATCGGCCGGGTGATGTCGCCCGCACTCTGGCGAGCGGCGCGGTCTCGTAGTATCGGTTAGGGGGCACGCACGTCACCAGCCCTGGACCAGACTCAACCAAAAAGGTGGCGACATGTTCAAGGAATTCAAAGAATTCATCATGCGCGGCAACGTGCTCGACCTCGCAGTCGCCTTCATCATGGGCGGTGCGTTCGGAACCATCGTCAAGTCGCTGGTGGACGATGTGATCATGCCGCCCATCGGGCTCGCGCTGGGCAACGTCGACTTCTCCAACCTGTTCGTGCTCCTCAAGGAAGGCGCCAAGGCCGCGCCGCCGTACGCCACGCTCGCCGAAGCCAAGGCGGCGGGCGCCGTCACCATGAACTACGGCCTGTTCGTCAACAGCATCATCAGCTTCCTGATCGTCGCGCTGGCGGTGTTCTTCGTCGTGCGCATGGCCAACCGGATGATGCCCAAGCCGGCGGCCGCGGTCACCACCAGAGACTGCCCGTACTGCAAGATGCCGATTCCGCTGGGCGCCACCCGGTGCCCGCAGTGCACCTCCGAGCTCCGGGCCGCCTGACGTGGATCACGCACTCACCACGACGGCGTTCACCCTGGATGGCTACCACATCACCCACACGCTCGGCATCGTCCGCGGCATCACAGTGCGCTCGCGCAACATCTTCGGGACCATCGGCGGCTCGCTCCAGACGCTGTTCGGCGGCAACATCACGCTGTTCAGCGAGCTGTGTGAGCGAACCCGCCAGGAGGCCTTCGAGATGATGGTGGAGCACGCCGAGGCGGCGGGGGCCAACGCCATCATCGGCGTGCGCTACGATGCGACCGAGCTGATGCAGGGCGTGACCGAGGTGCTCTGCTACGGCACGGCCGTGGTGGTGGAAGGCGGGTGAGGGCCTGGCAGGGCCGGAGGGTTGACGGGGGCGCCAATCAACTTTATAATACAAAGTACTTGATGAAGTCGACCCGAGCCGCTACCCTGGATGTCATGGCCTCTCCCCAACGCGTCCCCAGCCGTCCCGCCGAGGACCCGGCCCTCCATGTCCGGGCCATGGACAACCTCAGCTTCATCCGCCAGACCATGGAGCGGGCCACCGCGTTCACGGCGGTGCCGGGTTGGGGAGGGGTGGGGATGGGGGTGCTGGGGCTCGCCGCCGCGGCCGTGGCCGAGACTCGCCTTACGCCGACCGAATGGCTGGTGACCTGGCTGGCCACCTCGGCGCTGGGCCTCACCCTCGGTGGCTGGACCATGGCGGCCAAGGCGCGCCGGGCCGGCACCACGGTGTTCTCCTACCCGGGCCGGCGCTTCGTGCTCAGCTACCTGCCGCCCCTCCTGGTGGGTGCTCTGCTCACCGGCGTGCTGGTGCGCGCGGGTCTCTGGTCGGCCTTGCCGGGGACCTGGCTCCTGCTGTACGGCACCGGGGTGGTGACTGGCGGCGCGTTCTCGGTGCGAGTGGTGCCGCTCATGGGCCTCTGCTTCATGGCCCTCGGCGTTGTGGCGCTGTTCGGTCCGGCGGCCTGGGGCAACCTGCTGATGGCCGCGGGCTTCGGCGCGCTGCACATCGTGTTCGGTCTGATCATCGCCCGGAGGTACGGTGGCTGATTCCAACCTGGCGCCCAAGCGACGCCATGCGCACGGCCCGTCGCCGCAGGACGCCCCGCCGCCCGCGCCGCTCCGCGGCGAGCGCGGCGGTGCCGCATCCGCGCCGCTCGAGCTGGATCGCCTCATCCACGAGCGCATGCGGCTCGCGATCGTGAGCTCGCTCGCGGTGAATGAGGCGCTGAGCTTCAACGAGCTCAAGCGACTGCTCGACACCACCGACGGCAACCTCAGCGTCCACGCCCGGAAGCTGGAGGAGGCGGGTTACGTCACCTGCAGCAAGATGTTCGAAGGCCGGGTGCCGCGGACCGAGTACCGCCTGAGCGCGGCCGGCCGTCGCGCGCTCGAGCGCTACCTGGCGCACATGGAAGCGCTGATCCGCGCGACGCGCGAGCGCTAGTCTCTCTCTTTTTTTTGCGGAGCAACTTTATGGAGCAAAGCGCGGCGCTTCACGTCGGCATCATCATGGACGGCAACGGGCGGTGGGCGGTGCGGCAAGGCCGCTCGCGCTCGGCGGGGCACCGGGCGGGCGCCGCGATGGTCCGGCGAATCGTCGAGGCGGCGCCCGATACCGGCATCGGCGTGATCACGCTCTACGCCTTCTCCGCCGACAACTGGCGCCGGCCGAGGGCGGAAGTCGGCTGGCTCATGCGCTTGTTCCGCGAGTACCTGCGGATCGAGACGCCGCGCTGCGTCGCCAACGGGGTGCGGCTCGAGGTGATCGGCCGGCGGGACCGGATCAGCCCCGTGCTGCGGCAGGCGGTCGAGGACGCGCAGCGCGCGACCGCGGGCGGCACCCGGCTTCACCTGCGCATCGCGCTGGACTACTCGGCACGCGACGCCATTCTCCGCGCGGCCCAATGCCTCCGGCCCGAGGCGGTGCCCTCGCGCGAGTCGTTCGGCCGCCTGATCGCGATCGTGGATCACGGGCTTCCGGTCCGCGAGGTGGACCTGCTCATCCGAACCGGCGGCGAGCGCCGGCTGAGCGACTTCCTCCTCTGGGAGGCCGCCTACGCGGAGCTGCATTTCACGCCGCTCATGTGGCCGGAGTTCGGCCCCGAGGCGTTGGCCGACGCGGTGCGGGAGTTCGCCTCGCGCGAGCGCCGGTTCGGCGGCCTGCCCGACGCGGCGGCCGGCTGAGTCATGACCGACCGCACCCGGCAGGGCCTCGGACTCCTCGCGGCGGCGCTGACGCTCGGCATCGCGGCCGACGTTCTGTCCCGCACCGTGCCCGCAAGGCTCGACGCGGCGCTGGGCCTTGCGACGTTCGTACTCGTGCTGGTGGCGCTGTCCCAGAGCGGGGTGGTCCGGCTGCCGGTCAAGCTGGCCCCGCTCGGTGCGCCGCTCGCGCTCCTCGGGATCGCGCTCATCTGGCGGGATTCGCCGGTCCTCTTCGGCCTCAACCTGCTCGGCATCGCGACGGTGGCCGCGCTGGCCTCGCCGAGACTCCGCGCGGTCGGACGGCGCCGTGCCGGCCTGGGAGACTACGCCCTGGGAGCGGTCGAGCTGGTCGGCGGCGCCGCGGCGGGCGCGCCGGCGGTGGCCATCGGCGACGTGGACTGGGGCGCGGTGACCGAAGGACGGCGCATGCGCCAGGCGGGCGGTGCGGCGGTCGGGCTCGCCGCGGCGGTGCCGGTCGCCGCCGTGTTCGGCAGCCTGCTCATGCGGGCCGACCCCGTCTTCGACCGGCTGGTGATGCGGTCGCGCGGCCTCGACGTCGGGGCGCTCGCGTCGCACGCCGGCCAGGTGTTTCTCTGGGGTTGGCTCGCGGCGGGTGTGCTGCGTGTGATCTGCCGGTCCGACGGCTTCGTGGTGGTGCCCGGCCGGCGCGGCAGGCTGGGTCTGATCGAGGTGGGGATCGTGCTCGCGGTGGTGGACCTGCTCTTTCTCGCCTTCGTCGCCGTGCAGTTTCGCTACCTGTTCGGCGGTGACGAGCAGGTGCAGGCGATCGCGGGCATGAGCTACGCGGAGTACGCGCGGCGCGGGTTCTTCGAGCTGGTGACGGTGGCCGCGCTGTCGCTCCCCTTGCTGCTGCTCGCGGACTGGTCGCTCGACCAGCGCGACCCTGCGCGCGGGCGCGCCTTCCGCCGCCTCGCGCTGCTCATGCTGGTGCTGCTCGACGTGATGCTCGCCTCGGCGCTCTACCGGATGCGCCTCTATACCGTCCAGTTCGGGCTCACCGAGCTCCGGTTCTACACCTCCGCGTTCATGGGCTGGCTGGTGCTGGTGTTCGGCTGGTTCGCGGCCACAGTGCTGCGGGGCCGCCGCGAGCGGTTCGGCACCGGCGCTCTGCTGGCGGGATGGCTGGTGCTCGCCGCGCTCAACCTGGCGAACCCGGACGGGATCATCGTGGGTGTGAACCTGGGTCGCGCCGTACAGGGACGGCCGTTCGACGTGGCTTACGCCGAAACGCTGAGCGCCGATGCGATCCCCGCGCTGCACCGCGGGCTGCCGCGACTGGACACGGCGGATGCGTGCACCGCCGCGTGGCGGCTGGGCGAGCATTGGCGGCGCGAGCTCGAGGCGCCCCACCGCTGGACCATCGCGCTGGCGCGAGCGCCGCGCCAGCCGATCGGATGCGGAGTCGGCGGGCGCGGGTGACAGCGGTAGATGGTAGGACGGTAGGACGGTAGGACGGTAGGACGGTAGGACGGTAGGACGGTAGGACGGTAGGACGGTCCGACCGTCAAAACGGTCAGATCGAGAGACGGGGGTGAGGACCGTCTGACCCTCCGTCCCTCTGTCCCTCTGTCCCTCTGTCCCTCTGTCCCTTTGTGCCTTTGTGCCTTTGTGCCTGTGACCGTCGGACCGTCGGACCGTCGGACCGTCGGACCGTCCAACGGCATGCCCGCGGCTCGAGTCCCTCACCAGGCTCAACTAGTGGGCCTGCGTCGTGGCGCTTCGCAGGGCCTCGAGCTCTTCCCGCTCCACTCCCGCCCCCTGCAGGAAGCCTTCCGGCAGCGTGTCGAGGCCCGCGCGCAGGGTCTCCAGGTCGAGGCACGAAGGTCCATGGTGGACCACCGCGTCCAGCCCACGGGCACGCGACAGATCGGCGCACGCGGCGAGCACGGTGCGGCCGAGCGTGGCGCCGGTGAGGTCCGCGCCGGCCAGGGTCGGTCCGGCCAGGAACGCGCGCGACAGGTCGGCGTGGCTCAGGTCGGACTCCGCCAGGCAGGTGCCGTCGAGCACGGCCATTGCGAGCGTCGCGTAGGCCAGGCCGCACTGCCGCCAGGTCGAGTGGCTGAGCGTGGCGGCGGACAGGTCGGCCCCGGAGAAGTCGCAGCCGACCACCGTGGAGTGGCTGAAGTCAGCGCGCACGAACGACGCATTCTCGCACAGCGAATCCCGCAGCGTGGCGAACTCGAACGTGGCGCGAAGGGCGTCCGCGCGGGACATCCGGGTGCGCAGCAGCGTGGCCGCCAGGAACATCCCGTCGGTCAGGTGCGCGCCGGTGAGGTCGGCGTCGGTGAGGTCGGCCGACGTGAGGTCCGCGCCTTCGAGGTGCGCGCCGCGCAGATCGGCGCCGGCCAGGCGCGCCTTGCACAGGTCCACGCCGCGGAGATCGGCGCCCCGCAGGTCCGCCCCGGCAAGGTCGGCAGCCGGCAGCGCCATTCCGGCGAGGCTGGCCCCCGCCAGCGCGTCGGCCGGGATGCGGAGGAGGACGGCGTCGGAATCCTTCGCGCGGATCTCGATCATGGGCGTTCTCTTGAAGCGGGACGATGGGCCGAGACCCGGAGGCCCTGCCGGACGAACTGCCAAGTATATCCCCCGGCCACGCTCGGTCCAGACCTCGGCGGAGCCCTCATCGGGCCGCACCGGGCTCCAGGTACGGGATCGGGTGTATCGTCCAGGCGGGGCCCGCCATCGCCCGAAGCCTCGGTGGGGCGCGTCCGCAGACGCAACCGGGGAGTAAGAACGCTCGCAGGCGAGTCGAGGAGAAGACGGTCGGCGAAGAGAAGTAGGGCTGGAGGCGGACCCAGGGGATGTAATGCCGGCTGGCCGCAAGGGTGCCAGGCCGGCGGGGTGGGCCAACACCGCGCGGCGGACCAAGGAGACACTGGGATGGCATCGGGCCAGGAAGCCCCGGCAGGTCCGGACCTGCGCGCGGGCATCGCGACGGGGGATCTGCCGGACGGCAAGATGATGGCGGGACAGGTGGAGGGCGAGCCGGTGCTGCTGGCCCACCGGGGGAACGAGTGGTTCGCGATCGGCGCCGCGTGCAGCCACTACAGCGGCCCGCTGGCGGAAGGCCTCATGGTGGGTGACACGGTCCGGTGCCCATGGCACCACGGCTGTTTCAGCCTGCGCACCGGACAGCCGGTCCGTCCGCCGGCACTCAACGATCTGCCGAGCTGGGACGTCGAGGTGCGGGACGGCACCGTGAAGGTGGGCGCCAAGCGCAAACCGGCTCGGCCTCGCGCTCGCCGCTCGAAGGGACCGGAATCCGTCCTCATCGTCGGCGGGGGTGCGGCCGGTGAGTCCGCGGCGGAGACCCTCCGGCGTGAGGGGTTCGAGGGCCCGGTGACCATCGTGGACCCGGATCCGGACGCCCCGTACGATCGGCCCAACCTCTCCAAGGACTACCTGGCCGGGAATGCCCCGGAAGAGTGGATCCCGCTGCATCCTCCCGAGTTCTACCAGGAGAAGGGCATCGAGCTGAGGCGCGGCCCGCGGGTGGCCTCGCTCGATGTTCGGGGCCGGCGCGTTCGGTTGGACGATGGGACCGACCTGAGCTACGGAGCCCTGCTGCTCGCCACCGGCGCCAGTCCGGTGCGGCTCGCCGCCGACATGGGGTCGGGCTCGCCTCAGGTCCACTACCTCCGGACCCTGGCCGACAGCCGGCGCATCGCGGGCGCGGCGCGCGAGGGCGGCCGAGCCGTGGTCCTGGGCGCGAGCTTCATCGGCCTCGAGGTGGCCGCGTCGCTCCGGGCCCGGAAGATGGAGGTACACGTCGTGGCCCCAGAGGGGCGCCCGCTCGAGCGAGTGCTCGGACCGGAGCTGGGCGCCATGATCCGCCAGATACACGAGGAGCAGGGCGTCGTCTTCCACCTAGGCCGGAAACCGAGCGGCGTCGGGAGCGGCCGTGTGGTGCTGGACGACGGCCAGGCGCTCGCGGTCGATTTGCTCGTGGCCGGTATCGGGGTGCGGCCCAATCTGGAACTGGCGGAGGGAGCGGGCCTGGCCACGGACCGCGGACTCCTGGTGAACGAGTGGCTGGAGACCAGCGCCCCTGGCGTGTTCGCCGCCGGCGACATCGCCCGCTGGCCCGACCCGCACACCGGCGACCGGATCCGGGTCGAGCATTGGGTCGTCGCGCAACGGCAGGGGCAGGCGGCCGCGCGGGCCATCCTGGGGCAGGGGGAGCGGTTCGCCGCGGTGCCGTTCTTCTGGAGCCAGCACTACACGGTGGGCATCAACTACGACGGGCACGCCGAGCGGTGGGACCGGATCGAGATCGACGGGGACGTCGCGGCGAAGGATTGTGCGGTCAGGTACGTCCGCGGCAGGAGGGTGCTGGCGGTGGCGACCGTGGGGCGAGATCGTGAGAGCCTCGAAGCGGAGGCGGCGCTCGAGACCGCTGTGTCGGGGTGAGCATCGCGCCGCCGCTCTACTCGACGCCAGCCAGATTGTACAGCGCCCGCCACGCCCGGAACACCTCGCGGTAGTCCTCGTGGGTGTAGCTGACGGTGCGGCCGGCGGTTCGCACCGAACCCGGGGCCAGCTCCGCCATGTCGGCCATCTGGGTCAGCTCGAAGTCTACCTCGAGCCGAACCGGCGTGGGCAGCAGGAACGGCGCATGCGTGCGGCCCAGGGCGGCGGTAACGCCCTCCCGGATCCGCCGGCATGCCTCGGTGGGCGCGACGCTTCGGGCGGCGAACCGGCCCACCGCGTGCTTCACCACCACCGTCTCGACCGACGGGCCAAGCAACCCGCGCGCCTCCGCGGCGAGCGCCTGATCACCGCTCACCAGCGCCACCGGAACCCCGTAGGTCCCGGCCAGCACCGCGTTGATCCCCAGCTCGCCCACCGGGCGCCCGTTGAGCCGGCACTCGTGCACCCGGTCGGTGTACGTGTGGTCGATGATGGCGTGGCCGGTGCCGGCCATCGCGTGATAGCCCACGAACAGCGCGGCGTCGAAGCCCAGCTCGACGCCTTCCATCATCGAGCGTGCCTTGGATCCCCCGCTCAGCAGCTCGGCCGCCGGGTGCAGCTCCTCCGTGAGGAGGTTCATCATCCGCCAGTGGCTGTCGTTCACGAGGACGCGATCGGCGCCCGCGGCCAGGGCCCCCTCGATGGCGGCGTTGGCCTCGCCCGTCATCAGACGGCGGAATCTGTTATACTCTCCCGCATGCCGAGGATCGATCGGATCCGTCTGGTCCTCGTGAACGACACCGGCCACACCTTCCATGTCGACGGAGACGTACACCCGCATGGGGGCTCCTCCGATTTGGGGTCTGGTCCTGGGACCGTGGAGATCGAGTGATGCGTGCGCAAGCGTGGGGACTCATCGGCCTGGCGGCGTTCGCCGCCTGCGCCCCGCGGGGCGAGAGCCGACCCCGCACCCTGCTCGAGCAGGGGCGGCAGTATACCGACTGGCTCTACGGCAGCCAGTATCAGAAGCTGTGGGACCGGTTCTCACCCGAGATGCGCGAGAGCTTCGGCAGCGTGGCCGACCTGGCCAGCTTCGCGGGGCGCGCGATCTCCCGCCTCGGACCCGAGAAGCGCGCGCTGGATGAGCGGGTGGACGACGCCGCGCCGTTCAGCGTTTACCAGCGCACCGCGTCCTTCGACACGTCGCGCCGGCCCATGCTCATCGAGTGGAGCCTGGCCCGGGACGGCGCCGTGACCGGCCTCGTGGTGCGGCCGGTGCCGGACGAGCAGCCGTGAGCCCCGCGGCGCTCCGCCGCTAGTACACCCGCCCGCCGAGTGGCACGTCCCGCTCGGCGGCCAGCAACACGACGTTTCCCTGCTCGTCCGGCAAGCCGAGCACGAGCACCTCCGAGATGAACCCGGCGATGTTCCGGGTCCCCAGGTTCACCGCCGCGACCACCAGCCGCCCGACCAGCTCCTCCGCCGCGTACAGCGCCCGAAGCTGGGCGCTCGAGGTCTTCTCCCCGAGCGGCCCGAAATCGATCCACAGCTCGTAGGACGGCTTTCGCGCACGCTCGTTGGGCTCCGCGCGCAGGACGCGTCCGACTCGCAGGTCCAGGGTCTCGAATGCCTCGACCGGGTTCACGCCGGTGGCTCTCCTCTCACGACAGTGATCGCGGCGGCCAGCAGAAGAGGGACCACCGCAGGTTCGACGGTGAACGGGGCGATGCGTGAACAGCGAGACAACGCAACGGGTGCGCCGCTCCCCGGGCGTGCGAGCGGTGGAAATAACGGCGAGGCGATGGAGAAGTGAAGGGGCCCGCGGTTCCCATCTCCAACGCGCGCCGAGGACCCTACGCGTCCGCCCCTGGTCCCTCATGATGCCGTGCGGTCGCTCATCGATCGACGTGGGGACTGTGATGTCCGACCGGAGGCCAACTTCAAGGAATTTCTTAGTTGTGATTAGCAACATCATGATATACAGCGACTTAACTTGTACGATATAATGTCGCCTATGAAGCCAGCCCAAGGGCGCATTCGTGCCGGTGCCCGTCATCACCACCGTGCGCCGACACGCCACCCGGCGTCGTTCACCGGAGAGCGCGAGGCGACGGAAGCCGGCTCGCGGTGCGTGCCGCCTCTCGCGCGGCGCTCGACCTCGTGGACCGACTGGGGAGGCGATGCTGGGCGCTTGATCGGAGGTCGATTGCACCGCTGCCCCATCTGCTACACATTGGCTTGGGCGGGTCTGCTCCCTGCGACAGTCAGCAGCTCCCCCATTCTGAGACCGTGCCCGCCCACAAATCACGCTCGCCCCCACCGTATCCCGAATCCCATCGTCAGAATGGCAACCCTGCCGTGATTGCCCGCCTGCTGGAGACCTACGGGTACCTGGCCGTCCTGGTGCTCGTCGGCCTCGAGAGCCTCGGAGTCCCGCTCCCGGGTGAAAGCGCGCTCCTGACCGCGTCGGCGTACGCCGCAGCCGGCCATCTCTCGATCGTGGGCGTCATCACCTCGGCGGCGATTGGCGCCATCCTGGGCGACGCGGGCGCGTACTGGATCGGGCGGACGGGCGGCCTGCCGCTGGTGCGACGGTATGGTCGCTTGCTCCGGATTGACGAGGCCAAGGTGGAGCGCGTCCAGCGGTTCTTCGCGCGGCACGGTGGCAAGACCGTCTTCCTCGGGCGGTTTATCTCGCTGTTCCGCATGCTCGCGGCGCTCTTGGCCGGGGTGACCCGGATGCCGTACGGCCGCTTCACGGTCTACAACGTGGCCGGAGGGGTGTGCTGGTCGGTGCTCTTCGGCACCCTCGGGTATGCCTTCGGGCGTAGCCTGCCGCAATTGGAGCATGCCGTCGGGCAGGCCGGCGCGATGATAGTGCTGCTCGGAGCGCTACTCGTGGCGGTGATCGTAGCGGGGCGGTGGGTGGCGAGCCACGCCGCCGACATCGTCGGACGGCTGCGCCAGGTGGTGAAGCGCATCGGCGGATCCCCTTACGTGCGGCGCGTCCGCACGCGGTATCCAAGGGCGTGGTCGTTCGTCGCGGGGCGCTTCGCGGCGTCCGAGTATTTGGGTCTGCACCTGACCATCGGACTCGGGTTGAGTCTGGGCGCATTGTGGCTGTTCGCGGGCATTGCTGAAGACATCATCCATCACGACCCGCTCACGCAGTTCGACCTCACGATCGCGGACGCGTTCTACCGACACGCGAGCCCGACCGGTGTGGCGATCGCGAAGGGCGTCAGCTTTCTCGGCTCGCCGGTCTTCATCGCGGCCTGGGGGCTCGCCGTCATCGGGGTGTTGCTCGTCCGGCGCCAATACCCGCTCCTCCTGGGGTGGGTCGCGGCGCTCGCGGGCGGGAGCCTGCTGGATGTGGCGTTGAAACTCCTGTTTCACCGAGCCCGACCCACGTGGGATGTTCCCCTGTTGACGGCACACGGGTTCAGCTTCCCCAGCGGCCATGCCATGGGCTCTCTGGTGGCGTACGGTATGCTGGCCTACCTGCTGGTGCGGGCGGCGCGAAGTCGGTGGCAGAGAGTGGCGCCCATCGCCTGTGCCGTTGGCCTGGCGCTTCTGATCGGCTTAAGCCGGATGTACCTCGGGGTGCACTATTTCAGCGACGTGATCGGCGGATACGCCGCAGGTGTGGTGTGGCTGGCGACCTGCATTTCGGGGCTGGAGGTCGTCCGGCGCAAACCTCGACCCCCTGATTGACGCCGGGACTAGGAGTGCCGCTGGTGCGCCCATGACGGCCCCCGGACGCACGAGGCCGCCGGCCTGACGGCCGGCGGCCCCGGGTCCGTCGTCACCGATCGAGCACCTCAGTCCCCGTCGACGCCCGGCTCGGGATCGTTGCGTTGCTTGGCCTTGCCGATCTCTCGCTTGATCTTGCCCTTGATCTCCTGAGCCTTGCCCTTCACCTGCTCGCTGGTATCACCGGTGGCCGCGCCGACCGTGCTGCGCACCCGGCCCTCGGCCTGCTTGCCTGCGCCCTTGAGCTGGTCCTTCAAGCCCTCGGTCTCCATATCCTTGTCGTCCGCCATGATGTCCTCATAGTCAGGGTCGAGACTGCGGGGACAAGGTGCGGCAGCGGGGAATGGGTGGCGGTGACGACACTCACGCCCGAACGGGGTGCTCCGACCGGGGACGCGCTCAGGCGGTGGCCGCCGGGGTGGGCGCGGCGGCAGGCGTGGACTCGGCGTAATGGCACGCGGCCAGGGTGGGCCCGACCGGCCGCAACAGCGGAAGCTCGGTACGGCACCGCTCATTGCGGCCAGGGTGGAAGCAGCGGGTGTGGAAGGGGCAGCCGGACGGAGGGTTGGACGGACTGGGCAGGTCGCCGCCGAGAACGATCCGCGACTGGCGCCGGGTGGGGTCGGGCTCGGGCACCGCGGAGAGCAGGGCCACGGTATAGGGATGCCTGGGGGACGCGAGCAGCGCCTCGGTCGGACCGGACTCCACGATCCGGCCGAGATACATCACTTCCACCCGCCGCGCGATCTGGCGGACGACCGCGAGGTCATGGGCGATGAACAGGTACGACAGCCCGCGCTCGCGCTGGAGGTCGGCCAGCAGGTTGAGGACCTGGGCCTGCACCGAGACGTCCAGCGCCGACACCGGCTCGTCGCACACGATGAAGCTCGGCTCTACCGCCAGCGCGCGGGCAATCCCGATGCGCTGGCGTTGGCCGCCGCTGAATTCGTGGGGATAGCGCCGCGCGTACCCGGGGTCGAGGCCCACCTCCTCGAGCAGCCCGGCGACGCGGCGGCCGATCTCGGCCCCGCGGGCGAGGCCATGGATCTCGATGCCTTCGGCCACGGCGGCCCCGACGGTCATGCGTGGGTTGAGACTGCCGTACGGGTCCTGAAAGATGACCTGCATTCGCCGGCGGAGCCGGCGCAAGGCCGCGCGGTCCAGAGCGAAGACGTCGGTGCCGTCGAACACGGCCCGCCCGCTGGTCGGCTCCTGGAGCCGGAGGATCGTCCGGCCCACGGACGACTTCCCGCAGCCGCTCTCACCCACCAGCGCAACGGTCTCGCTCCGACCCACGTCGAACGATACGCCCTCGACTGCACGGACAGGCCGTCCGCCGCCGAACAAACCGCCGGCGGCGTAGTGCTTGACCAGGTCGCGCACCTCGAGCAGTCGCGGCGAGACGCTAGTCACGCGCGCCGCTCCCTTCCGCCAGCCAGCACCGCATCCGATGTGCCGGTGCCACCGCCAGCAGGTCCGGCGGCAGCTCGCTCTTCTCGAACGCCTGCGGGCACCTGGGCCGGAAGCGGCAGCCGGACGGCCAAGCGGTGGGGGACGGCACCGTGCCGCCGATGGGAGTGAGTCGCTGGAGCGGGCCCGAGATCCGCGGCACCGACGCGAACAGTCCCTGGGTGTAGGGGTGCGAGGGGTGCGCGAACAGCTCGAGCGTCGGCGCCTCCTCCACGATCTGCCCGGCGTACATCACCGCCACCCGGTCGGCGCGCCCGGCCACGATGCCGAGATCGTGGGTGATCAGCAGCACGGCCATGCCCCGCGCGCGCCGGAGCTGGTCGAGCACTTCGAGGATCTGGGCCTGCACGGTCACATCCAGCGCGGTCGTGGGCTCGTCGGCCACCAGAATCTCGGGCTCGGCGGACAGGGCGATGGCGATCATGACCCGCTGCCGCATGCCGCCGCTCAGCTGGTGAGGATAGGCGTCGAGCCGGCCCGCGGGATCGGGAATGCCGACCTCCTGCAGCAGCGCCCGGGCGCGCTCCCGCGCCTCCGCCTTCGTGACCGGCAGGTGCGCCCGGACGCCCTCGGCGATCTGGTCTCCGACCGTGAAGACCGGATTGAGGCTGGTCATCGGGTCCTGGAAGATCATGCCGATCCGGCGGCCTCTGATCCGCCGCAGCGCCTCGCCCTCGAGCGTGAGCACGTCGGTGTCCCCCAGCCGGATCGTGCTGCCGGTGTCCACCCGTCCCGGAGGAGGAATCAGCCGCAAGAGCGCCAGGCTGGTCAGGCTCTTGCCGCTGCCGGATTCACCGACCAGCGCCAGCGTCTCCCCGCGGTCGAGCGAGAAGCTCACGCCGTCCACCGGATGGAATCGGTGGCCGTCGGGCCCCGGAAACGAGACGCGCAGGTCGCGCACGTCGAGCACTCGGGTCATGCGCCTCGGGGGTCGAAGGCGTCGCGCAGGGCGTCGCCGACCAGATTGGTGGCGAGCACGGTCAGGATGATCGCGGCGCCGGGGAAGACGCTGACCCAGGGAGCGGCCTCCAGCACGGGCCGCCCGTCGAGGATCATGCCGCCCCAGGAGGGCGTCGGCGGTTGGACGCCGAGGCCCAGAAACGAGAGACCGGCCTCCAGCAGGATGACGTCGCCCACGCCGAGCGTGGCCGCGACGAGCAGCGGGCCCGTCGCGTTGACCAGCAGGTGCCGGAAGATAACCCGGGGCCGGGACGCGCCGAGCGCCTCGGCCGCGCGCACGAAGGTCTCCTCGCGAAGGCGCAGCACCTCGGCACGCACGAGCCGGCTGGTCGCGAACCAGCCGGTGGTTCCGATGAGGAGGACCAGGGCTCCGAGCGGGACCCGGTCCGGCACCGAAAGCACCAGCAGCAGGATGAAGAGTCGCGGAATCGCGAGCGCGCCGTCCACGAACCGCATGAGAACCGCGTCCACGGCGCCGCCCCAGTATCCCGCCGTGAGGCCGACCCCAGCGCCGAGCGTGACCGAGAGGCCCACCGCCAGTGCGGCGACGGCGAGCGAGATCCGGGCGCCGCTCACGACTCGCGACAGCACGTCGCGGCTCAGCTGGTCGGTGCCGAACGGATGGTCCGCGCTCGGCGCGGCGTTGGCCAGCTCCTCGAGGTCGAACTGGCGGAACGGCTCGGGCAGGGCCAGCGGACCGAGCAGGGCGAGCAGAAGTAGAAAGGCGAGGAACATCATGCCCGCCCGGCCGCGCGGCGTGCGCCAGACGACCCCAAGCGCGTCCCGGAGGGTGCTCACGAAGTGCGGACCCGCGGGTCCAGCACGGCGTAGGCGACGTCGCTCAGCCAGGTGCCGAGTACGACCACCAGGGCGACGAGCACCGCGGCGCCCACCAGCAGGGGATAGTCCCTGTTGCCGACCGCTCCGATGGCCAGCGATCCCAGCCCGGGCCATGCGAAAACCGACTCGACGAACACCGACCCGCTGACCAGGATCGGGAGCCAGAGGCCGAACAGCGTCAACACGGGGAACAGGGCGTTGCGCCAGGCGTGGCGCCAGATCACCCTCGACTCGGGCAGCCCCTTGGCACGCGCCGTCACTATATAAGGAAGGCGGAGCACCTCCAGCAGGGCGGCACGTTGGTACCGCATCGTCCCCGCGATGCTGACGACCGAGAGGGTGATCGCGGGCAGGATGAGGTGCCGGAGCACGTCCACGGCCGTCGGGAGCGTGCCGCCGGTGCCGAGCGGGTCCCGCATCCCGGCGGGGGGAAGCAGTCGCCACCGTACGCCTACGAATCCCGCGAGCACCATCCCGAGCCAGAATGACGGGGTCGCGTAGCCCGCCAGGGACAGGGTCGTGATCCAGCGATCCTCACGGCTGTCCTTGCGCACCGCCTGGCGGACGCCCAGCCAGACGCCAAGCACGAAGTTGAGCAGGAGCACCGTGCCGCCGAGCAGGGCGGTGGCCGGCAGCCGCTCCAGCAGCAGCTCGGTCACGGGCCGGCCGTACTGGATCGACACACCGAGGTCGCCCTTGGCCAGGCCGCCGAGGAAGGCGGCCAGTTGCCCCACGAGCGGTCGGTCCAGGCCGTACCTGGCGCGAAGCGCCTCGGTCTGCTGCGGGGTCAACGCGCGCTCGCCCTCGCGGGCGAGGGGGTCGCCGGGAAGCACGTGGATCAGCAGGAACAGCAGCACGAGAGCGATCAGCAGCGTGAGCGCCGCCTGGAGGGTCCGGCGCGCCAGCCAGCGGCGCACCTCAGTGGCCCCCGGCCACGGTCCATTCCCGGAGACCGAGCCACGTGGACTCGGGGCGGATCCGGACGTTGCCGAACCGGCGGTCGACCACCGCGAAGTAGGTGGGCGCATACATGAATACCGCGGGCGCGTCCGCTTCGATCCGGCGAAGGACGGTCTGCCACGCCTGCGCCACGTTTCCGGTCCCGATGCTGGCGGCGTCGATTAGCGAGTCCACCCCCGGGTCGCAGAATCGCGCAACATTATTTCTGCGGGAGCACGACCAGCTCTGGGCCAGCCCGGTGGGCGACGGGTCCTGGCTGGTCGCCGCGAAGTCCAGGTCGAACCGCCCCTGGTACCGGCGTTCGTTGTAAAGTGGGAACTCGACCGCCACCAGGTCGACGTGGATGCCGATCTGCCGCAGCTGCTCCTGCACCTGCTGCGCGATCTGCATCCGGAAGGCGCTGGTGATGGGCAGCAGCATTGTGAGCGTGAGCGGCGAGCCGTTTCGGTCGAGCGTGCCATCCCCGTCGTGATCCGCCCAGCCGCGCGCGGCAAGCAGCCCGCGGGACTGGGCGACGTTGGCGCGAGCGGGTGCCGGAGCGCCGCGGCCGATCCACAGCATGGGCGAGGTCGGGCCGAAGGGCACCTCCGCCGTGGCTCCGAACGTGGCCCGGACCATCGCCCGCCGGTCGAGCGCGAGGCCGATCGCCCGCCGGACGTCGCGGTCGCCCAGGATGGGATGCGGCCGGCTGGTGTCGCGTGGGTCGCGCTGGTTGAACAGCAGGTACCCGATGAAGGAAGAAGGGAAGGGAACCAGACGCAGGGTCGGGTTGGCCGTGACCCGGGGCATGTTCGTGCGGGGTGACGGCAGGTTATCCATCGCGTCCGCCTCGCCCCCCAGCATCAGGTTCATCCGCGCTTCCGGATCCCCGGCGAGACGGTAGACCACCTGCCGGATCGCCGGTGCACCGAGGAAGAACCGCGGGTTCGCCTCGAGCTCGACGAACTGGCCCGGCACGCGCCGGACCCACCGGTACGGGCCGCTGCCGACCGGCGCCTGCACGAACGGCGAGCGAGCCAGCGACTCGGCCGGGATGACGGCGAGCAGATGCGCCGGGAGGGGGGCGGTGTGGAATACGGCGTCATAGAGCTGCTCGCCGTAAGGTCGCGTATAGCGGAACACCACGCGACCCTTTCCCTCTGCCGTCACCGAGGCGATGCGCCGGAGCAGTTGAGCCAGGTTCGGGGCGAGCGTGGGATTGCGCGCGCGGGCGAACGTGAACACGACGTCCTGGGCCGTGACCGGCGCGCCGTCCTGCCAGGTGGCGCGCGGGTCGAGGTCGAACACGAGGGTCACCGAATCCCGGCGGGTCCAGCTGCGGGCCAGGAGCGGCTCGAACCCGCGGTCTCCCGTCGTCACGCGGCTCGGTCCCAGGTCGGCCAGCCGGAGGAACAGCTGGTCGGTGATGTCGGTGTTGGAGGTCGAGGCCAGCGGGCCCTCGTTCAACGTCGGGACCGGCGCCGCCGACTCGCCCCCCGTGAGAATGACGATGCGGGCCGGGTCGGTCTCGCGTTGCGCCCACGCCCGGGGCGCGCCGGCGACCATCACGGTCGCGGCGAGGCCAGCGCCGAGCCAGGCTTCGAGCGTCCAGCGCGTCACGGCAGCTCCGAGGCTGAGCGATGCAGAGGGGATGTCGGAAAAATGTAGCAGGGTGGCCCGGTTGCGTCAGGCGTCGAGGAGACCCGACCAGGTCCAGGCGGCCGAGCGAAAGCGCTCACTCGATGACGCGGCGCGCTCGACGGTCTCGGTCAGTTGCTCCGCCAGCGGAGGCGAGCCCCTGCCCCATGCCGCGGCCGCGGCGGCGGCCACGGCGGCAGCGGCCTCCGCCCACGACACCGGTCGGCCGGCCGCCCGGCACAGGGGCAGCGACCGGTCTACCGGCGCCTGGCCTCGGGTCACCCCCGCGACCACCGTCTGGTCATCGTCGAGCAGGATACTCCCATGCTGGAGCAGCGCCGCGCCGCGCCGGAGCTGAGCACTGCCGACCACCTTGCCGCCGGCCACCAGGATCTCGCCTCCGGCGGGGCTCGCGAAACAGGCGCCCGCGTCCACGCCTGCCGCGCGACCCAGCGGCGCGAGCTCGGCGGGAATGCCGAGGCTCCGTACCGCGTCGCGCAGCATCAGGTGAATGTCGCGGTAGGCTTGGCGCAGGGCGCCGAGCTCGTCGGCCGGTGCGGCGACGGCGTAGGTCAGCTCGCCGGCGTGCCACACCGCGCGACCGCCGGTGGGCCGCCGGACGGTGGCCAGCCCGAGTGCCGCCACCCGGTCCGCATCGTACCGCCGGCCGGCCGGCTCGTGCCGACCGAAGGAGAGGGTCGGCTCCCAGGCGTACAACCGCAGCCAGCGCTCCCCCCTCTGTGCCCGCTCGAGCAGCGTCGCGTCAATGGCCATGTTGAGCCACCCGGCGCGGGGAAGGGGGTCGGACCACAGGACGTAGGGATGGTGCATTTTTGTGCCGATCGGGGGAGGAGGTCGATGGGGCGACAGGGCGAAGGGGCGATCGGAGGACGGTCGGACGGTCAGACGGTCGGCGACTCGAGCCTTCATCTCGAGCGGAGCGAGGGATCCTGTGCGCGATGATGTGAGCGAGGCGGAGAAGATCCCTCGCGCCGCTCGGGATGAAAATTCCGGTGACCGCTCCCTCGCGCCTGACCGCCTGCCGTCCTCCTATCGCCCGTTCGCCCTATCGCCCTTTCGGCGTCCTCACTCGTACGCCTCCACCGGCGGACACGTGCACACCAGGTTCCGGTCCCCGAACGCGCTGTCGATGCGCCCCACTGTCGGCCACACCTTGTGCTCGCGCACCGATCGGGACGGATAGGCCGCCCGCTCCCTCGGGTACGGTCGGCTCCAGCCGTCGGCGATGACCTGCTCCAGGGTATGCGGCGCGTTGGTGAGCAGGTTCTGCTCCCGGTCGGCCCGGCCGTCCTCGATCTCCCGGATCTCCTCGCGGATCGCGATGAGCGCATCGCAGAACCGATCCAGCTCCTCCTTCGACTCGCTCTCGGTCGGCTCGATCATGAGCGTCCCGGGCACGGGGAACGATACCGTCGGCGGATGGAATCCGTAGTCGATGATCCGCTTGGCGATGTCTTCCACGTCCACGCCGGCCGACGCCTTGAACGGACGGGTGTCGATGATGCACTCGTGCGCGACCAGGCCGTGCGGCCCCGTATACAGCACCTGGTAGTGTGGCTCCAGCCGCCGCGCGATGTAGTTGGCGTTGAGGATCGCGATCTTGGTCGCCTCGGCCAGGCCGTCGTACCCCATGAGCGCGATGTAGGCCCACGAGATCGGCAGGATGGACGCGCTGCCCCACGGCGCGGCGCTCACGGTACCGCACGCGTGGTCGTGGTCGAGGTCCACGATCGGATGGTCGGGCAGGAACGGGGCGAGATGCTTGGCCACACCGATCGGTCCCATCCCCGGCCCGCCGCCGCCGTGCGGGATGCAGAAGGTCTTGTGCAGGTTGAGATGGCATACGTCCGCCCCGATGTCGCCCGGACGGCATAGCCCGACCTGGGCGTTCATGTTGGCCCCGTCCATGTACACC
>JBOHSB010000265.1:0-14646 GCA_050733015.1 Gemmatimonadales bacterium
CCGCTGGCCTGCTCGGGGCTCATGTAGGTGGGCGTGCCGACGACCATGCCGGTCTGGGTGAGCGAGCCGTCGCCGCTCAGGGCCTTGCCGATGCCGAAGTCGGCCACCATCGCCGACCCTTCGTGGAGCAGGATGTTCTCGGGCTTGATGTCCCGGTGGACCACCTGGCGCCGGTGGGCGTAGTCCAACGCCGACGCGACCTCCCGGGTGATGGCCAAGGCGTCTCCCAGCGGCAGCTGCCGCTCCCGCTGGAGCCGCTCCCTGAGCGAGCGCCCCTCCATGTTGGGCATGACGTAGAACAGGAAGTCGCCGGCCTGGCCGGAGTCGTAGACCGGAAGGATGTGCGGGTGGTTGAGACCGGCGGCGAGCTTGATCTCGCGGAGGAACCGCTCGGCGCCGATCGCGGCCGAGAGGTCGGGGCGGAGGACCTTGAGGGCGACCTTGCGGTCGTGGCGGAGGTCCTGGGCCAGGAACACGACGGCCATGCCGCCCTGACCGAGCTCGCGCTCGAGGTGGTAGCGCCCGGCGAGGCCGCCTTCGAGCTGTTGTTGCAGCTTGTCCATGAGAAGGGGAAAGATGCGCGCGAATGCGGGGGGCTGCCAGGCTGAGACGCCGTCCGTCGCCTGTGCCGCCTAGCCGCCGGCGGGGCTCATGGTTTCGTCAGATCCGCGACCCAGATGTCGCTCTCGGGGGCGCCGCAGCCGGGGTGCATCACGCCCTTGAGGAGCGCGCCGTACACGATGCTGGCCATCATCGTCGTGAGACCGATGCCGAGCGTCAGGGCCAGGATCGCGACGATCGTGAGTCCGGGCCGGTGGCGAAGGGAGCGCGTGCCGTAGCGGAGGTCGCAAACCAGTACCTGCATGCTCGCCTCGGGGCAGCGGAAGACGGGGGCTACGGAGGACCGCAAGCCTACGCCCCGCACGGACCGCAGGTTTCGCCGAACGGGGGCGAGCACCCCACCAGCCACGACCATCGTCGGCCGACGAAACCCTTTGCGGAATCCGACCGTCTGATCCTGGAACGGGGGCGACGTCGCCACCGGCACAACCTGAAAGGATCAGCGCATGGTCAGCAAACTTCTGGCTCCCGCCGCGGCTATTTGCCTGTCACTCAGCACCATGGTCCCCCTCACCCCGGCCGCCGCGCAGACCGCCGCGCAGCACGCGGCGTTGGCATCGGACAGCAACTTCCTCCAGGAGGCCGGCAGCCTGGGCCTGCTGCAGGTGAAGCTCGGGAAGCTGGCGCAGGAGAAGGGGTCCAGCGACGTCGTTCGGGACTTCGGCAAGCGGATGGTGGCCGACTACTCGAAGGCGAACGAGGAGCTGGCGGCCGGGGCCAAGCAGGCGGCCTATCCCAGGCCCGTGCTGCTCAGACCGCACCAGCAGATCTTCGACCGCTTCAACAGCATGGGCCGGTCGGCCTTCGACAAGAGCTACATGGCGGAGATGGTGAGCGAGCACGACGAGGCGGCGCGGCTGTTCGAGACGGAGGCCAAGGACGGTCGGGTGCAGTCGCTCAAGCAGCTCGCCTCGGCCATGCTGCCCGACGTGCAGCAGCATCAGGCGCTGGCGGCGCAAGCGGCGGGCTCGGTCGGGGCGGACGTCACGGCGACGACATCGCAGGCGCGGAAGGGAACCTAGGGGAACCGCCCGGTAGACCGCGAACCAGGCGAGCAGCGCTCGGCGCTCGCCTGGGGCCACCGGGCGGGGCCGAGGAGAGCGAGCACCTACTTCTCGCTGGACGGAGGCGAGAAGCTGCTGGAAGAGATTCCGGAGAACACCGCCGACCAGGACCTCACCAACAAGTACTACTTCCACTTCGACTATCTGCCGGAGCGCTCGGGGTCGGTCACCTTGCCTGGAGTCAGGTCGCCACCACGAAATCGCTCCCCTTCGTGCAGGTGTCAGGGCTCGGCTACACCCTCGTGCCATCGGTCAGGACTCCCGGCCGAGTGGATCTCACCATTCGATGGAATGCCGTGAGCGGCGTGGAGAAGTACATCGTCTGGGACAAGACCTACAACGTGCTGCTCCGCGAGGTCCCGGGCGCCGCGTACACCGAGTCGGGGTACTCGACCAAGCTGAGATTCACGGTGTGTGTCGGGGCCCACTACCCGTACAACGTTCGGCAGGCCAGCACCGAGCCGTGCATCGACATCAAGACCTGACGGGCCGCCTCGCGGCTTGAACGGAAGGCTGAACCGCCGCTGCGGGTCACTTCGCCGGGACCATCAGCAGGTGATTCCGTGTGCCGCTCATGCGGATGCCGGCGGTGGTCGGAGCCACCGGAGCGCCGTTGAGATAGTACTTCGCGCCGGCCGCCGTGTCCGCCCGCACGATGAGGCTCCATCCGTCCTGCTCGGCGTTGATGTCGTACTGGATGCCTTTGGCGGTCTCCGCCCATGCAAACGAGACCGTGTTGGTTCCGACCGGAAGCGCCTCGATACTCATCCGCTTCCATCCGCTGGGGACATGCGGGTCGAACACGATGGTCCGGCCGGGCGCGTCGGGCGCGATCCCGAACACCTGCTCGATCAGCGGGACCACGATGCCGTAGCTGGTCCACGCGATGACGAAGCAGCCGTAGTCGGGCATCATCTCCGAGATCGAGCCCGGCAGGATCCGGCCGAAGGTGCTGACGATCCGGTCGACGTACCACATCGTCTGGTCGACGCGCCCGTACCTGCCCTCCGACACCGCCTGCGCGCCGGTGGCGATGGTCATCATCGACCCTCGATCGACGGCGGAGAGAAAGGGCCCGTACTCGCCGACATTGTCCCCTCGGATCTTGTCCAGGGCGGCACGCGCTCTGGCCGGCGGAGCGATGCCGGCCTCCATCGGCGTCGTGACGACCCAGTTCTTGTTCGTGATCCATCCGCGCGCCGTGTCGGGCATCCTCGAGAACCCCTGCTCGAGGCGCTCGTAGTAGGCGATCAGCTCCCGATCCCTCGACGTCAGACTGTCTCCGTTCGCCTCCTTGAGCTTGATCTGCTTGACGGCCCCCTGCGCCGTGGCCATCGCCTGGGCTCTGGTGCCGTAGAAATCGGCATAGGAGCCTTCATCCGGGATCCAGAAGCGCTGGTTGATCCTGGCTGCGAGCCGCGCTGCCAGCGTCCGGTACTGCTCGGCCTCGGCCGGGCGGTTCAGGAGCGCGGCGACTCGTGATGTGGCCTCGAGCGCCTGCTGGGTGTACACGGCCACATCGATCAGCTCCGCGTTGAGTCCGAGGATCTCCGTGATCCCGTAGCCTTCGGGGAAGAGATCATGGTTCCGGTCCCTGTCGGTCAGCAGCCAATGCAGGCCCTGCGTCATTGCCGGGTACATCTCCCGGGCGAAGCCCAGGTCTCCCGTCCACTGCACGAGCTTGCCCACGGTGAGAATGAACTGCGCGGTCTCCTGGGTGTTGCCGGGGTTCGACACGCCGCCGTTGGTGGTGACTTCGTGGACGATCCGGCCGTTGCCGTTCGCCTTCATCGACTGACGGCGGAGCAGGCGGAGCATGGCCTTGGCGAGGTCGGCATCGCCCGACGCGATGAGGGCCTGGAGGGTGTAGGTCTCGGTGCCGAACCACCAGGGATACTCCATGAGACCGCCGCCGACTCCGCGTCCGATGCCGGGCACGTCCCGGACCGTCCACTGGGTGTTGACCCGCACCCAGTCGTAGACCTGCTGCAGCCGCCGGTCGGGAATGCTGATGCTCGCCCGGCCGAGCAGGGACGCGTAGCGCTCGCGCTGCCGCTCCAGGAGACGCTCGTGATCTCTCGCGATGCCGGCCCAGCTCTCGCGCGCGTCCCGCGCGCTCGCGGCCGAGCCGGCGATCACGAACGTCAGCGTCGCGGAGTCGTGGGGGGCGACCGAGAGCCGGTACCGGGAGGCGGCCGTCACCCCGCTTCCCGCGGTTCGGATCGAATCGGGGTGGCTCAGCGGCTCGGCGTCAGCCGAGGGCGTCGCCCCCCACACGGCAAACCAGGGGTGGCCGCGGTCGCGGGCGAGGAAGACACGCGAGTTGCCCTGCCAGGCGGCGGCATCGGGCGCGTCGCGGATGCCGAGGTGCTCCGAGAACCACACCGGACGGAGATCGGTCTTGACCGCGAAGTCGAAGCTCAGCCGCCTGGCGCGAGCGGCGCCGTTGCGGAAGATGTACTGGACCACCACGCCCTGCCGGCCGTCCGGACTGAACTGGAATCGCTCGATCTCCAAACTGTCGAAGATCGGGCCGTAGCGAAGCCGATTGCCGTACGGGTAGTTGATGAATTCGACGGCACCGGCCAGAACCGACGTCTCATGCGTCGCGGAATCGGTGAGCGTGGCGCGGAAGCCGTCCACCAGCTTGATCGGGTGCAGCCACAGCCCACCCATCTCGCCGGGCACGTGGCCACCCAGGTCCGGGAAGTTTCCGTCCTGGGTGCCGATCAGGTAGGCGCGGTCACCTGCGGTGACGTATGGTTGGTTCCCGTTCCGGCCGTGATTGCTCAGGCCGGCCATCGGCGCGGCGGAGTCCGCCTGGGCCGGGAGCAGCCGGGCGAGAGCGAGGACGAAGCAGAGGGTGAGAGAAGGGGAACGGAGTGCGCGGGACATGGCATGGGTCACGGTGGCGGGATGGGTCATCATTCTACCCCGAGGGCGGCACGGAGCTCAGCGGGGCCGCGCAAGGGCGACCATGAGATCCGCGCCCACGGGTGAGGTAAGATGGGCGCAGGAACAGGGTGGCGCGAGGTCCGCCGTCGCCGGTGATGCCGTCCGCTACTCGCCCCTCAGCGACTCGATCGGATCCACCCGCGACGCGCGCCGCGCCGGCAGGTACGCCGCCAGCAGGCCCACGAGCACCATCCCGCCCGCCACCGCGGCGAAGGTGACGCCATCGAGCGCCCCGACGCCGAACAGCAGACTCCGGAGCGCCCGGGTGGACGCGGCCGCGACGGCGAGCCCGACGACGACCCCGACCAGCAGCACCCGCGCCCCCTGCCCCACCACCATCCCCTGGACCCGGCTCGCCTGCGCGCCGAGCGCCATGCGCACGCCGATCTCCCGGGTCCGCTCGGCGACGATGTAGGACAGCACCCCGTATTGCCCCACGGTGCCGAGAATGACGGCGAGCAGCGAGATCACACCCAGCGTCAGCATGGTGAACGCGAGCGGCAGCCGCGAGTCGGCGGCGAGGCCCTCCATGGTGTAGGTCCGGTACATCGGCGCGCCGGGCGCCACCTCCCGCACCAGCGCGCGGATCTCCGGCGCGATCGTCTCCGCCCGCGCCGTCTTCACCACGTAGGCCGGGGAGGAGACCCGCCAGTCAGCGGGCGGCTGCCCGACGAGCGGATAGTAGACCGCCGGCGGCGCCGGGTCGCGGAAGTTGTCCTGCATCACGTCTTCCACCACCCCGACGACGGTCTCCCAGACGGGGATCTCTTCCCGCTTGAGCCGCCGCCCGATCGGCGACTGCCCCGGCCAGAGCAGGTTGGCGGCCGATCGGTTGACGATCACGTGCCCCAGCTCGGTGAGCTGGTCCGCCTCGGTGAACGTCCGCCCCGCGCGCAGCCGGATGCCCATGGTCGAGAAGTAGTCGCCCGCGACCGAGGTAAAGCCCAGTCGGACGCCCCGGCCGGTCTCGCCCGCGCGCTCGGCCGGGAGAAATCGGGCGTCCGAGAGGCTCTCGTTGAGCGGCACGTTGTCCACGATCCCCACCGACTTGACGCCCGGCAGGTGCGCCAGCCGCTCCCTGAAGGCGAGGTGGAATTGGGCGAACGAGCGGGCGTCGTTCAAGTGCTCGCCCTCGGGCGCGATCTGGAAGGTGAAGATGTCCCGGGTGTCGTAGCCCGGATCCACGTTCCGCATCTTCTGGAAGCTCCGGAACAGCAGCGCCGAGCCGGTGAGGAGCACGAGTGCGAGCGCCGTCTGCGCCACCACCAGGCCGTCCCGCGCCCAGTGCCGGCGCGCAGTTGACCCGCGGCTGCCGTCACGCAGCCGATCGAGGTTCGGCTCGGAGGCGCGCAGGGCCGGCAGCGCGCCGCAGAGGAGTGCCGCGACCCCCGAGGCGAGACCGGTGAAGAGCAGCGTGCCCCAGCGTACCGCGACGTCGCCGATGCGGGGCACGTTGGGCGGCACGAACTTGAGATAGAGCGGAACGCTGACCCAGGCCAGCACCATGGCGAGCGCCCCCGCGAGCAGGGCGACGACGAGCGCCTCCGTAAGCTGCGCGCGGAAGAGCTGGAGACGGGCGGCGCCGATGGCCCGGCGGACGGCCAGCTCCCGTTGGCGCCGCTCCGCGCGGACCAGGAACAGGTTGCCCACATTGGCGCAGGCGATGAGCAGCACGAGCGCCACCGACCCGAACAGGATCCAGATCGGGCCCGCCACCCGGCCCACCAACTGCTGCTCCAGGGACCGCACCACCGGCCGGTGCTTCCCGATCAGCTCGGCGTAGCCGGGTGGCCCGCCGAACCGCTCGGGCAGGCGCTTCGCGAGCGGGGCCAGCTCCCGCACCAAGTCGGGCATCGTGACGCCCGGACGCATCCGCCCGACCAGCGCCATCCCGAACCGGTCCCGCCCGATGTCTTCCGGCCGGATGACGTCGGTGATCCAGAGGGTGACCCCATCCCGCGGGAAGCGGAAGTCCGGACTCATCACACCGATGACCGTCCGCTGCTGCCCGCCGATGTAATAGGAGCGTCCGATCACGGCGGTGTCGCCGCCGAACCAGCTCTTCCACAGGCCGTAGCTGAGCAGTGCGACCCGGTCCTCGTCCTGGGGGAGCGGCACGCGGCCCAGGACGGGCGCGACCCCGAGCGTGGGAAAGAGCGAGGCCGTGGAGATCGCCATCCGCACCCGCTCGGCGCGGTCCCCCACGCGCAGGGTGTTGGTGAAGTCGCCGTAGGGTGCGAGACCCTGGAGCAGCTTCGAATCTTCCCGATACTGGAGGAAGAACTCGGCCGGGAGGTCGAATTCGGCGGGGAGATCGGACCCGGGCGCGGTGCCGCCGATGTACACCAGCCGATCCGGCCGGGGGAACGGCAGCGGCCGGAGCAGCACCGCGTCCACGATGCTGAAGATGCCCGCGGTCGCGCCGAGCGCGAGGCCGAGCGTCCCGACCGCGACCAGCGTGAAGCCCCGCGAGCGTCGCAGGGCGCGCACCGCTTGGCGCAGATCCTGGATCCAGCCGTCCTGCAGCCACCGCATGATGCCTCCTCCCGCGTTTCGCGGGGTCGATCGCAACGAAGGTTGCCAGTGCTCGGCGAGCGCGGCGCCGACCAGGTCGAGCGCTGCGGACAATCCGTAAGCCAGCGCGGCCAGCCGGCCGCGCGCCCGAGCGGCCGCCCAGTCCTCCCGCAGATGCTCGACGATCTCCGGCCCGAACCGCATGCGGAAGGCCCGCGGAAACAGCCGGATCAGGAACGCCGGCCACCCGCTCATGGCCGGGCCGTCCGGAGTCGCCTTTCCGCCAGCGCGGCCGCGCCCTTGAGCCGCCGCGCCTCGGCGGTCAGTGCCCGGCGGCCGGCGGCGGTGAGCGCGTAGTAGCGCCGCGACAATCCCGGATGCGGGGACTCGGGGCCTTTCGGGTCGGTCTCGGCGACGAGGCCCGAGGTCATGAGCCGGGCGATGACCCGATAGAGCGAGCCCGGCTGCGGCGTCAGGCTGCCGGCGGACTCGTCCTCGACGCGCTGCTTCACGGCGTAGCCGTGGAGGGGGCCGCCGGCCAGGGCGAGGAGGACGTGGTACTCGAGGTTGCTCATGGGTGGGACAGGGGAATAGGGGGGGTTGCGAGCCGAGGGCCGCGGTTGATTGTGCCTGGCGGTAAATATGCACGCGGAACATATACGCGCCAGGTGAGTTGGTCGAGGTGCGGGGACCCCCTCTCTGTGCGGGGCCGAAGAGTGGGTCGACCAACGATGGGGCGGAGACCACCTACCGGGGCTCAACTCGCCGTTACGCGAACCGCCGCCGAGGGTTGTACGCCTCGGCGGCGGTTCATTCGGCGGGAGCGATCCTGGTGGCGCCACTCACCTTTCCCGAGAAAGCTCTGCCGCTGTCCACCCAGACTGGGGAGGTGAAGCGCACCGGCATTCAGCCCTGCCCAAACGCCTCCTGCCATGCCGCCAGCAGACCGACCAGCGCGCCAAGTGCGACGACGCACCTTCTCATTGTCACGGACGAGACCCACATGCGTGCTCCTGGTGTGGGTGTTACCGGGTCGCGGAAGGCTCGGTAGGCATCTTCGAGGGATAGGTCAATATGTCGCCCGGTACCGCCCCTGTCGATGACAGGGCAGGCGCCAGAGGCCTCGATGTACACCAGGGTAGCACTCCCCAGCCTGCGGGCCATGTAGTAGAGACTGGGACCGTCGCGCCGAAGCTGACCCTGTCCGCGGACAGGGGGCCGTCCATGCTGCAGTACTATCGGTCACTCCCCATAGCGCCGGAGGGGAAACTCCCCCGACGGCGAATGGTGGAGAGACGGGCCGAACACGAGATTGTCGCCCACGGTTAGATCAACCGTTGAGGGCTTTGACCTCTCGCGTCCAGGGTTCGCTGCATGCTCCATGTGAGAAGGGTTATCCGCCGCCGTGTGGCCCGCCGCCCGCTGACCTGGCCGGTTGGATTCACCATCCTGGTCGCCGGCCAGGCCGTCGGCGCGTTGGCCACGCCGCTCGCGGCGCAGTCCGTGTGCCGGCCATCCGCCAGCTCGCACGAGGCGAGGACGCTCGCCACCTTCTCGGTCCCGCTCGCGTTCGGCCCGGGCGCGGCTCCGGCTATCGGAGCCGGTTTCTCGATCGGGCTCGAGGCCACCTCCGTACCGAACGTCGATCCGGTGACGGCAACCCCCACCACGTGCCAGCCCGGGAAAGGGCCCGAGAACACCGATCTTCTGCCCGCTCTCGCCCGTCCTCGCATCGGGATCCCGCTGCCGCTCGGCCTGGCGCTGGAGGCCTCCTGGATCCCGCCGGTGCGGGTGGCGGGAGTGAAGGCGAACCTGATCGGGCTGTCAGTGACCAAATCCTTCGGTCGTGAGGACGGCCTGGCCGCGGCGGTGCGCGCCCACGCCACGTTCGGATCGATCCGCGCGCCGGTCACCTGTGACCGTGAGGCGCTCGGCGATCCCGTCAGCGAGTGCTTTCATGGCACCGTATCCGACGATCGCTACTCGCCCAACATCATGGGGCTCGACGTCAGCCTCGGCCGGGCACTGGCCGGCGGGCGACTCCGCCCGTACGTGGGGTCCGGTTACAACCGCCTGCAATCCCGCTTTCAGGTGAATTTCAGGAACCAGTTCGGCGGCCTCGACACGACGCGCGTCGCCGTGAACCTGAACCGCGCCGTCGTGTTCGGTGGGGCGGAATGGCAGCTCTCTCCGCGCCTTGCCGTTACGGGCGAGATCTACGCCGTCCCGGCGGACGCGGCCACCGGCCGGCTGGTCGTCCGCCGAACCTTGGGTCCGTAGGTGTGCCGCCGTCGTCTTGAAGGGTGCGGGTCAACCTGTGAGGGATGGAGACAAGAACATGAGTGACAGAAACTCGGCGCGCATGGCAGGTATGGTAGCACTGCATGCCCGCTCGGCGGCGCTGGCGGTGGTGCTGGCGCTCCATGGCGCCACCGTACACGCCCAACAGTCCGACCCGTTCCGGCCCGCGCGGTCCGGATCGACCGCGAGCGACTCGAGCAGCTCCGAGGCCCCGCTGACCGGCGCGGTGGACGAGCGCCTCAAGAACCTGGATTCGGTGACCTACCGGCTGGCCTCGAGCAGCCGTCTGCAGGTCCAGACGGGCAAGGCCGGACTGTTCGGGTTCGCCGGCCACAGTCACGTGATCCAGGCCCGCGCCTTTCGCGGAGAAGTGGTGTACTACCCCGGCAACCCCGCGAGCTCGCGGGTGGACATCACGGTGCTCACCGACAGCCTCGAAGTCCTCACTCCGCCTGACACGGCCGAGATCCGCCAGGTCACGGCATCGATGCGCACCCAGATCCTGCGCACGGCGGAATTCCACGAGATCCGGCTCACCTCCCGGCAAGTCACGCCGACCGCTACCGGCTTTCGCGTCGTGGCTGGGGTGACGATGATGGGGCAGACCCGTGAGGTGCCGATCGACATCGCCGTACAGATCGGAGTGGATACGCTGGAGGCCGCCTCGACATTTTCCCTGAAGCAAACGGATTTCGGCATCAAGCCGTTCAGCGGTGGTCCGGGCGGCACGGTGAAGGTCGCGGATCGGGTCACGTTCAGCATCCGGGCCATCGCCCTCCGCTCGGCACCTGAGCGTATCGTGAGCAGGTAAGGCGCCCGGTTGGGCCGAGAGATTGCGCTCGGCGCGGGGGTAACCGGGTGACTGCTGTCTCGCTGCACGTTCCCGGTACCCCTGACCTTGGTCAGGCCCTCTTCCCCTCTTCCGCGTGCTCTCCGACCAGCGATCGTGGGATCGAATTCAGGCCGCACGCCAGATAGTTGGTCGCCGGTCGCGCTCCAATATTCACCCCGTTATTCACAGGTACATGAATCGCACTCACAACGGGGGGATCACATGATTGGGCGACTCTTGACGGCTGCTATTCTGGCCGTGCTCGTCGGGTGCTCTGGTAAGTCACCCACCGGCCCGTCTTCCGGAAACGGATCGGGCGGCGGGTATGGTGGCGGCAACACCGCCGGGGGCACCGGTGGCAACACCGGCGGCGGCTACAATGGCGGCACGGGCGGCGGCACCGGCGGCGGCACCATTCCGCTCACGGCGGCGGTCACCGTCGGCAACATCTTCTTCAGGAGTGGGCACAACGGGTCGGCCAACCCGGCCACCGACACTGTCGCGGTGGGTGGCACGGTCACGTGGACCTGGACGAATGCGGGCGGCGTTCCCCACTCTGTTCAGTCGCTCGGCCCATCGGATTTCACGAGCAGCGAGATCAAGACCGGCGACGGCAGCACGTATCAGGTCCAGTTCTCGGCGCCCGGCACCTACCGGTACAACTGTGCCGTGCACGGCTCGATGATGTCCGGAACGATCGTCGTCCGGTGACGCGAGCCGACGCAAGCGACCGTCTGACCTGCGCCCAGAGGCGGAGCCGCTGGCGCTGAGGGTGTTGGCGATTCGGGACAGTCTCGGGGACACGCTGGCGAGGAAGGCAGCGGCGCAGGTCGTCGCGCTGTACCAGGGGTGGGGGAAGCCGAGCCGGGCGGCGGGGTACGAACGGCGGTAGGTGGTCGTCGCCTGGGCCGCCGTGAGGTCACCTGACCACGACGACCCGCTTCGCCCGGATCACCCCACGCTTGCTGCGCTTCCCTTCCACCGCGATCACGCTTCCTTCCGAAAGGTTCGCCGCGGCGGCCGGCGCAAGCGACTCTCCGTCGCGCGTGGCGAGCCTGGTGTCGCGGTCGATTCGCACGGCGACGGGCTTGGACTCCCCTGTGTCCTTGTCCGGGGTCGCGCCGGCGACGATCCAGGCTGCCTTTCGCTCCGGATTCGGGCCGACCGCGACCACGGTAATCTTCCGTCCCTCCTCCAGCAGCGCGTCGACCGGCTCAGCCTGGTGTCCACCTTCCGATCCAGGCGTGTCGCCCCCGACGCCGTCCTCCGGCTCGCCTTCCTTCCCGGCTCCGCCCTCGAACAGCACACCGTCGTAGGCGCGCGGAATGGCCAGGCGCAACGCCCGGGGCATCGCCTCGAATCGGTAGGTCACCAGCACCGCATCGGGGTTCTCTGTCTCTCCGAGTGCCGCCCGATCCGGCTCGGCCAGGTAGTCCTTGAGCTTTACCCGACTGCCGTCCAGCTGCAGGCCGACGGAGGCGGGCGCAGAGATCCAGAAGCGTCTGCCGCGGAAGTATTCGGACCGTCCGTGAACCGGCTCGCGATGAAGCAGCGCAGCAAGGACCTGCTGGATGGTGGAAAGCGCATCCCCCGCGGTAATGATGCCGACGTCCAGCAGCCCGTCATCGATGTGGGCGTCCCCGGTCACCTCGGCGATGTTGCCGTACCTGCGCGTGTTGCCGACGATGACCTGGAGCGCCTCGCCTTTCCAGAGCACGGCCCTCTCTCCGCCCGCGACCGAGGAGGCAATCTCGATCGGGAAGGCGTGCTGGAAGGGCAACTCCTTCGCCGCCGCGAGCGCGACGGCCGCCTGACCGATCCTCTCCTTGAGCGGCGCGGAGACCCGGCGCATGACGGCGGCATCGATGCCCAGGCCCGCCATGAGGAGGAAATGATGCCGGCCGCCGGACGGCGGGCTCGGCTTCCCCGGCGGTTCGTTCTTCATGGACGGGAGGTGAAGGGAGTCCACCCCGACGTGCCCCAGGTCGACCTTGCGCCCCTCACTGTTGATGAGGAGGAGCGAGGCCTTGACGGGGTGGTCCGGCAGCCCGATCTCGTGCGCCCACACATTGGCGGTCCCGCCGGGAATGAGGCCGACGATACTCCGTCGGCGCTTGGCGGCCATGACACCGTTGACGACCTGATTGAGAGTGCCGTCTCCCCCGTAGCCGATCACGAGGTCGTAGCTCGCTTCCGCCGCCTCTTTCGCCAGCTCCATCGTGTGCCCGGCGAATTCCTTGAGGGCGGTGTCGGTCTTCCACCCCGCCGCGGAGAGTACGGCCAGCACGTCGGCGAGCCGGGCGACGTTCTTGCCCTGCCGAGGGCTGATGATCAGAAAGGTCGACTTGCTTTTCATCGCTCGTCTGAACCTTTCGCGAGCCGGTGTGGGCGCCCGGCGCTCATCGGCGCCGCCGCGGGCACGGCGTTCCTGGCGCCTCGCATCTGCTTCTCCTATGAAGTACCTGCCTGTAGGGAGAGGGGCAAGCCGCGATCTTCCGGGCCACCGTCTCGGGCGAGCCCACGTACAACGAGCCCTATGGCACACCCTATCGGCGGGCCGCAGTTAACTTGATCCGGCGGCTCACGGGGAGGCGATAACCACGAGGCATCGCACGGCGAGAGGGGACCCGACATGCTGCATACGATTTGGAAGGGCGCGTCGCTTCGCCGCCGCCGAGAGATCGCGAGTTTCGGCGGCGGTTTGCGGCCCGGGCACGATCAGTAGGCAACCCCGAAGCGCCGGCCGATGTGCCGCGGGTGTTCCAGCTCGTCGAGCACCGCGACGGCGTAGTCCTCGAACGAGATGAAGCTCTTGCCCGCCGAGTCGACCAGGAGCTGGTCGCCGGTGGTGCGGTACTTCCCGGTCCGCTCGCCCGGGCCGACCTCCGCGGCGGGGCTCAGGTAGGTCCAGTCGAGCCCGTCCGCCTCCTTGCGCCACACCGCCAACGCCTCGCGCCCCTCCCGCGCTTCAGGTTTGTACGCTTCCGGGAAGTCGGGCAGATCGGCCAGCGCCTTGCCCGGCGCGACTTCCAGGCTGCTCGCTCCGCCGACATAGAGCACGCGCTTGACCCCTGCCGCGCGGAGCCCCGCGATGAGCGCGCGCGCGTTCGCCGAGAGCGAGGGCGCCGGGAGCCCGCGGGGGTTGGGGCGCGGCGAGATGGCGCTCACCACCGCGTCGGCGCCCTTCACGACTCTGGCCACATCGTCGGCCTCGGTGGCATCGCCCTTCGCGAGGCGCACTCGCGGGTCGGGAGACTGGACGGCGGTGGGGTCGCGGACCACGCCGGTGACCTCATGGCCGCGCCTCAGGGCTTCCTTCGCGACGCGCTGGCCGATGTTTCCGGTAGCGCCGATAACGACGATCTTCATGACGTTTCCTCCCGCGGTGCCTATCTAACCGGCGCGGCGGTCCCCTGCTCTTGGGGTGTCGACGCCGCCTCGGCCAGCAGCCGCCGGACGCGCGGCATCACCTCGCGCCCGTAGAGCTCGATGCTCCGGAGCATCGCCTCGTGGGGCAGCGTGCCGGCGCTGTACTTGAGATCGAACCGGGACGCGCCGAGGGCGCGCACCGTGGCGGCGATCTTTCCGGCGACTGTCTCGGGCGAGCCCACGTACAGCGACCCCGCGGCGATCTCGCGGTCGTACTCCGCCCGGCTGGTCGGGGGCCAGCCGCGCTCGGCCCCGATCCGGTTCCGCATCACCTGGTGGTGGGGCCAGAGCTCCTCAGCGGCCCGGCCGTCGGTGTCGGCGAGGTGGCCCGGCGAGTGGACGCCGACCGGCAGCGTGGTGGGCTGGCCGAGCTGGGCGAGGGCGCGGCGGTACAGCTCGACGTAGGGGGCGAAGCGCTGCGGGTCGCCGCCGATGATGGCGAGGGTGAGCGGGAAGCCGTACCGCGCCGCGCGGACCACCGATTCGGGGCTGCCGCCGACGCCGACCCAGGTGCTCAAGGGCGGGCGCTCGACCGGGGGGTAGACGCGCAGGCCCTCGAGCGGCGGGCGCACGGTGCCCTTCCAGTGAACGGGCTGGCCGGTGCGGTCGGCGTCGCGGATGGCGGCGAACAGCGCGAGCTTCTCCTCGAACAGGTCGTCGTAGTCCTCGAGCGAGTAGCCGAACAGCGGGAAGGTCTCGGTGAACGAGCCGCGGCCGAGGATCACCTCGGCGCGGCCGTTGGAGAGGGCGTCCAGGGTGGAGAAGCGCTCGTAGACGCGGACGGGCTCGTCGGTGCTCAGCACCGTCACCGCGGTGCCCAGGCGGATCCGGGTGGTGCGGGTGGCGATGGCGGCCAGCACGACCTCGGGGGCGCTGATGGCGAAGTCGGGGCGGTGGTGCTCGCCGACGCCGAAGAAGTCGACGCCGAGG
>JBOHSB010000266.1:0-2311 GCA_050733015.1 Gemmatimonadales bacterium
CGGTGGCGCTCAGCGCGGCGCTCGGCGCCGCGCACGAGGCATTCGCCGCGGGCGAGCGGCGGGCCTCGGCGCTCGCGGACCTCATGCGTCGCCGGCTGGACCGGGAGCCGGCCATGGCGGTGGAATATCTCGCCATCGCCGAGCCGCGCACGCTGGCGCCGGTCGAGACCGTCGACCCGGGCACGGTGATCGCGCTGGCGGCGCGGCTGGGCCGCACCCGCCTCATCGACAACATCATCCTTGGCGAGGGACTGGATTGATGGCGGCCCCGCGCGAGGGGCTGCCCGGCTGGGCCCAGGTCTCCCCTCTGCGGGTGGCGCACATCGAGCGGGTGGCCCTGCTGGCCGCGTCCTGGGCCGACCGCCTGCGAGTCTCACCCATCGAGACCACCCGCTGGCTGCGCGCGGTGTGGCTGCACGATGCGCTCCGCGACGCGGACAGCGAGGAGCTGACACGCTGGGCGCCGGATGCGCCGGGACCTCCCTCGCTTCGGCACGGCCCGGCGAGCGCGGCGCGCGCGGAGGCCGAAGGCGAAGACGATCGCGGCATTCTCGACGCCGTGGGTTATCACTCGGTGGGCTATGCCGGATGGGACATGGTGGGCCGCGTGCTCTACTGCGCCGATTATCTCGAGCCCGGCCGAACCTTCGCGCGCGACTGGCGCGCGGACCTGGCCGCGCGTTTTCCCGATGACCCGCAAGGCGTCGTCGCCGCGGTGGCCGCGGAACGCGTGGGACATCTGGTGCGGTCCCGATGGCCGCTCATCGAACCCACAGTCGGCTTCTGGAACAGTCTCGTCGAATCGTCCGAGCCGCGATAGTCGCCACGGGCGCCTTCGCGCTCCTCGGCGTGCTCTCGCTGCTGCTCGAGCCGAGGCGCGAGCTGGTGCCCGGACACGCCTACGCGATTCCTTCACCCGGGAAGCGGATCCGGGTGGAGGTCCTGAACGGCACCCGGCGTCCCGGATTCGCGCGGACGGCCACGCGAGCCCTGCGCGAGCGCGGACTCGATGTGGTGTTCTTCGGAACAGGGCCGGTGGCGGACTCGACCCGGATCCTGGTGCGCCGCGGCGATCCGGGGCAGGGGAAGACCGTCGCCGAAGCGCTCGGCGTGGGCCGGGTGGTGATCGAGCCGGATACGCTGCGCCGAGTGGATGTGAGCGTCCTGCTGGGGAACGACTGGAGGCCGCGGCTGCCGCTGCATCCGTAGCGCGTCGCTCGGGATGAAGGTGCGCGACTCCCGTCCTTCCGTCCTTCGGTCTTTCCGCCCTACACCACCCCGATCACCACATCCATCACGTTGGTCCCGGTGAGTCCGACCTTCAGCAGCGCCCCCGCCGCGTCGAGGGCCCGATAGGCGTCGTGCGCCGCCAGATCGCGCGCGGGATCGCGGCCCGCGCTCGCGGCGGTCCGCCAAGTGGCGCCGTCCACGATGGCCCCGGCGGCGTCGGTCGGCCCGTCCCGGCCGTCGGTGCCCGCAGCCATGAGCGCCACCTCCGGCCGCACGCCGTCGAGGGCCCGCGCGGCGGCCAGTGCCAGCTCTTGACAGCGTCCGCCCAACCCCGGCGGCTCCTCCCCCAGGGTCACCGTCGTCTCGCCGCCCCAGATGAAGCACCGGGTGGGCGCGACTGGTTGCGGGATCCCCTGGGGACCGCAATGTTGTAACAGAACAGCGGCTACACTCGCCCCGGTCGCCGACGCCTCCCCGGCGAGCGGCGTTTCCGCCACATCGGTCGCGAGGCCCAACTCAGCCGCTCGTCTGGCCGCAGCCTCGAGGGCCAGCCTGTTACTGGCGATCAGCTCGAGGGTCACCCGCGCGAAGGCCTGGTCCCCAGGCTTTGGCGTCTCCGCCGTTTCCCCCGATTCCGTCGCCAGTACCAGTTGCCGGGCAGCCGCGGGAATGCGCGACCAGAGCGCCGCGTTCTCCAGCGCGCGGTGGACCTCGGCGGCCGTGGAGGGGTCGGGGACGCAGGGCCCCGAGCCGATGGAGGCCAGGTCGTCGCCGATGACGTCGGAGACGACGAAGACCCGGACCCGCGCGGGGGCCAGCGCCGCCGCGAGCCGGCCGCCGCCCCAGCGGGAGAACCGCTTCCGGATGCGGTTCATCGCCGTGATGTCGAGCCCGGAGCCGAGGAGGACGCGGTAGAGCGCGGTGAGCTCCGCTGGCGCCAGGCCGGCGACCGGCGCCGCGAGGAGGCTCGAAGCGCCTCCCGACAGCAGGACCCAGACTTCGTCCTGCTCACGCACCAGGTCCGCGACCTGGCCCAGCGCTTCGGCTGCCGCGAGCGAGCCGGGACCCGGCTCGGGGTGGT
>JBOHSB010000267.1:0-15838 GCA_050733015.1 Gemmatimonadales bacterium
ACCCAGACCAGCGCCACGGCCAGACCCAGCCGGAGCAGGCCCGCGGCGGGCGGGCGGGCCCACCAGGCGACGGCGCCGCCCGCTGCCGCGCCGGCCAGGACCAGCAGCGCGAGGTGAGCCACGTGGAGGTTGCGCGACAGGGTGCCGGCCCCGACCTCGTTGGCGAACTCACCGCCGAGGGCCCGGGGAAGATCCGCGTCGGACTCGGCCGCGAGCGCCAGCCACGCCGCCCACAGCGTGAGCCCCGCCGCCACCAGCGGCGCGATGAAGAGCTGCAGCATCGCCATCATGCGAGCGCGCTCACGTATCGCTCCTGCCGCCGCCACATGGGCGACGCGGTTCGCCCTTCACCATCGGGGTGATCCCGGCCGAGCGCGTGGAGCGTCCCGTGGACCACGAGGCGGATGAGCTCCTGCCGCAGGGGAATGCCCCGGCTTCGGGCCTCCCGCTCCGCCACCCACGCGCACACGTAAACGTCGCCCAGGGTCGCGCCCGTCGGATCGTTCAGGGCAAAGCTGAGCACGTCGGTGGGTCGGTCGTGGCCCTTGTGCCGCCCGTTGAGCCGACGCATCGCGTCCCGGCCGAGGAAGGTGACCGAGATGAGCGCGCGGCCGCGCTCGCCCCGGAGCACGGCCTCGACCACGCGGCGCACCAGCGCGGCCGGCAGCGGCAGGCGACGACCGCTTACCGCCACGTCACTGCCGCTCGGCGGTCTGGAATTCGGGCGTGATGCCGCCGCTGGCACGGGGATACCCGATGCGCTTGTGGTAGGTGCCCGACATCACCCGGGCGAACTCGCGCTTGACCCGGTCGATGTCGCGGAGGGTGAGGGGCGCGTCCTCGAGCTGGCCGGAAGCGAGCTTCTGCTGCACCAGCAGGTCGATCGCCTCGCGCACCTTGTCGGGCGTGGGGTCGGGCAGCACGCGGATCGCCGCCTCCGCCGAGTCGGCCAGCATGGCCACCGCGGTCTCGGCTCGCTGCGGGCGCGGGCCGGGGTAGCGGTAGTCGGCCGGGTTGGGCACGCCGTTGGGGGACGCGCGGCGCGCGCGCATCAGGAAGTAGGTGATCTCGGTCGTCCCGTGGTGCTCGGGGATGAACGAGCGGACGATGGGCGGCAGGCCGGCCGTCTCGGCCAATGCGATCCCGTCGAGGACGTGCTGGCGGATGATGCGCGCCGACTCGGCCGGCGGCAGCTGGTCGTGGGGATTGGGCCCCCCGCCCTGGTTCTCGACGAAGAAGCCCGGCGCCGTGAGCTTCCCGATGTCATGGTAGTAGCACCCTACCCGCGCCAGCAGGCCGTTCGCCCCGATGATGTTGCACGCGGACTCGCACAGGTTCGCCATGGCCAGGCTGTGGGCCCAGGTGCCCGGCGCCTCGAGCGCCAGGCGGCGGAGCAGCGGCCGGCCCAGGTCGGAGAGCTCGAGCAGCGTGAGATCGGTGGTGATGCGGGTCGCCGACTCGGCCAGCGGCATGACCAGCATCGCCAGCGCGGCGCTCGCCAGCGCCATCAGCGAGCCGAGGAAGGCACTGGCCACGATCGTGATCGTGCCCCAGCCCTGGAGCAGCCCGATCGTGAGCGACGCCAGCAGGCTGGCTCCGGCCACCACCGCGACCGTGACGTACAGGTGGCGGCGGCGGCGGACCGCGCGGATGCCGATGGCGCCGGCCACGCCGCCCATCAGCCCGAAGAGCAGGATGCCACTCTCCCGGAGGGCCCACTGCCCGTCCAGCAGCACCGCCAGGGTGACGGCCGCGAACACCCCGATGCGGCCGTCGTAGAGCAGCGTCACCAGGATGGCCGCGAACGGGATGGGTACCATCTCCGGCCGGATCGGCAGCAGCTGCGTCGTGCCGGCCGTGATCAGGACGACGAGGGTAAACAGCGCGCCGAAGAACCACATCTCGCGCAATTCGGCGTAGGTGTCCCGGCGGTAGAACACGATGAGCAGCCAGAACACACTCAGGACCAGCGCGTTGTAGAGCAGGCCGCCCACAGCGCCCTCGGTCCAGAAGCCCGCGGTGCCGCGCCGCTCGAGCTCCTGGTGCAGGCCGATCAGCTTGGCCTGCTGGTCCTCGGTCACGGCCTGACCCGCGACGACGATCCGCTCACCCGACCGGACGCCGAAGCGCACGGGGTCCACGCTGGCGCGGAGCCGCTCGCGGCGGGCGCTCGTCAGCAGGGGGTCCGGCACGATGGTCGGATGGTAGAAGGTGCCTACCAGTCGCCGCAGGGTGCGCTGCCCCACCGGATCCTCGATCACGGAGGCCGCGGCCTCGGCCTGCTCCATCAGGTCGGCGAACGTGAGGACCGAGTCGCGGGCGACCACGCGCTCGGCGTCGTTGCGCCGCAGGGTGATCTGGCGGCTGGGTTCGCCGCGGATGACCCCCGCGTCCGCCACGCCACGCGACAGGCTCTCGCCCAGAAAGTGCGTCACCAGCTCGCGCATGGCACGGCGATTGGCCGTGTCGGCGAGGAACCGGATCTCTTCAGGCCCGAGGTGGGCCTGCGTCGCGACCGCGCGCGCCAGCTCGGGGCCCTGGTTGCCGGCCCGGTCGAGGTCGGTGAAGAAGTCGCGCGCGGCCGCGAGGGCCGAATCGTAGGCGGTGGGGGTGAAGCGATACACCGGCTGCGCCGTCAGGGCGCGGGACTCGCCCTCCCGGGCCAGCTCGTCGGTCGACTTGCGGACCTGGTACGGGAACGGCGCGACCACGGTCCGGTCGGCGCGCTGGCCCACGTCCGGCACCCGGGTGAGCACGGCCGCGGGGGGCGGAAACAGGGCATAGGTGAGCAGCGCCGTCGCGAGCAGCGGCAGCCACCGGATGGCGTGGTAGCGGATCCGGTCCGACAGCGTTTCCCCAGTGGGGCTACGTGGCACCTCCCGGCGGGCCCTCAACCGATCTGATCCTCCGCATAGGCCTTGATGATCTCGCGCACCAGACGGTGCCGCACGACGTCCGTCTCGTGCAGGTAGCAGAACGCGATACCTTCGATGCCGGGAAGCACCCGCTCGACCTGCACCAGGCCGGAGTCCTCCCGCCGGGGCAGGTCGATCTGGGTCTTGTCGCCCGTCACCACCGTCCTGCTGCCCACGCCGAGCCGGGTGAGGAACATCTTCATCTGCGCGCCGGTGGCGTTCTGCGCCTCGTCCAGGATGATGAAGGCGTCGGCGAGCGTGCGGCCGCGCATGTACGCCAGCGGCGCGATCTCGATGGTCCGGGTCTCGAGCGCGCGCTGGACCCGGTCATGGGGCATCATGTCTTCCAGGGCATCGTACAGCGGCCGCAGGTACGGGTCCACCTTCGCCTGGAGATCGCCGGGGAGGAAGCCGAGCGACTCGCCGGCCTCGACCGCCGGGCGCGCCAGGATGATCCGCTTGACCCGCTTCCTGGCCAGCGCCTCGACCGCCTTGGCGACCGCGAGATAGGTCTTGCCCGTGCCCGCCGGGCCGATCCCGACCACGATATCGTGGTTGGTGATGGCCTGCAGGTAGTCCCGCTGGCCCTGGGTCTTCGGCACGATCGCGCGCCGGAGGCCGGGCAGCACGATCTTGCCGTCGCTCGGCTGGGCCGGCAGGTCGGCCGGCGGGCCCTCCGCCGCGAGACGATAGACATCGTCGGGCGACACCGGCTCGCCCATGCGGGCCAGGTCGAGCAGCCCCTGCACGACCGGCGTCGCGCGCTCGAGCTGGTCGGCGCTCCCGCTCAGCGTGACGGCGTCCCCGCGGAACGAGACGCGGACCCCGAGGGTCCGCTGGAGTTCGAGCAGGTTGGCATCGTTCACGCCAGCGAACAGCAACGGGTCCGCCCCTTCGGCGGACAGACGGTGATGGTTGTCGTCGGCCATGGGCTACTCGCCCGCGGGCTTGAGGTGCAGCGCCCGCAGATCGTTGGGGTCTATCGTCGTCGGCGCGCCCTCGAACAGGGCGCGCGCCGTCGTCGTCTTGGGAAACGCGATCACGTCCCGCAGCGACGAGGCGCCCGACAGGAGCATCGCGATCCGGTCGAACCCGAGCGCGAAGCCTCCGTGCGGCGGCGCGCCGGCCGCCAGGCCGTCGAGCAGAAATCCGAACCGGCGCCGGATCTCCGCCTCCGGAATGCCCAGCAGCTCGAAGATACGGCGCTGCACCGCGGGGGCGGTAATGCGGATGGAGCCGCTGCCAAGCTCGTTGCCGTTGTATACGGCATCGTAGTGCAGTGCCCGGGCCCGTCCGGGATCGGTGTCGAGTGCGCCGGCATCGGCCGGGTGGGGGGCGGTGAACGGGTGGTGCGCCGGCACGTGCCGGCTGGTCTCCGGATCCAGCTCGAACAGCGGGAAGTCCACGATCCAGACGAAGGCGTGCGCCGTGGTCGCCGGGATGTCGTGACGCCGCGTGAGCGCGGTGCGGACGGCGTGGAGCGCGGGGGAGGTCACCGTGTCCGGCCCCGCGACCGCGAGCAGGGTGTCGCCCTCCGCGCCGCCCAGCGTGGCGAGGAGCTCCTGGCCGACGGCCTTGACGCCCTGCCCTTCCCAACCGCCCGCGGCCCGCCGGGCCCAGATGAGTCCACCCGCCTTGGCCTCCTTGGCCGCGGCCGTGAGCCCGTCGAGCTCCTTCCTCGTGAGCGCCGTGCCGCCGGCCAGCACCAGCCCCCGGAGGCGTCCGCCTTTGGCGCGCGCCTCCGCCAGAAACGGCGCGGCGTCCGAGCCGAGGAGGCCGGTGAGATCGCGCAGCTCGAGCCCGTAGCGGAGATCGGGCTTATCGATGCCGTACCGCTCCATCGCCTCCCGCCAGGCAAGGCGCGGGAACGGCCGGACCACCTCGACGCCGCCCTCCGCCCACAGCTCCACCAGGATGCGCTCGACGACGTGCTGGATGTCCTCGGCGGAGACGAACGAGGCCTCGAGGTCGATCTGGGTGAACTCCGGCTGCCGGTCGGCCCGGAGATCCTCGTCGCGGAAGCAGCGCGCGATCTGGAAATAGCGGTCGTAGCCGGCCACCATGAGCAGCTGCTTGTAGATCTGCGGCGACTGCGGCAGGGCGTAGAACTCACCCGGGTGGATGCGGCTCGGCACCACGTAGTCGCGCGCGCCCTCGGGCGTCGGCTTCGTCAGGATCGGGGTCTCGATCTCGAGAAAGTCCAGATCGGTCAGCGTCCGCCGGGCGCGCTGCAGCAGGCGGTGGCGGAGGATGAGGTTGCGCTGGAGCTCGGGCCGCCGGAGATCCAGCACCCGGTGCTTGAGACGAAGCTCCTCCGCCGGGAGCTCCTCCTTTTCCTTCCGCGCCACCGGAATGGGGGGCGTCTGGGCCGGCCCGACGATCTCGAGATCGGTGACGTGCACCTCGACCTCGCGCGAAGCCAGCTCGACGTCGCGCGACGCCTCGGGCCTGAGCGCGACGGTGCCGCGCACCAGGATCACGGCCTCGGTCCCGGCGGACGCCGCCCGCTCCATCACCTCCGCCGGGGTCCAGGCAGGATTGCAGGACAACTGCACCAACCCCGCCCGGTCGCGCAGGTCGATGAAGACCAGTCCCCCCAGGTCGCGGCGGCGGTGCACCCAGCCTCCCAGCCGGACCGCCTGGCCCACGTGGGCGCGCGTCAAGTCGCCGCCCCGGTGGGTGCGCAGCGCGGTGGCGCTCACGCCGCCCGCCGACCGAGGGAACGGGACGTGGTCAACGCGCTTCGGCGTCGAGGATGACGTTGTAGAAGGCATCAGCGGAGGCGGCCTCGAGCAGTTGCTGGCGCACCGTGTCCCGGCGAACCAGGCGGGCGATCCGGCTCAGGATCTTGACGTGCAGGCCCGCGGACGCCTCGGGGCCCACGATGAGGAAGAACAGGCGTACCGGCTCCCCGTCGATCGAGTCGAACGGCACCGGCTGGGCGCTCACGCCGGCCACCATCGTGAGCTCGCGCACCGCTCCGCATCGTCCGTGTGGAATGGCGACACCGAAGCCGATACCGGTGCTCTGGACCGACTCCCGCTCCATGACCGCGTTGAGAACCTCGTCGTGAGTCGCGCCGGCCAGGCGCGCGAGCATCCGGGTGAGCGTCGCAATGGCCGACTGTCTGTCGGCCGCCTGGAGCGGCACCACGACCCGGTCCGGCGAGAGCAACTCGGTCAGGAGCACGGCGCTGCGGCCAGGCGGTGCATTGGACAAACGTAACCGCCGGCCGAAGGGGTCGCAAATGCGAGGAATGCGAGGGATTTAGCCGTCATGGGATGGCCTATCCGATTAAGTTGCAACGCGATGACTAGCGCTCGCACGGCCCTGACCACGTCCGCCGATCTGCTCGACCGGGTCCCCACGGCCGCTCGGGCGGTGCTGGGCTCCTGGGTGGCCGGCCGGGGACTGCCCGCCTACCGGGTCAACCAGATGGTCCGGCGCCTGTGGCAGGCGCCGGTGGCGGCGTGGACGGAAGCCACCGAGCTGCCGGCGGCGCTCCGAAACGAGCTGGGGACCGCGTTCCCCCTGGGCCGGCTCGCGCTGGACGTGGAGCAACACTCGGCGGATGGGACGCGGAAGTATCTCTGGCGGCTGGCGGACGGCCAGGCAGTCGAATCGGTGCTCATCCCCTCGGGATTCCGCCGCACCCTCTGCATTTCCTCCCAGGCGGGCTGCGCCCTGCGATGCTCCTTCTGCGCCACCGGGCTGATGGGCTTCCGGCGCAACCTGTCGGCCTTCGAGATCGTCGCCCAGGTACGGGAGATCGTGCTGCGAGACCCGGCGGACCTGCCGACCAACATCGTCTTCATGGGCATGGGAGAGCCGCTGCTCAACTGGCCCGCGGTCGACGCGGCGCTGACCATCCTCAACTCGCCGGAAGGCTTCGGGATCGGGGCCCGCCACATCACGGTCTCGACGGTGGGTATCCTGCCCGGCCTCGAGGCCTTCGCCCGCCGCCCGGAGCAGTTCCGGCTGGCCATCTCGCTGCACGCGCCGACCTCGGCCCAGCGCCTGGGGATCATGCCGATCGAGAAGAAGTACGACCTGGCCGCGGTGCTCCGGGCCGCGGCCGCGTTTCGGAGGCGGGTGACGTTCGAGTACGTGATGATCGGCGGCGTCAACGACCGCGATGCCGACGCCGACCGGCTGGCCAAGCTGGCCCGGGGACTGGGGGCGCTGGTCAACATCCTGCCGCTGCATCCCGGCGGTGCACCCGACCTGACACCCACTCCCGCCGAGCGCATCCGCAGCTTCGCCGGCCGGCTACGCAACCAGGGCGTTGAGGCGACGGTGCGCCGGAGCCGCGGGCTCGACATCGACGCGGCGTGCGGGCAGTTGAGGGTGGCGACGGAGAAGCTACGGAAGGCGGAGAGAGCGGAAGCGCAGTAAGCGGCGTCATCGCGGGCGAAGGGAGGGATGACGATCGCTCCTACCCCGTCGCCCCGAACCCGGTCGCGATGCAATTGATCGAGAGGAGCAGCGCCGACAGCAGCTCCTCCTGCGATTTGTCGCTCCCGCTCTCGCGGAACCGCTGCAGCAGCTCGATCTGCTGCCGCGAGATCTGGTTGAGCGTGGGCAGGCGCCGGGCCAGCTTGCGCCGGAATCGCGGGAACCGCTGGGCCAGCTCGGTTCCGCCGCTGATCCGAAGCATCGCCTCCACGGTCCGGTGGTATTCCTCCTCGATCATCGGGAAGATCGCGTCCCGCACGCGGGCCTCCGGCACCAGCCCGGCGTATTCCCGAGCCGCCTCGAGATCCACGTACGAGAGGGTCTTCTCCACCTCATCCACGATGAGACGGAACAGGCGGGAATCGCCGAACATCCGCTGAATGAGCGTGGCGCCGCGCTGGCCGCGTACCTGAAGGAAGGTCAGCACCCCGCTCCCGACGCCAAACCAGCCCGGCACGAAGTGACGGTTCTGGGACCACGCGAACACCCAGGGAATGGCCCGGAGATCGCTGAGCGAGCGCGCGCCGAACCGCCGAGCCGGGCGCGAGCCGAGGTTGAGCAGCGAGATCTCCTCGAGCGGGCTTGCCGCCTGGTAGTAGGGCAGCAGATCGGGGTGATCCACCAGGCGGCGATACGCGGCCTGCGCGGCACCGCTCAACGCCTCCATGGCCTCGTCGAACTCGGCGGTGGGCGCCAAGGCCTCCTCCCGCTCCGATTTGAGGCTGTGCTCCACCACGCTCGACGCCAGCAGCTCGATCTGATACTGGGCCGTGCCGCGGTTCGCGTACTTGAACGAGACCACTTCGCCCTGTTCGGTGATCCGCATGCGGCCCTGGATCGAGCCCGCCGGCTGGGCCGCGATGGCCCGGCCGGTGGGCGCTCCGCCCCGGCTCACCGATCCGCCGCGACCGTGGAAGAATGCGATCGGTACCCCGCACTCCTTCCCGACCCGGGTAAGCTTGATCTGCGCCTTGTACAACTCCCAGTTCGAGGTGAGGAACCCGCCGTCCTTGTTCGAATCCGAATAGCCGATCATCACCTCCTGCACGCCGCCCTGGGTCCGGACGCTGCGCTTCACCAGCGGCACCGCGAGCAGCTCCCGCATGATCGCCGGGGCCCGCTGCAGATCGTCGATCGTCTCGAACAACGGCACGATGGGCAGGGTGCAGCTCTCCACCCCGGGGGCGTCGGCGAACAGGCCGGCGGTCTTGGCCAGCAGGTAGGCGCCGAGCACGTCGCTCACGCTCTGGGTCATGCTCAGGACGAACGCGCCGAACGCCTCGCGGTCGATCTCCTCGCGGAGCCGGCGCACCAGCTGAAACATGCCCAGCGTCTCCGCGGTGTCGGCCGGGAGCTGAGGTATGGTGGCGCCCGGCGCGAGCGGGCGGGCCAACTCGCCCGCCACCCACGCGCGCCAGGCTTCGGCCCCGGGCTCGGGCGAATCCCCTACGTTGCCGCCGGCCCGCCACAGATCCCTGAGGCAGGCCCCCAGCTTGGTGGTGTTCTCGCGGACGTCGAGACGGACGGTGCTGAACCGGAACGACTCGACCTCGCGCCGGACCGGCCGCACCATCGCGCGCGCGATCTCCGGGCGCCCGGCCTGGCTCAGCTCGTCTTCGATGAGCTTGAGATCGGCCAGGAGCGCGTCGGCCGAGACATAGCCGGCGGGATCGGGCCGGGTGTCGCCTGCCTCGGTGCGCTCGATCATGTGGTGAACGCGGCCCAGCATGCACCCGAGGTACTGCCGGAACACCTCGCCCGGGTTGCGGCCGGCGAACCCCTCGGCCTGTCCGGTTTCGGCCAGCTCCTTGTCCAGCGCGCGGCGAAACCGGTCGGAGATCGGCACCGCCTTCTCGGTGATGCTGAGCGCCCGCACCAGCTCGTCGATCCGCCGCCGGTAGCGCCGCAGGGACGTCAGCCGGTTCTCGAGCAGCGTGCTATGGGTGACGTCGTTGGTGACGAAGGGATTGCCGTCGCGGTCGCCGCCGATCCAGGAGCCGAACTGGAAGAACGGCGGGACCGTCCACTGCTCGCCAGGATAGTGCTGCGCCAGGGTCCGCTCGACCTTGTCGAGCAGGTCCGGCACGGCCTCGAACAGGGTCTCGTTGAAGAAGTGGAGTCCCCAGAAGACCTCCTGGGGTACGGTCGGCTTCGACAGGCGGAGCTCGCCCGTGAGCCACAGCAGCTCCATCTCGTTCCGGAGCCCGTCGATCAGCGACTGGCGCTCGCGTGGGGTCCAGCGCGGCGACTCGAGGTCCACCAGTCGGCGGTAGATGCGGCGGTGTTTTTCCAGGACGGTGACGCGCTTGGCTTCGGTGGGATGGGCCGTGATGACCGGGCGGACCCGAAGATGCTCGAGCAGCGCCCGGATCTCGGCGGCGGGCACCTGGGCCTCGACCGCCGACGCGAGCACCTGGGCAAAGGTGCCGCCGACCAGCTCGTAGCCGCGCTCGGCCTCGGTCTGTCGGCGCCGACGCATGGCCGCATTCTGCTCGGCGATGCTCAGGAGCTGGAACCAGATCCCCTGCACCTGAAGGGTGCGGGCCAGCAGCTCGGGGCTCAGCTCGTGCGGCGCGCGCTCGCCGCGAAGCACCGGCTCGACCTCGGGCGCCCGCTCCCGTACCAGCTGCAGCATCAGCCCGCTGAGGAGCTCGACGACCTCGCTGGCATAGTGGGCCGCGCTGGCCGCCACCGGGTCGGGCGACTCGGGCAGCTCGATCCCGGCGACGAACGGCTCCAGGACCACCTGAGTCACACGACGCGGTCGCGGAGGGGCTTGCCGCTGAAGAAGAGCTGGAGGTTCTCGAACGCGCGCATGCCCATCGCGACGCGGGTCTCGGTGGTGGCACTGCCGAGGTGCGGAAGGAGAACTACGTTGTCCATCGCGGTCAGCGCCTGAGTGACTTGCGGCTCCCGCTCGAAGACGTCGAGCCCCGCGCCGGCGATCCGCCTGGCCGTGAGCGCCTCGACCAGCGCGGCCTCGTCCACCACGTCGCCGCGAGCGGTGTTCACTAGGAACGCGTCGGGGCGCATGAGCGCCAGCCGGTCCCGGTTGATCAGATGGCGGGTCTCGGGTGTGGCCGGGCAATGGAGCGAGACGAAGTCGGCCTCGCGAAGGACCTCGTCCAGCGTCGGCCGCTGCTCGGCTCCGAGGGCGCGCGCGACGTCCGGCGGCGGCGGGAACGGGTCGTGGTAGATGATCCGCATGCCGAAGCCGTGGTGCGCGCGCTGCGCCACCGCGCGCGCGATCCGTCCCAGGCCGACCAGGCCGAGGGTCTTGCCGGTGACCTGGGTGCCGAGCATGTGGGTCGGTCGCCAGCCGGTCCACTGCCCTCCCCGCAGGTGCCGCTCGCCCTCCCCGGTGCGCCGGGCCACCATGAGCAGCAAGGTCATCGCGAGGTCGGCGGTCGCGTCGGTCAGCACGTCGGGCGTGTTGGACACCGCGATGCCCCGCGCCTTGGCCGCCTCGACGTCGATGTTGTTGAAGCCTACGCCGAAGTTGGCCACCAGGCCCGCGCGCCGCGGCTCGGCAGCGAGGACATCGGCGGTCACCTTGTCGGTCACCGTCGTGAGCAGGGCGTCCGCCGCGCCCAGCGCCTCGCGCAGGCCGTCCGCGGAGAGCGGCCGGTCGTCCGGATTGAGCCGCGCGTCGAACTCTCGCGCGAGGGCCTCGTGCACCGGCTCCGGGAGCCGGCGGGTCACGACGACGACCGGCCGCGGGCTCACGTCGGGACCGCCACCCGTTTGGAAAGGCCGCCCAGGACCCGCGCGGTGGTGGCGCCCAGGTCGGCCGGGCTGGGCACGACGGTGAGACCCGCCTCCTTCATGATCTCGACCTTCTCGGCCGCGCTCTCGCCGAAGGCCCGGATGATGGCGCCCGCGTGCCCCATGCGCCGGCCCTTGGGGGCCGTGAGGCCGGCGACGTAGCCGATGACCGGCTTCTTCATGTTCTGCTTGGCGTGCTTGGCGGCCTCGGCCTCCTGGGGACCGCCGATCTCGCCGATCATCATGACCGCCTCGGTCTCGGGATCCTCCTCGAAACGCTGGAGGATGTCGACGAACGAGCTGCCGTTGATTGGATCCCCGCCGATGCCCACGCTGGTCGAGATGCCGATGCCGAGCGCCTTCATCTGCGACGCGGCCTCGTAGCCGAGGGTCCCGGAGCGGGTCACCAGGCCGACCGTCCCGCGCTGGTAGATATGCCCCGGCATGATGCCGAGCATCGCTTTGCCCGGGCTGATGATCCCGGCGCAGTTGGGCCCGATCACGGTGGAGCGCTTCTCCTTCGGATACCGCCACAGGTAGCGCTTCACCATCATCATGTCCTGGGCCGGGATGCCGTCGGTGATGGCGCAGATGAGCCGGATGCCGGCGTCGGCCGCCTCCATGATGGAGTCGGCGCAGAACGCGGCCGGCACGAAGATGATGCTCGCCTCAGCGCCCGCTTCCCGTACCGCTTCCTTCACTGTGTTGAACACCGGCCGGTCGAGATGGCGCTTGCCGCCCTTCCCCGGCGTGACGCCGCCCACGAGGTTGGTCCCGTACGCGGCCATCTCCTTGCCGTGAAACGTCCCCTTGTCGCCGGTGAAGCCCTGGATGATGACCCGGGTCCGCTCGTCGATCAGGATGCTCATGGCTTTCCGTTTCCGGCCGTGCTGCCCGAGGCCTTGAGAGCGGCGACCACCTTCTCGGCCGCCTCGGTGAGGGTATCGGCGGTGACCAGCTCGAGCCCGCTGTCCTTGAGAATCTTCCGGCCCTCTTCGACATTGGTGCCGGCGAGCCGCACCACGAGCGGCACCCCCGGCTTGAGCTCCTTCACGGCGTTGACAACGCCCTGCGCCACCCAGTCGCATCGGTTGATGCCGGCGAAGATGTTGACCAGGATGGCGCGCACCTTGGGATCGGCCAGCACCAGGCGGAAGGCGTTGCAGACCTTCTCGGGCGACGCGCCGCCGCCCACGTCCAGAAAGTTGGCCGGCGAGCTGCCGGCGTGCTTGATCAGATCCATGGTGCCCATCGCCAGCCCGGCCCCGTTTACGATGCAGCCGATCTCGCCGTCGAGGGCCACGTAGCTAATCCCGTACTCGGCGGCTTGGGACTCGCGAGGATCCTCCTCGGCGTAGTCGCGCAGCTCGCTCACATTGGGCCGCCGGAACAGGGCATTGTCGTCGAACGTCATCTTGCAGTCGAGCGCCAGCAATTGGCCGTCGGTGGTGGCGACGAGCGGGTTGATCTCCACCATCGTGGCGTCGAGATCGCGGAAGGCGCGGTAGCAGCCGAGCAGCGTCGTGACCGCGCGGGTGACCTGGGCGGCGTCGAGCCCGAGGGCGAAGGCGATCTCCCGGGCCTGGAACGCCGTGAGCCCGACCGCCGGCTCGACCACCGAGCGGATGATGGCGTCGGGCGAGCGCTCAGAGATCTCCTCGATCTCCATGCCGCCCTGGGGCGACGCCACGATCATGACCCGCTCGCTCTTCCGGTCGAGCACGAAGCCGAGGTAGATCTCGCGCTCGATCGGCACCGCGGCCTCGATGTAGAGGCGGTGCACCGTACGCCCCTCGGGCCCGGTCTGGTGGGTCACCAGGCGCCGGCCGAGCAGCGCCTTGGCCGACTGGCGCACCTCGTCCTCGTTGGAGCAGAGCTTGATCCCGCCCGCCTTGCCCCGCGCGCCCGAGTGAATCTGCGCCTTCACCGCCCAGCGCGCGCCGCCGATCTCGGAGGCGCGGTAGACGGCCTGCTCCGGGCTGTACGCCACGCCGCCACGCGGAATGGCGACACCGAAGCCGGCGAGCAGTTCCTTGGCCTGGTATTCGTGAATGTCCATGGAAGTCTCAGGTCGTAGGTCGAATCACGCCTTGGCAATCGCCTCGCTCATCTGCACGATGTTCTGCGCCATCCGGGCCGACGCGGCGTCGATCATCCGGCCGTCGAGCTGGGCCGCGCCCCGGCCCTCGCGCGCCGCATCGTCCAGCGCCACGAGGATCCGCTTGGCGCGATCCACCTCGGCCGGCGGCGGGCTGAACACCTCGTTGGCCAGGGCGATCTGGGACGGGTGGATGGCCCACTTCCCCTCGATGCCGAGGGCGGCCGCGCGCCGGGCGGCCAGCCGGTAACCGTCTGGATCCTTGAAGTCGCCGAACGGGCCGTCGATGGGGCGGAGCCCGTAGGCCCGGCACGCCACGATCATGCGAGAGAGCGCGGCGTGCCATTGGTCGCCCGGGTAGTCGGGGTTGAGCCCGCCGATGACCACGGTACGCGCCCGGCAGCTCGCCGCGTAGTCCGCCACCCCGAAGTGCATCGCCTCCAGCCGCCGGCTCGACTGCGCGATGGCCTCCACGTTGGCCATGCCGAGCGCGGTCTCGATCAGTACGTCGATCCCGATCCGGTGCGGGAGACCCTTCGCCTGCTCGATCTGGGTGAGCAGTGCGTCCACCAGATACACGTCCGCGGGAACGCCGACCTTCGGGATCAGGACGGTATCGAGCCGGGCGCCGGCCTGCTCGACCACGTCGACCACATCCCGGTACATATAATGAGTGTCGATCCCGTTGATCCGGACCGAAATCGTCTTCCCCCGGCCGCGCCAGTCATGCCCCTGAAGCGCCCGGATCACGTTGAGCCGGGCCTGCTCCTTGTCCCCCGGGGCGACCGCATCCTCCAAATCGAGGAAGATGTAGTCGGCCGCGCTGTCCAGCGCCTTGGCGAACATGCCCGGATTCGAGCCGGGGACCGCCAGCTCGCTCCGCTGCAGTCGCTGGCGGGCGGGCTCGAAGCGGGTGTGGCTCATCGGCCGGCGCCGGCGGTCGCCTTCTCCTTCGCCGCTGACGCGGCCGGCTGCGGCTCGGGGGCGCGGGGCGGCAGCTCGCGCTTCTCGATCGGCTTGGCCGTGCCGCGCCAGTAGTCCTCCGCCGCGCCGACGCCGCTGCCCGACGTCAGCTTGATCCCGACGTCCCGCATCGCCATCTCGGCGCCGGCGATGCCGCCCAGGAGCATGCACTCGTTGAGGTCGCCCAGGTGGCCGATGCGGAACAGCCGGCCGGCCATCCGGGCGAGCCCGGCGCCGAGCGCGAGGTTGTAGCGCCGGTAGGCCACGTCGATGACTTCGGCGCCGTTGATGCCCGGCGGCACCATGATGGCGCTCACCGTGTCGGAATGCCAGCGTGGCTCGCGCGCGCACAGCTCGAGGCCCCACGCCTTGACGGCGGCGCGGGTGCCCTCGGCCAGCCGGTGATGCCGCGCGAACACGTTCTCCAGGCCTTCCTCGAACAGCATCGCCAGCGACTCGCGGAGCCCGTAGAGCAGCGGCAACGACGGCGTGTAAGGGAAGTAGCCGGTGGCATTGGCCTTCTTCATGTCGCCGAAGTCGAAGAAGACCCGGGGAAGCTTGGCCGTGTCGTACTGGGCGGCCGCCTTCCGGCTGACCGCGACGATCCCGAGCCCGGCCGGGAGCATGAGCCCCTTCTGGGATCCGGTGACCGCGCAGTCCACCCCCCATTCGTCCATGCGGAAGTCGATGCTGGCGATCGAGCTCACGCCGTCGACCATGAGCAGCGCAGGGTGGCAAGCGTCGTCGAGCGCCTTGCGCACGCCCGCCACGTCGCTGGTGACACCGGTGGCGGTCTCGTTGTGGGTGAACAGGACCGCCTTGATCTCGTGGCTCTTGTCGGCGGCGAGCGCCTCGTGGTACCGCTCGACCGGCGCGCCCTCGCCCCACTCGGCGTCGAGCACGTCGACCTTGAGACCCAGCCGCTGGGCCATATCGATCCACAGGTGGCTGAACATGCCGAACCGGGCGGCGATGACCCGGTCGCCCGGGCTCAGCGTGTTGGACAGCGAGGCCTCCCAGGCGCCGGTGCCGCTGGCCGGGAAGATGTAGGTCTGCCCTGTGGTGGTCTTGAAGATGTGCTTGAGATTCTCGAGCACCGGGGCGGCGAGCTTGGGGAAATCGGACGACCGGTGGTCCTCCATCGCGATGTGCATCGCGCGGAGGACGCGGTCGGGGGTATTGGTGGGCCCCGGGACGAAGAGGAAGTTGCGGCCGGCCATGCGCGAGCCTCTCGGGAGAAAGTAAGCGTGGGCCGAGGCGAGACGCCTCCGCCTGATCTGACTACATTAGCAGGCGCCAAATGTCCATGCCGCCCACTGAATTTTTATGCGTCAGCCCCATGTATAGCACTTTGTGCTTTTTTTCACAAGGCTGAAATCTTGTCCGCGCCCGCTCCCCATTCCCCGGCCGACTCCCGTCTCCGCGCGCTTCTGATGGAGCTCTATACCGTTGCCACGGAAGCGGTTAATCCGGCGCCAGCGGTGGCCTCCAGACTGGCCCGCCTGCCGCACGAGCCAGGACGGCGGTGGATCCTCGCCCTGGGGAAAGCCGCCGAGCCGATGGCGCTGACCGCCGTCCGGATCTTGGCCTCGTGGGGCCTGGAGCCGACCGGCGGGCTGGTCGTCGCGCCGGCCGCGCACCC
>JBOHSB010000268.1:0-6480 GCA_050733015.1 Gemmatimonadales bacterium
CGTCGGCGCCGGGATCGCGGCCGCGGCCTACTTCCTCACCAGCGATCGCACCGCCACGGCGCGGGAGCGCGTGCGCGAGGCGGCCGCCACCGTGCGTGACGAAGCCGAGGCGCGCTGGGATCGGTTCCAGGAGCGCCGCGGCAACGGGCATCCCTTCACCGACCGAGGCACGCGCACCGATCCGGCTGGGTCCGCGCCGCCGTCCGCCTGAAGCTGTCGCTGCCGTCCGGGCGCCGCGTCGGGCTCGCGGCGCTCGGGCTGCTGTCGCTCATCGTGATCGCCGCGGGTGGCTGGACAGTCACCTGCGGCTTCGACGGCTGTCCCTCCACCGCCGACATTCAGACCTTCCGGCCGAGCCAGGGCGGGCGCGTGCTCGACCGGGGCGGCGCGCCGCTCGGCCGTCTCACCTACGTACGGCGGGTGAACGTCCCCCTCGGGCGGGTGCCGAAGCACGTGCGCGCCGCGTTCATCGCGGTGGAGGATCGACGGTTTTTCTACCACCACGGCGTCGACTGGCGGAGCGCGGCCCGCGCCCTCGTGCGCAACGTGTCCCGCGCCGACGTGAGCGAAGGGTTCAGCACCATCACCATGCAGGTGGTCCGGAACGCCTTCGTGCCGCGCCTCGCGCAGGAGCGCACGCTCCGGCGCAAGCTGATCGAGATCTACCTCGCCTACCGGCTCGAGCGCTCGCTCACCAAGCAGCAGATCCTCGCCCTCTACCTGAACGTCATCTACCTGGGCAACGGGGCCTACGGCGTGGAGGCCGCGAGCCGCGACCTATTCGGGAAGGATGTCGAGCAGCTCACGGTGGCTGAGGGCGCAACCCTCGCCGCGCTCGCGCGCGGGCCGTCGGTCTATGCGCCGCGGCGGCACCCCGATCGCGCCGTCGCCCGCCGCAACCTGGTCCTCGCCGTCATGGCGCGTGAGCATTATCTGGGCGACTCGCTCGCCGCCCGGATCAGCCGGATGCCGCTCCGGCTCGCGCCCGGCGAGTGGCGCCCGCGTGAGGACCGCTCCTTCGCGATCGACCCCGTGCGAGCCGTCGTGGACTCGCTGCTGGGTGACGGCCAGCAGGGCGACCTGATCGTGTACACTACCCTCGACGCAAGGGCCCAGCGCGCCGCGGAAAGCGCGGTCGCGCGCCAGGCCGACGCGATCGACCGGGTGGCCACGAAACGCGGTCGTGACACCCTGCAAGGCGCCATGATCGCGCTCGATCCGCGGAACGGCGAGATCCGCGCCCTGGTGGGCGCCCGGCGCTACGTGCCCGGGGGCTTCAACCGTGCGCTCGTCGCCCGGCGGCAGCCGGGCTCCGCCTTCAAGCCCTTCGTCTACGCCGCGGCGCTGGTTCGCGGACTCACCCCGGCCGCCGTGGTGATGGATACGCCGGTCGAGATCGCCGGCCGCGACCAGGTGTGGCGCCCGGTCAACTTCGACGGTCGCTACGCCGGCCCGCTCACGCTCCGGCGCGCGCTCATGCGCTCGGCCAACGCCGCCACCGTCCGCCTGGGTGAGAGCGTGGGTGAGCGGCGGGTCGCGGCGCTGGCCCGTCGCGCCGGCATCCGCAGTCCGCTCCGCGCGGTGCCGTCGCTCGCGCTCGGCGCCGGCGAGGTGACACCGCTCGAGCTCGCGGCTGCCTACGCGCCGTTCGCCAACGGCGGCCTCGGCGTCGCGCCTGCGCTGGTGCGCCGCATCGAGGCGGGCGACGGCACGGTGCTGTGGCGCGCGCCTCCGGCCAAGGCCGACCGCGTTCTCGGCCCGGCCGAGGCGTTTCAGCTCACTTCGATGCTGGAGTCGGTGGTGGATGGAGGCACCGGCCGCGTGGTGCGCGACCTGGGCGTGCGCGGCGCGGTGGCGGGCAAGACCGGCACCACCAACGACGGCACCGATGTTTGGTTCGTCGGCTATACGCCGACGGTGGTGGCGGCGGTCTGGTTCGGCTACGACGCGCCCCGGCCCATCGCGCCGTCGGCCTCCGGCGGCCGTCTCGCGGCCCCCGCGTGGGCCGCGTTCTATCTGGACGGCTGGTTCGAGCGCGACCCCTCGGACTGGAGTCCGCCCGCTGGCATGGTGAGCCGCACCATCGACGCCTTCAACGGCGATCTCGCGAACCAATGGTGCCCCATCACCCAGCGCGAGTGGTTCCGCTCCGGCACCGAGCCCACCCACATCTGCACCGAGCACAAGGCGCCGTTCGTCGAACGCCTGGCCGAGTTCGGACGGAAGCTGGGGGAGGCGTTGAAGGATTTGCTGAAAGGGCGATAGGGGGAGATGGCGGATAGGGCGAACGGGCGAACTGGTGACCTGGCATGTGCGCGGAGAGGCCGGTCCAGCCCCCGCTCCTCGACCTATCGCACCATCGCCCTCTCGCCCTCTCGTCCTTCCTTCACCTCCGCCACCGGATACGCGAGCAAATCCCTCCGCACCTGCCTCGCCGCCCGGATCACCTTGCCCGGATAGCGGTGGCAGTTGGGGGTGTTGGCGCTCACCACGCAGCCGTTGTATCGAAGCAGCGCGCGGTGCACGTTGCCGGTGCGCTTGAGGAGCTGGCCGAAGACCCGCGCGCCGTGGCAGATGTTTGATTCGACGTCCACCAGGTCGTCCGACGCGCAGTCGAACTCGCCGGCGTGGAAGTGCATCACCTGCATCAGCCCGATCGCGCCCTGGCTGCTGACCGTCGAGGGCTCGAGCTGGGGATTCTCGGTGAGCAGCACGCCGGTGAGCAAGCTCGGCGCGACCTTGAGCCGGCCGGCCTCCTTCACGATGGCGCGCGCGATGCGATTGACCGTCACCGGGTCGTCGCTATGCCGCTCGAGCAGCCGCGCCAGCGGGCGGTAGTTGTACCGGAACACCACGTCGCGCTCGAGCGCGGCGCTATCGACCGGCCGGACGATGGGTCGAGCCTCGCGCGAGACGCTGCTCGTCACTCCGGCCGCCACCAGGGTCGATAGCGGGGGCGTCTCGACCGCGCCCGACGGCGTGAACTCCAGCGCGGCCAGCAGCATCGACGCCGCCAGCGCGACCAGAAACGGCCGGCGCGGCATGCCTGGCGAGCGTGGCTCCTCGGGGGGCGGCGAAGTGGCGGTCAGGCGTCGCTCCCAGCGCGGGTGGTGGTCAATAATTCCGGGTCCGGCCACCCCTCTGCAAGAAGCGCGCACACTGGGCCAGCCCGCTTCACGCGTGTCGGGTCTCGGGCGGGTGTGGGGCCGAAGAACCTGCCCGCGGCCGAGGCCCACGAGCGCCAGTCAGACTCGACGAAGCTCACCGCAGCCCGTAGGTTACCCGAGACCACCTCATCAGGATTCTCCATGCCATTCATGCACCGCCTCGGAACCGAGGCCGAGCTTGCGGCGCGGGCCCCGTTCGCGGTCAAGATCGAGCGGCACCGCATCGCGATCTTCCAGTACGATGGCCGACTGCACGCGATCTCCGACATCTGCAATCACCGCGGCGGTCCGCTATCCGACGGACGCCTCCACGGCGAGTTCGTGATGTGTCCCTGGCACGCGTGGGAGTACAGCGTGATCACCGGCAAGGGGCCGGAGGGCTACGACGAGGAACAGGTGCCGGTGTATCGCCTCGAGACGCGCGAGGACGGCGTGTACGTCGAGCTTCCGCCGGTGATGCCCCGACGCCTGCTCAAGCACAAGCCGTCCCACCTGCTCGAGCCTCACCCCAAGCCGGCGGACGCGCCGCCGCGCGTGCTGGGAATCTCCACCACCGCCATGGACGCCGTGAATCCGCGGTTCTCCACCTCCGACTGTCTGCTCGACCACGCCGTCGCGCATCTCGGCACGCAGGGCGCCGACACCCGGGTTCTGCGCCTGCGGGATCTCGCGTTCCGGCACTGTGAGGGGAACTACTCCAAGGCCTCGCACGCCTGTACCTGGCCCTGCGCGATCACGGAGCGCGATCCCACCGACGAGCTCACCGAGGTCTACGAGGGGTTGGTGCACTGGGCCGACGTGGTCCTGATCGCCACGCCGATCCGGTGGGGTGCCGCCTCGTCGCTCTACTTCAAGATGGCGGAGCGGCTCAACTGCATTCAGAACCAGCTCACGATTCACAATCGCCGGCTCATCATGAACAAGGTCGCGGCCCTGATCATCACCGGCGGCCAAGACAACATCCAGGCGGTGGCCGGCGGCATGCTGACCTTCTGGTCGGAGCTCGGCTTCGTGTTCCCGGTGTTTCCCTTCATCGCGCACTCGCGCGGGTGGGACGCGGAGGACATGCAGAACAACGTGCGCCAGGTCCGGGAGAGCCAGCCGCTGCGCACGGCCGCAGCCGAGCTGGCCGACCGGGCGCTCGGCACCTGGCGCGTGCTCGACAAGCACCGCGTAGAGATGGAAGGACCGATGGCGCGCGCCGGCCGCAAGGCCAACTCGCTCGCCGAGGAGGAGGGGGTGGAGGAGGAGAAGGCCCCATGAGCGATCACATGCGCATCGCCCGCGCCTACGAGGCCTCGCTCTTCGCCGGACGCATGGACGAAGTGGGCGCGGCGTTCACCGACGACGTGGTCTACTGGGTGGCGGGCGATCCGCCGATCGGCGGCGAATGGCGCGGGCGAGAGGCGGTCCTCCGCGCGATGGCCAACCGCGAGCCGGGGCTGGGTGCGGCCGACTGGGGCTACGAAGACGTCTGGCGGGAGTGGTACGAGGCCGACGAGCGCATCATCGTCGAGATCCGCGAGCGCAGCTGGCTCCGCTCCGCGCGCGACGACGTGATGGACCAGCGCACCTGCGTGGTGCTCCGGTTCCGCGGCGATCGCATCGCGGAGCTGCGCGACTACACCGACGCCGGCATCTACCAGCGGTTCCTGGCCCGCCACCGGAGCGAGCTGCCCAAGTTCACGCCGCGCTGAGCTGCTGGAGCAGCGTCACCATACGGGCGTCCCAGGGGTCGGCCGAGGCATCGTCCTCCGCCACCTCGGCGGTGGACTGGGGCGTCTCGAGGATCAGCGGGACGCCCTGACTCCGCGGGTCGTGCAGCAGCCAGCCGAACGCCGCCGTCCCGATCTTCCCTTCCCCGATCAACATGTGGCGATCCCGGTTCGAGCCCAGCGCGCCGTCGCTGTCGTTCAGGTGGAAGAACGCCGGCGGCTCCCCGGTCGCGGCCTCGAATTCGTGGAGGATGCGGGCGAGCGCTGCCGGCGACCGGGTGATGTCGTGGCCCGCCGAGAACAGGTGGCAGGTGTCGAGCCCGTAGCCGGTGCGCGCGCGAAGGGCCGGGGGCACACCCATGAGGATGGCGCCCACCTCGTCCGGTGTCCGCCCGATGGTCATGCCGGCCCCGGCCGTGTTCTCGACCAGGATCCGCGTGCGGCCGGGCACCTTTTCCAGCGCCTGCGTGACGGCGCGCGCCACCCGGCCCACGGCGGACAGACGGTCGCCGTCCATGGCGGCGCCCGGATGAAAGCACACCCCGCCCGCGCCGACCGCCGTCGACCGCTCCAGCTCCTTGGCCAGACCCGCCGCCGCGCGGCTCCATTTCTCCGCATCGTCGCTCGCCGTGTTGAGCACGTAGGCGGCGTGCACGATCACCCGCTCGGGCGCGATCCCGGTCTCGGCCAGCGCCGAGCGGAACCGCGCCACCCGCTCGGGGCGGATGGACGATTTGTCGCCGTAGTACTTGGGAATGGCGGTGAAGATCTGTAGCGCCGTGCCGCCGGCCGCCGCCGAGCGCCGGGCCGCCATGTCGATACCGCCGCTGTCCACCGCGTGGATGCCGAAGTGATGGGTCATGCGATCCAGGAGCTCCGATGGTGAATCACGCAAAGGGGGCATGCGCGAGGCATGCCCCCTTCACAATGCATGGCCGTGCGACGTGGGGCCCTTACTTACCGGAGCTCCCGCTCGCCGCCAGCTGCGCCTGGTAGAGGTCCAGCCGGCGCTTCGCGATGTCCTGGTCGCGCGACGCCAGATCCTTGGCCGCCTCGGCGCGCTGCCGCTGCGCCTCGAGCGTCTTCCGCTCCAGGTCGCGAATCACCGCGTCCTGCCGCAGCGCCAACGTCGGGTCCCCGGCTACGCGGCTGCGGTCGTCGCGCCGACCGGCGAGCTGCAGCTCCATCTCGAGCGCCTTCTGTTGGTTCACGGCGACCTTCTTGGCCGCCTTCGCCTGGTCATTCTCGGCCGCGTGCAGGGCCTCACGCCGATCGAGGAACTGCTTCTGGGTCTCAACCACCTTCTTCTCCGCCTGGTTGGCGGCCTTGTCGGCGTCGTTCTTCTGCTTGTCGGCGAGCTTGATCCGCGCGTCGAGAGTGGACAGCTCCTGCTTCTTCACCTCGGCCAGCGCCTTGGTCTCCGCGCGCTGCGAGCTGGTCTCGGAGATCCGCGCGTCGGCCTCGCGCTCCGCGGCCTTGGCCGACTCGAGCTCGTTGCGGATCCGGTCGGCGCTCCGCACCGGGATCACGTCGATGAATCCGAGCGCCTCGGCCACACTCTTGCCGGCCGTCGGCGACGCGGGCACGGCGGCGGGCGC
>JBOHSB010000269.1:0-3485 GCA_050733015.1 Gemmatimonadales bacterium
GTCTCGATCGGAGATCTGACCTCCGACCGAGACGAGCCCGCGGCCGCCGGCTCCCAGGGGCTCCCGGCACCCTAGACAGCGGCTACGGTGAACCCCGTGGGGTTCGAACCGCAGATCAGCAGCGAACTCGCCGCCCAAGTCGCCGGGCTCGGTCTGGTGCACGAGGCGTCGGCGACCGTGTCGCTGCGCCGCGTCGCGGAGCTGGCCGCCCAGACCGTGCACGGATGCGCGGGCGCCACCGCGGTCCGGTGGAGCGCGGGCGAGGCACCCGACCCGCTCGACCAGGCGGGCACCCACCCTGACCTGGCCTATCTCAGCGAGATCCAGTGCGCGCGCCGCGCCGGTCCCATCTTCGACGTGGCCCGTACCGAGACGGCCGTCTTCTGCGGCGACACCCTTGCCGAGACCCGCTGGCCCGACTACACGCCGCTCGCCCTGCAGCGCGGGGTGCGCTGCTTCGCCGACACCGTACGCCGCACCGGCCCGGTGATCGTCACGCTGACGATGTACGGCGTGGTGCCCGGCGCGCTCGACCAGCGGGAGCTCAGCCTGGGCGACCTGCTCGCCGCTCAGGGCGGCGCCGCCGTGTCCAACACCCGGCGCTACGAAGACGCCCATCGCACCGCCACGCAACTGCGCCAGGCGGTCGAGGCGCGTTCGATCGTCGACCAGGCCAAGGGTGTGCTGATGCACGCGATGGGCTGCGACGCGGACACCGCGTTCAACGAGCTCAAGCGCATCTCGCAGACACGCCACGTCAAGCTGACCGCGATCGCCCAGCGGATCGTGTCCGGCCACCGCGCGGAAGGCCGCGATCACCCCTAGTCAGGGGCCTCGCGGGGCCGTCTCAGCGGCGGTTAGAGTACGCACAGCCGATGCCGAACGACCCCGAGACCCCGCGAGCGGAGGGCAGCATTCCCGACCAGCAAGAGCCCGGCTCTGCCCATCCTGACTCTCTTCGCCCCGACGCCGCCGCGATCGAGGCCCGGGCGGGCGAGCTGCGCAGCGCGGCGCTCCTGCCCGACGCCGATCGTGGTGCGTTGCTCGACGCCGCCCTCGCCGATCTGGAGCAGGCCGTGGCGGCGCTGCGGACCACCGCCACGGAGCGATCGTCCACCCAGGCCAGGAACGACGCGGCCGACGGCGAACGCCGGCTGCTGCGCACCGTCTTCCAGGACTCCCCCGTGCCGCTCTTCCTGCTGGAGCGCGACGGCACCGTACGCCGGGTCAACCGCCAGGCCGGAGCGCTGCTCGGCTCCTCGCCCGGCTATCTCACCGGCAAGCCGTTCCCGAGGTTCTGCGACCTGGCCACCCGGGCCACGGTCGGCTCGCACGTGGCCGGGGTCTTCCACTCGGGCCGGCGGCGGCGCTCGCGGGTGCGCCTGCTGTCCGGGCACGGTCCGGTCGAGGTGGACATCACGTTCGCCCGGATCTGGGTGACCGGCGAGCCCGACCCGCTCGTGATCGCGGCGACCGCACCCTCCACCCGCGAACCCGCCGCCCAGGACCTGCCCCAGCAGGTCACCGCGACCGACGACGCGGTGGCCACGGTGGTCCATCGCATGGACGTCCTCGCCACCGCCACCGCGGTGCTGCTGGAGGACCAGTCCTTCACCGAGTCCGTCGCGCTGCGGCGCTGCGCCCGGCTGCTGGCCGCCGAGCTGGCCGACTGGGTCTTCATCGACCTCGCGCGCGAGGAGTCGCTGCTGCGCCAGGTCGTCATCGGCCCGGAAGACGAACGCAGCACCGAGATCGCCCACACGCTCGAGGACCTCGATCCCGCGTCCGGCACGCTGCCGGCCACCGTGCACGCTTCGGGACAGTCCGTCCTCCAGGCTCACCTCGACGACCTGGGCACGCTCGGCACCAGTCCGGCGGGGCCGCCGGTCTGCGGGCTGATCGAGGCCTCGTCGCTCATGTGCGTGCCGCTGGACGACGGCGAGCGGTGCCACGGCACGCTGACCCTCACCGTGTCCGGCGAGCAGGGGCCGTTCGACCTGCTGGATCTCGGGCTGGTCGAGCGGCTCGCCCGCAACCTCGCCCTGGTCATCCGGGCGGGGCGGAGCTACCGGAGACGGGCGGAGGTCGCCGACCGGCTGCTGGCCGGCCTGCTGCCACGCGAGCTGCCCGCGATCCCGGGGGCCGAGGTGGCGGGCCGCCATCACCCGGCGACCCGCGAGTCCGGTTTCGGCGGCGACTTCTATGAGGTCTTTCCCACCGGCTCGGGCTGGGGCGCGGTCCTCGGCGACGTCTGCGGAAAGGGCGAGGACGCCGCCGCGGTCACGGCCACCGCCAAGCACGGCATCCGGTTGCTCGCGCGGTGGAACCCCAAGCCCGCTGAGGTCCTGTCGATGATGAACGAAGCGCTCATCGACGACGAGCGCTTCGTCACCGCGGTCATGGCCTACGTCGAGCCGCGCGACGGCGGCCTGTCGATGACGCTCGCCAGTGCCGGGCACCCGCCCGCGATCCTGATCCGGCGCGACGGCCTCATCCGTACGACGAGCGGCGGCGGCATCCCGCTGGGGCTCTTCGAGGACGACTTCGGGGTCGGCGTCGAGCGGCTCGACCTCGAGGCGGGTGACACGTTGTTCCTTTACTCCGACGGGGTGCCCGAGGTCCGCGACGCCACCCAGACGAGGTTCGGGAACGAACGGCTCATCGAGGTCCTCGCCGCCAACTCCGGCCGGCCGGTCGCCGATCTGGCGATGGCCGTCGAACAGGCGCTGCTGGAGTTCTGCGCCGGCGACCTGCGCGATGACGTGTCGATGCTCGCACTGAGAGTGACCGGCTGAGCGTCCGAGCGGATTTTCGCGCGGATTTTCGCGTCCAGTCTCGGAGATCGGGTTTGGGAACCCCTCGGACAGGTAAAGGACACCAGTAGAAAACCGTGTCTAAGACGCAGGCACACCACGGGAGGGCGGCGTAGTACCGCCCTCGACTTCCGGAGGGTGTGCCATGCGCATTTTCAGTCTTTCCGCCATCGCGGGGCTGACGCACGCCACCCCTCTTTCACCGCCGCACCGCGCCTTCGCCGGTGGGCGGGGCACATGCCCAGGCTCTTCGGCCGCTGAGGCATGCGCTCATAAATCCACCGTGGGGATCCAGCGGCCCGCTCTCGCCCTCGCCGGGCGAGCAGCGTCCTGGTCGCCCACGCGTACGAACCCCCAGAAATTTCAGGAGTCGATCCGATGAAGATAGCCATGGTCTCCGTACACACCAGCCCGGTCGCCGCGGACGTCCCGTCCCGCGAGGGTCTCCGCGTCCACGTCGCCGAGCTCGCGCTCGAGCTCGGCCGCCAGGGACACCGGGTCACGGTCTACACGCGCCGCGACGGTCTCGGCTCCGGCGAGGAGGTCCGGCTCGCCCCCCGCGTGAACGTGGAGTTCATCACCGCCGGCCACCTCCTGCCGATGCCGGAGGAAGAGGTCCTCCCCCACATCGGGGAGTTCGCGGACCGGCTGGCCCGGCGCCTGGCCGCCACG
>JBOHSB010000270.1:0-30550 GCA_050733015.1 Gemmatimonadales bacterium
TCTCGCCGGTCTACGCCCAGGGCGACCCCGGCAGCGGGATCGGGGGCTACGATCTGGCCTCGCCCGCCGATCGGGCATTCGCCTTCGACTATGACGGCAGCGGCAAGCTGGACCACCTGGCGCTGTACCGGCCCGGTACCGGCACTATCTGGATCCTGCAGAACAACGCGGGCACGTTCACGCCGGTCTACGCCCAGGGCGACCCCGGCAGCGGGATCGGGGGCTACGACCTCGCCTCGGCTGCGGACCGGGTATTCCCCTTCGACTACGCCAGCAGTGGCAGGCAGCAAAACCTGACGCTGTACCGGCCCGGCACGGGCACCATCTGGATCCTGCGAGAAGCGAAGACCGAAGCAGTTACGACGCTGAACACGGGAGACCATCCCGACCGCCCCGCCGCGCTGCCGATCGAGACGCTGAGCCTCGCAACCGTTTACAGGCGGGCGGGCTTCAACGTCTCCAACTCAGGTGGAGACAACACGGTTCCACTCAGCCGATCGGGTGCCGATTCACGGTGGACCAATCAGGAGATGCACGACGCGATGCAGGTGTACTGGTCGCGCTTTGCGCCCAAGGCCCAGTGGTCTACCTGGGTGTTCTTCGCCTCGCTTCACGAGATGGGCAGCTCGCTGGGCGGGATCATGTTCGACGACATCGGACCGGAGCAGCGGCAGGGAACGGCGATCTTTGGAGACTCGTTCATCTCCCAGGCACCTGCCGGGGATCTGAATCCGGGAGCCTGGGTGCGACGGATGCGCTTCTGGACCGCTGCCCATGAGATGGGTCACACGTTCAACCTCGCGCACTCGTGGCAAAAGGCACTGGGTACTGCCTGGATCCCGCTGGCGAACGAGCCCAGCGCTCTGAGCTTCATGAACTATCCTTACCGTGTCCCCCCCGGTCCCCAGAACGTCTTCTTCCAGAACTTCGAGTTCCGCTTCTCGGACGGTGAGCTGCTGTTCATGCGGCATGCTCCCGCCCGGTTCGTACAGCAGGGGGCTGCCCTGTGGTTTGACGACCATGGCTTCCAGGGGGCAGCGGAACAGCCCGGCTCGGCCTATAGACTCGAGGTTCGAGCAAACCGACAGAAGCCGGCTTTCGAGTTTCTGGAGCCGGTCGTGGTCGAGCTGAAGCTGAGCAACATCTCCGAGGAGCCGACGCTGGTTCCTGATCACCTGCTCGATATCCAGGATCGCATGACGGTCATCATCAAGAAGGATGGTCGGCCGGCACGCGAGTACCTTCCCTACGCCCGGTACTGCTTCCGCGAGCAGAAGAGTGTCCTGCAACCCGGCGCCGCTCAGTACGCATCACTGTTCATCGGCTCGGGCCGCAACGGGTGGGACGTGGCCGAGCCCGGCCGCTACACGATTCAGGTAGCTGTCCATCTGGATGACCAGGACGTGGTATCCAACCCGTTCCGCATCTCGGTCATGCCGCCGCATGCCCATGTGGAGGAGTATTTCGCGCAAGAGCTGTTCACCGATCAGGTCGGACGGGTGCTGGCGTTCGACGGATCCAACGTGCTCGAAGAGGCAACCGATATCCTGCGCGAGGCAACGGAAAAGCTTCCCAACCTGATGCTGGCGACGCACGCACGCGTGGCGCTTGGCAACGCCGTCGCCGGCGACCGGAAGCGCCTGGACCTGGGCGGCGTTCGTTCGCCGGCCGTCCCGGCCTGGATGGCTGGAGGCCGGCTGGTCGAGACCCCCGCCAATCCGTTCGAGGCACGAGCCACACTGGGCGCGGCCCTGATGGTGAATCCGCAGGCGTCCGCGCAGACTCTCGGGCACATAGATTACCACTATTACGTCGACCAGTACGCGGAGTTCCTGGCGGAGGACGGCGACACCCATACGGCCGCGCTCGCGATGGACACTCTGCACAACACGCTGGCCAGCCGGCACGTTCGGGCCGATGTGCTGGCCGACATACAGCTCAAGCGTGATGAGTACGCCGGCGCGGCGTCGGCAGACCGGGACCGCGCTTCAGCCCGGGATACTCAAGCGACTCGCGAGCCAACCCGCCCCCGCGATCGCGGGGCGAAACGGAAGCCTGTAAAAGCCTAGGAAACAGTGAGAGAGCGCCGCGCCGGAGAACCGACGCGGCGCTTTCGATTGCCTCCGAGGGCGCTGCTACGCCCTTCGCTGCGCCATCGGCCGATCATGGTCAACTGGTCGCGGGCGGCGCATAGTCCTCGGGCGCCGCTCGGGTCCCGCAACTCCTGCGCACAGACCGGAAACCAGCATGAATATGCGTTCACCCGCCTTGGCCTTCTACCCGCCGGACAACCATCTCGAAGGCTTCTTCATCGACCAGTACGGTGCTTTGCAGGTCGTGTGGAAGGTCCAGAACGGCCCCTGGCAGGGGCCGGTCGGTTTGACGGCGCAGGGATTCGCGCCGCCGGAAGCGCCGGTGGCCGCCGCCTTCTACGACGCGCACGGTCAACTCGAGGTATTCACCATCGACGCGTTCGGCGCATTGAACGTCGTGTGGAAGGTGCAGAACGAGAATTGGCAGGGCCCGGTCGGCTTGACCGACCGAGGTCTCCTCGTGCCCGGCGGTGGCGTGGCCGCCGCGTCCTACGCGCCGTACGATCAACTGGAAGTGTTCACGGTGGACAAGGACGGCGTGCTCCGCGTCGTCTGGAAGCGGGCGAACGAGCCCTGGGCCTGGAACGGCGCTGGCCTGACGGCGCCGGAGTTCGCGCCCGGTGCGCGGCTGTCGGCCGTCTACTATCCGCCTGAGGAACAGCTCGAGGTCTTCACCATCGACCGCGGCGGCGCGGTTCGCGGCATTTCCAAGGCGCACAACGAGCCCTGGAGGGTACCGGTGACACTGCCGGGGGCAGCGCCGGCCGGCGCGCCACTCGCGGCCGTCTATTATCCACCGCACGAGCAGCTCGTGGTGTGCTTCGTCGACACTATCGGCGCCACGAGGTGTGCGTGGATGGAACAGAATGGCCGCTGGCAGGGCCCGTCGATCCTGAGCCTGCCCAACCACACGACACCGGGTGGTGGCATCGCCGCCGCGCACTACCCGCTGAACGACAACCTCGAGGTCTTCGTGGTGGATGGCGACGGAGCGGTGACCGTCACGTGGAGAGCGTCAGGGGGCAACTGGAACCCGCCTGCCGCGATCACGATTCCGGCGTTCGCGACGCCGGGTGCCCCACTCGCCGTGGCCAACTATCCGCTCCAGCACCAGTTGGAGCTGGTGACCACGAGCAGCTGGCACAGGCTGTCCCTGCTGTGGAAGGTCGAGAATTCCTTCTGGTCTCCCTGCCCGGTGCCGCTCGAGGACCCGCCGGCCCGCTCGCCAGAGGCGGCAGCGCCGGAGCCAATCGAATGGCTGGGCACCAGCCGCATCGGCCAACTCACGGGGAGCAAGGATCCGCAGGGCCTGCCCCTGCTGAATCCGTGGGACAGCTGGGGAGCCACAGGCGTCGATCTTGGAGCCAATACAGAGCACAGTGACGGCACGACCTCCCGGCTGTTCATCTTCTTCGGCGACGTGCCGCGGGCCGGAAGGGACGAGGGTCCGGAGCAGGATGCGGATCTGGTCGCCTGGACCGAGGACTCAGGGCTGGTCCCCGGCGGGTTCCACATCCAGCCGGTGATGCAGGCATGGTATTTCGATCCGTTCATGGTGCAGGATCCGATCGGAGTGCTGGGAACGGATGAAACACCGACCGGCGCCTTCAGCTACGGTGGTCGCGCCTACGTCTTCATCTTCGTGAAGAAGGATCGGGACGCGGCACACCCGGGCATCCATTCCTACCTGGTCAGCAAGGCTGACCCGAGGACACCGGGGCCCTACCGGGAAGAGTTCCGGTTCGCACCCAACCGGTTCTGGCAGGTGGCACCCGTGGTGGTGCGCAACGCGGACCATCCCTGGCTTCCGAGCACCAACGGCGATGGTCTGGTCCTGTTCGGGCACGGGGCGAACCCGGACGCCCAAACCGACGCCGTGCACCTCGCGTGGATGCCACTGAACGGTGACGCCGGCCCAATCAAGGAAGAAGCGCGCTACTTCGCCGGCCCGAACGTGCCGTGGTCGCCTTGCATGGACCGCGCCGCGCCCCTGATCCGCCTGCGGCCGCACTACACGTCGGTATCCGCGGCATGGCTGGCGGAGAGCGGGCTATGGATCGTGCTGTACTCGAAGGCATTCGCCACTGCTGCCCCGATGGGCTCTGTGGTCGCTCGCATCGGACCTACTCCGCTGGCGCTGTCCGACGAGGTCGAGGTGTTCAATCCGTGCCGGGAGCAGGCGTTCGGGCGGTACATGCACTGGCCCGGGTTCGACAACATCCATCGCGACATACCGCCCGCCATCGGCGATGACCCGGGCTGGGCGTACGGGGCGTTCCTCCTGAGGCGTTTTACGAAGTGGCATGGCGAGCATCGGCAGCTAGATCTTTGCTATCTCCTCTCGCTCAGCCGTCCCTATCAAGTCCAGGTCATGCTGACGACACTGCAAATGAGATGACACGGCGATCCCGCGCGCGGTGACGCCGCGGCAGCGGGCGAACGCCTGCTGGAGGTACCGGCTGCCCCTCCCACCCAAACCGCAGCCGGTTCCGGCCCCTGACTTCACGTGGCAAGTTATCCAGCATCGCCAACTGAACGCGGCTCCTGAGGGTGGTCCTCGAACCACGATTCGTTACGAGATCAGCAGGCCACGTAGACTTCTTGGGCGGCGCTCACGGCCTATTTCTGTTTCCATGTCGTCACATTGCGTGATCACACTCGTGCACGGCACGTTCGCCCGAGACGCCGGATGGACTCGGGTTGGTTCACCTCTCCGGCATGCCTTATCCCAAACGCTTGACCAAGATGTCGACTTCGCAGTGTTCAAGTGGAGCGGTCGCAATTCACACAAGATGCGACTCCGCGCGAGCAAAGAGCTTGAGCTGCATCTCAACGAGGCTACCCGTGCCAACCCCGGGGCTAAGCATTTCGTGGTCGCCCACAGTCACGGGGGTAATGTCGCGCTGTATGCGCTTCGACAGCGGGCGCTTCAGATGCGGCTTGCCGGCCTGGCTACCCTTGCCACGCCGTTCATTCTCTGCGAGGAGCGCGATATCCAGTCTGGGATTGAGAAATTCTTGCTGCAGTCTTTGGGCGCCGTTTTCCTCGCGTTCATGTTTGCCATGGTTGGGGTGAGCATGGTGGCGTTGGGTGTGTATCACGTGTCGACTTTCGTGCGCTTTGGCGTGTGCCTTCCGCTAGAGCTTGCCTGGATTGCGCTTATGTTCGGTTCCTTCGGGGATGTCGATAACATGATTGAGCGCTTGGTGGTCTTTGTCGAGTCGAAGCTCCACACCCGAGCGAGGCGGCAGCAAACACGGACAGTAGATCAGTTGCAGCCTCCTTCAATTGCCACGCCCGTTCTGTGTGTGCAAGTCGTCCGTGACGAGCCAGGTCTTGGCCTGACCGTACTAGAGCGATTGGGCGAGGCGCCGTTTGCTGTTACATCGCTCGTTGAGTGGCTCACCACCTGGTGGGTGTGGATAGTTCCGGCAGTAGTGTGCGCGACCCTGAGCTATTTCATCCCGGGGGACTCCGCGATCTTCAGGGCTTCGGGGTTCTTCGCATTCTTAGCGATCATTAGTCCGCTGGCCTTCAGTGTTTGGCATCTGATCCTTGCATGGTTCCCTCAAGTTCGTCGGGTTGGCTTCGGGGGGGAGTCCGTGGTGGACAACTTGTTCACGCGGATACGAGTGCAGCCTTCACCTCGGCACTCGGGGCCCTTCGATGCGATTTCCTATGTTCTATCCGCCTCGGGGCGATCCTGGCTGGCGCGGAGGCGCCAGCTCCGTCACTCTTTGATTGACGAGGATGCGACGGTGCTTCGTGATCTTGGCGATTGGATGAGGCGGATCTCGACTGGTCGGTGAACACCATGAAGCCGAGCTATCAGCAGGCCAGGACGGCGGCGAGCTGGGCGGGGGCCTCGACGCCGTTCTGGAGGGGCACGACAAAGGCACCGCGAGGCGGGTCAGGGCCTTGACGGCCAGTGTACCCGTCCCTACGCTACCGAAGCCTTCCCAGGTTCTAATCTCACGACAACACTCTGGCCATCAATACTGGCAGCTCGCTATGCTGTCTTTGCGCGGAGGCTCACGACTTCGCAGATTTCACAACCCTTGAACGGCGGGAACCATGTCTACGGAAGACCCTGGCAGGATTCTGCTCTCGGTTCAGAGCACGACGCCAACGACGGATGACGAGCTGGATTCGGTGACTCGTCGCCTGCTTCGCGAACTCCGCGAGGCATTCCCCGAAGTGACGACCGATCTGGTCACCTCCCGATCGGCTCCCGCCGGCGCCAAGCCCGTGGACGTCGTCACCATCGGCGCCTTGGCCTTGGCCGTCCTTCCGGCGGCCGTCCCACAGTTGCTCGCATTCCTCAAGGACTGGGTACTTCGGGGCCACGGTCGAACCGTAAAGATCCGAGTGCAACAGGGAAAGCGGACCGTGGACGTGGAATACGATCCGACCACCATCTCGCCTGACGAGCTCTCGGGCCTGATACAGCGCTTCGGGGCCGCGCCTGCCACGAAGCGAGGAACCCGGTAGGCACCGGCGGCCAGCCGATCGCGGCCCCGGGGGAGCATGCGCATGAGTCGGCGACTGGCCCTGATCATCGGCAACACGCAGTATGACGACCCGGGGTTAGCACAACTACGGGCACCTACCGTTGACGTCGAAGGTCTCGCCGAGCTGCTTCGAGACCCGCTGATCGGCGCTTTCGATGAAGTTACCCCCCTGATCGACAAGGATAGTCAGGTTCTGCACCTCGCGACCGCGCGCTTCTTCGCCCAAAAGACGCCGGACGACTTGCTGTTGCTGTACTTCTCGGGGCACGGCGTGCGTGACGAGGACGGCAGGCTCTATCTCGCCGTCAAAGACACGCAGCGCGACCTGCTGCATGTGACGTCGTTGTCGGCCGCATTCATATCGAGCGAGATGGATCGCACCCGGTCCCGGCGCCAGGTCTTGATTCTCGACTGCTGCTACAGCGGCGCGTTTGCCGAAGGATCGAAAGGAGGTGGGATCGGGGCCAGCGTAGATACCGCCCATGCGTTCGAGGGCAGCGGCTACGGGCGCGTGGTCCTCACGGCTACCGATGCGACGCAGTACGCCTGGGAAGGCGACAAGGTCAAGGGCGAATTCGAGGGCTCCGTCTTCACCCATCATCTCGCCGAAGGCTTGCGATCGGGCAAGGCGGATCTGGACGGCGACGGCTGGGTCACCCACAACGAACTGTATGACTACGTGTTCCAGGCGGTTACCCAACCCCCAACGCGCCAGCGACCCGGCGTTTGGGCGTACAAGCAGCAGGGCCAGCTTCGGATAGCGCGGAGTCCCCGGGTAGGCGGCCGACCGTCCGTGATCCTGCCGGGATACAGCTTGACCGCGGAGTACGCGCGTCTCAAGGCACACGCCGAGGGCCTGGCCAACTGGAAGCAGTGGGGACCCTATCTGGCCGAAAGGTCCTGGGGCACGTGTCGCGAGGACTATTCACCAGAAGGCGACGGGTGGACCTACTTCGTTCACGACCATGCCAGAAGCCGGGCGTATCGCTGGTGCGAGGACGGTCTTCTTGGTATCTGTGACGACGAGCAGTACCTCTGTTTCGCAACGGCGCTGTGGAACGGGGTGGACCCGATCCTGAAGGAGCGCCTTTTCGGCCTCTCAAGTCGTGAAGGGAACCATGGAGAGGACGTGAAGGAATGCTACTACTACCTAGACAGCACGCCGACACACAGCTACGTCAAGGTGCTTTATCGCTATCCCCAGACAGCGTTCCCTTACGAGCTCCTGACGCGGAGCAATCGTGAGCGGGATCGCGACGTCCCCGAATACGAGCTGACCGACACAGGGGCATTGCTGGAGAACCGCTACTTCGATATCACAACGGAGTACGCGAAGGCCCACGAGACCGACATTCTGATCAGGATATCCGTCTCCAACCGGAGCGCCACGGACGCGAAGTGCTTCGTTCTTCCAACGCTATGGTACAGGAACACATGGAGCTGGGGCTACAAGTCCGGGCCCAAGGGAGACGTGCCGGGTAAGCCGGTCATCGGCACCGTGCCCGTGGACGACGGTGAGTGCCGACTCGAGGCGGCCCATCCTACGCTGGGAACGTACACGTTATGCGGTGAGCAGCCGCTCGACGTTCTCTTCACGGAGAACGAGACCAATGCGGAGCGGCTGTACGGCACAGAGAGCGAGTCGCCTCACACGAAGGATGCCTTCCACCGGTATTTGATCGGGGGAGAGGCGAGGGCCGTCAACCGTGACAGCCATGGGACCAAGGCCGCGCTCCTCTATGGTGGCGTCATCGCGCCGGGAGAAACAAAGATTGTGCGGCTGCGCCTGTCGAACATACCTAGTGCGTCGCCCTTCGCCGATTTCGACGCCATAGTCGACGAGCGTGCCCGCGAATGCTCAGAGTTTTACGAGGGGCTTCACGAACCTTCGCTCGGTCCCAACGCCAAGCTGGTTCAGCGCCAGGCGCTGGCGAGTCTTCTGTGCTCGAAACAATGGTCCTACTACGACGTGGAGCAGTGGTTGGAAGGGGATCCGGGGCAACCTCCTCCACCCGAGCAGAGGAAGGACGGCCGGAACTCCACGTGGCGCCACGTCAGTTTCTCCGACGTCGTCTCGACCCCCGACAAATGGGAGTATCCGTTCTTTTCCGCCTGGAATCTGGCCTTTCAATGCGTTCCGCTTTCGCTGGTGGACCTAGACTTCGCCAAGCGACAGATGGAGCTAATGACGAACGATGCATACATGCATCCGAACGGCCAGTTGCCGGCATACGAATGGGTCTTCGGCGACGTGAACCCGCCCGTCCATGCCTGGGCCGCCTGGCAGGTCTACGATCATGAACGGCGCATGTTCGGCAAGGCGGACCGGGCGTTTCTCGAGCGGGTATTCCTGCGGCTGCTGTTGAACTTCACTTGGTGGGTCAACCGGCGAGACCCTGAGGGGAGATACGCGTTCGAAGGAGGATTTCTCGGGCTCGACAACATCGGAGTGTTCGACCGCTCTCTGCCACTCCCCACTGGAGGGCACGTCGAGCAGCATGACAGTGTGGCATGGCTAGGGATGTACTCTCTCAACATGGTGACCATAGCCCTCGAGCTGGCCAAGGACAACCGGGCCTACGTCAACCTCGCAAGCCGTTTCCTGCAACAGTTCCTGTCGATCGCCCACGCGTTGGACGAGCAAGGGTATGGCGGCATGCAGTATTGGCACGAGGATGACGGATTTTTCTACTCCATCCTGCGCACAGGTTGGGCGGGAGAGTATCAACACCTCAAGGTCCGCTCTATGCTCGGATTGATACCCCTGTTCGCGGTGCTCGTCCTTGAGCCGGCTGGCAACGACGTGTACCTGGAGCTGGAGGAGCGCATCGCCCGCTTCATCGAGCGGAGGCCGGAGTGCCGCAGGTACCTGACCCGCCAGGAAGGGGATGCCGGGAGCGGCCTGCGGTTGCTGGCGGTAGTTCAGGAAGCCAGGCTGAAGCGCATTCTTCGAATAATGCTGGAGGAGTCAGAGTTCCTCTCTCCGTACGGGGTCCGGTCGCTGTCGCGGGCTCACCGGGATACGCCGACCGTGGTCGAATTCGATGGGAACCGCCTGGTGGTGGAGTACGAGCCGGGGGAGTCCCGCACGGCACTGTTCGGGGGCAACACCAACTGGCGTGGCCCCATCTGGTTCCCGATCAACTACTTGCTCATCGACTCGCTGATCGCCTTCCATCGATACTTCGGGGACGGGTTCAAGGTCGAGTGCCCGACCGGGTCGGGGAACATGCTGACCCTGAACGAAGTCGCCCGGCACCTTCGGTCGCGTCTGCTCCGTCTGTTCGAGCGCGATGCCGCAGGCAACCGTCCTGCCGGTGGCCCGGGAGGCCCGCAACAGCAGCAGCTGTTCTCGCACGATCACATCCCGTTTCCCGAATACTTCGATGGTGACACCGGCGCAGGCCTGGGAGCGAGTCACTTCACGGGTTGGACCGCGCTGGTAGCAAATCTTCTTGACCAAAGGTTTCCGGACGCCCTGCGGACAGCGCGCTAAGTTCGCGCGATCCTCGTAGGGATCTCGCCAGGAGCGGGGATGACCAGAGCTGAATCCGCTGAGACTGCTACCGTTCGCCTGAACTCCTGAACTCCTGAACTCCAGAAATGGCGCCGGTATTGCCCCCATCATCACAGACGACCAGCACGGATGCGAGAGGTAATTGGCCGGAAACGTTGCGCCAAGGTAGCGCGCGCACGCGGTGTGCGTTAGGCGCCTACCGTACCGACGGGCACTCCTGCTGGGCGGCGTCCGCCCGGATCAACAGCTCGCCTCGACGGTGCGCTACCGTACATTCTCGGGGGGGGGTGGCGCACGGATTCCCAAGGCTGCAGTGCTAGGGTGGCTCGTTCGACAGCGGCCATCTGGTATGCGCCTTGCCATCACCGAGCTGGGGACCGCGGCGGTCCACCTATGTCCTTGGGGGGACAGGCGGAGGCCCAGAAGATGTCTTTCTGGGCCTTTCGCCGTTGTGGCATTTGGCATGGGAGGTGGTGGCCCTGCATGGGAGGTGCGGATCCTGCCAGGCATGGGCGTAAGCTTCACCCCGGTCCGTCACCGTCCCCCCACCATGTGCATCCGGGCGGCGTCGGCCCCGTGGCCTAGCGAGGGTTCTCGCCGAAGCGTCGGCCCATGCCGGCTCAAGGAATCACCCGCACCCGCACCGAGCCATCGGGGCCGACGGCATCCTCCAGGGCCCCGTTCTTGTCCAGGTAGACTACCGTCACGGGCAACATATCGAGCTTGCCCCCGGCGGGTCCGCTGACCAGGTAGACAGGCTGAGGAGCGTCGGCCGACGTGCGGGCTCTCCGGGTCCCTTCGGCCATCAACCGTCGCGGCAGGAGTGCCTCCGCGTGGGCACTGACGAGCTGCAGCGCCAACAGGGCGCAGATCATCGCGAGCAAGGCATTGGTCGTGCCGCGAGAGGAGAGGCGGCCTCGGGTGTTCACGATATCCTCCGACTGGTGGCGGGTTCGGTGAGCTGAGCGAGCGGACGCATGATCCCTGCTTACCGCCACGTGCACAAGCGACGCTCTGGCCAGTGGGTTAACCCTTCGGCTGAAGGCGTCGACCAGACGCCGACCGCGGCCCCGCCGCCTCATATCATCCTTCAATGAGCTTCTGGAGCTCCTCGCAAAGCCGGGGGTCGCTCGGCCTCAGCTTTCCCAGCCTGGCAATCGCCTCGCGGTCCTTCCCGTAAGAATCGCCCCGAAAGTTGAGGACGCCGTCCTGGACGAATGCCGTGAGGTACACGATGTAGATCGGCACCGGCCGTACCATCGTGACGGTCTGGCCGTCCACGCTGCCCCCTCCGCCCACTGAATGCGCCGTTTCCATGGCCTCACGGATCTTCTTCTCGTTCCAGTCGTCCTGCCCCCCAAGCACGTAGTCGGCCAGCTCCACGGGCTTCTCCACCCACACGCAGCCGTGACTCCCGGTCCGGTTCGACCGTCGGAACAGTTTCCGGGTGGGCGTGTCATGCAGATAGACGGCGAACTGATTCGGAAACATGAACTTCACCAAACCCAGGTGGTTGGTGCTTCCCGGTTTCTGTCGCACTCGAATCTTGGTGAGGTCGACGCGGGACCAGTTGATTTTGCGAGCATTGAGCACCAGCGACACGTGTTTGGCGTCGACCACCTCCAGATTGTGCCGGACCAGATAGGAGCGCTTCTACCTGATCCTTGGGATCATCTCTTCCACCAGGATCCGCTGCGGCACGTACCAGTAGGGGCGGAAAACCACGAACGTCATCGAGTCGGCAAATACGGGAGTGGCGCTCTCGTACTCGTCGCCTACCACGACCCGCATCGTGAGCACCGGCTTCCCCCCGTCGTAGGCAGAAAGCTGGTAATCGGGAATGTTCACATAGATGTACCGGGGCTCGAAATCCGTGGGAAGCCAGCGATACCGCTCCAGGTTGAGCTGGATCTGGCGAATCCGTACCTGGACCGGCACACGTTGAGGGCGGCCAGCGTCGCGGCGCCCACAATCCCGTCACTCGGGATCCCGTGGCGCGCCTGGAAGCGCGCTACCGCCTGGGCTACCGCGAGATCGTAGACTGGTTTGTGCCCCGCCGAATCGCGAAGGTCACCTGTTATCCTGAGTCGCCGGCTCAGCACCGCTACGCGGACGCCGCGGTTGCCGCGCCGGAGCCTGCTACGACCCGGCACCTCAGGCCAGCCACCCTGCCGAAGGATTTCGCGGTACTCGGCAAGGGCTTTCACGAGTTCGGCGTACTCGGGCCGATTGGGGCGGAGCGGAGCCACAATGCCGGAGAAGTCCTGCCCCTGGACAGCGCCCCGGAGAGTGCCCTCGATGCTCGCGCGCCGGGCCCTGATGTACCACTCGCTCGCGGCCACCTTCGGATCGAGCCGCCCCGCGAGCAGGTCAGCCCCGTAGTCGAGGAATCGTCTCGTAAGCTCGAGGTCGAGCACGGCGAAGGCTTCCGGCCTTTGCTTGTCGAGCCCCGGACGCAGCCGTTCCATGGTGCGGCGGAGCTCGGGGAGGCGGTAGTCCGCCGGGCGAAGTCCCTCCCGTTCGGCATCGCATAGATTCGCGATCAAGTCCTTCGTTCTCTGCGGCACCGGACGAACGCCGACCCAGAGCGGGCGGTACTGTCGATCCTGGTAGATCTGACCGAGCAATTTCCAGCGGACCCCCTCCAGGTATGCCGGGGGCTTCTCGGCCGAAAGGATGGTGCGGATCTCGTGACCGATCCGATCGTCGGACTGGTGGCACGCGACAGTGCCCAGCAGGGCGATGAGGCACGGCCACACGGTCGGAGCGGGTCGAAACATGGTGGTTACGGCTCGGGAGTGAATCGCCGTCACGCAACGCTCACAGTGTAGTGACGTACGGGCGTGCGGCGGTGCGGTGTGGGGTGCGGAACGCTACCGAATGACGCGATCCAGCGGCACCGCGCCTTCGACCGGGTAGTTGAAATGCCACCACGCCTGGCCGTAGGGGCTGAACCCTTCGGATTCCATGGCCTGGACCAGGATCTGCCGGTTGCGCAGCGCCTCGCTGGTGACGTCGTCCGTCTGGGCGGCGGTGAAGTTGTCGAAGGTGGTGCCCATCGGGACTTCGGTGCCGCCCGTGGCGGGCTTCCGGGGGCGACGCGGGGGCGTAGATTGGCAGCATCTCCCCAACACACGGGTCCCGGCCGGCGCCGCATTCGCCGGCTCGCTATCCACCCTCTGGTCTGGCCACCGCATGCCCACCCGCCTGCCGTACCTGTCCGCGCTGGTCCTGCTCCTTCCCGGATGCTCGGGCACGGAGCCCGACGGGGTCGATGCCGGGTCGTTCCGGGCACGGCTCGCCGGCGCGGCCGCCGGCTCGCTCGCGGGGCCCTCGAGCGCGGGGGTGGTCTACACCGAGGAGACGCCCGACGGACTGTTCACCATCCGGATGTACCAGCCGGAGGGCAGCGTCACCCGGGCCATCACCGTGGGGTGTCCCGGGATGGCGGCGCCGGCGCCGGGCTCGCACTCGCTCGACCCGGCGGTGGAAGGGTGCGTCGGCCGCTATACGCGGTTCACCCTGGAGCCCACGCTCGAGCTGCTGGAGGAAGTCGAGGCCACCGAGGGCACGGTGCGGCTGCAGCAGCAGTCCGCCGACGGGCGGATGGTGGGGACGTTCGAGTTCAGCGGCGTGCTGGTGCGGGGGACGGACAGCCTGGGGGCGGTGCAGGCCTCGGGCAGCTTCAACGCCATCGCGGCGCCGTGAGCAGGGGGCTTCATCTCCTGGCCGGGACCCAATGGCCGCAGGCTCCTGTCACTCCACTGCCGGCCCTCGCCCAGCAGGATGGTTCCCTCGGGGACCTTGATCCGCCGCGCATCCGCCCATCCCGCCTCAGTTAGCTGAACCGAAGGGGCGCCTGGTCCCACTTCCAATCAGCTCCTGGAGCCACTTCGCGCAACGAACCTCGAACTCCTTGGTGGTCTCCTCGGGGCGATCCGGCAAGGTGCCGATGAACTCGCCCCGGCGGGAGAGGGCCCAGACGGGTGGGAGCGAGGAGACCCTGGTCAGCGTCTTCAGAGGCTCGGCAGTGTACAACTCGCCGTGCCACTCCACGCAGTGGCGTGTCCGTCGCATGGAAGCCTCTCGTAGAAGGGCGTCTACGGTGGGGCCTGGACCTCGCTGGCGCAAGGCCGGATTCTACAAAACGCATCGGACCCAGGCTCAGGACTCCCAGGTGGAGCTTGCCCGAAGGCATCACTGAGGGCGTAGAAGCCGGAGGGCCCCTTAGCTTGTTCCTCAGTGCCCTGCCGAATCCCTGGCGCTCTCTTTGGTGGTCTCTGGTACCACCGCGAGGCTGCTGATCGTCCAGGCCTTCACCCCACGCCGAAAGACCGCAAGGTAGTGACTGACATCCGCGCGCTCACCGACCTGTATACTGTTGCCATATGTAGCACTGCCGTATATACTCTTACCACCATCCGATCCGAGCATCATCTCGGTTAAAGCGTGGTCGCAAGGCCACGGGTCCTCGCCTCCTCCGCGACGCCTGCCCTCGGGCCAGCTACTGACGTCTCTCAGGTCCCAAGATCGCCGAGCTGCCAACAATGCAGATCGGCGTTTGTCCTTTTGCCCAATCTCTTCAAAACGCAGGTTCATCGCAGGAGGGACTTATGTACGTTCTGGTGCAACACACCGTCACCGATCCGGGCGCGTTCTGGAACGACGCGGATCCCAGGACTCTCGAACCCAAGGTGAAGCTCCACCATACCTTCCCCACCCCTGACGGAACTCGGGCCGTCTGCATCTGGGAAGCCGACACCGTTGAAGCGCTGCGCAACCTTCTCGAGCCGATGGTAGGCAAAGTCAGCCGCAACGAGTACTTCGCCGTCGAGAATCGGGAGGGGTTCGCGCTCCCATCCCGGGTTCCCAGGACGGCCACTGCGGGTACTGGAAGGCCACAATAGAGACGCAGGCGTTGAGCCGACCGCTTCGCGCTTGTCGGCTGCATTTGCGGGTTAGGCCGCGCCCCGCGCGACAGCGGCAAAGCCATGAGGACCAGCGGTCGCCGCTTTCCGACAGCCAACACATCCAGTACTGTGGCTGAGGCAGTCGTGGGTGAACCGGAAAAGGGCCCTTGTCTTATAACCCGTAGAGAGTTTGAAGGGTTATGAGACAAGGGCCAATTTCCGGTTCACCCTCGGTTTCTTCCGCCGTATGACGGTGTGTATTGTGTCAAGCCGACTTCAAGTAGCCGTGACTGAACGCGAGGGTGCGCGCACGGGCACCAGCCGGGAGACGGCCGCGAGCAGGGTGTCCGGCTCGAATGGCTTCTTGAGGAAGGGACCCTGGTACCCCGTCGGTGAGCCGCCCTGCCCGGACGCCAGGAGGATCGGCACCGCCGGCCAGTGCACCGACATCAGGGCGGCGAGCTGCAGCCCATTGAGGCGGGGCATGGTGATGTCGCTGATGACCAGGCCGATCGTCTCGGCGCCGAGGGTCTGGAGGTAGGTTGCCGCCTCCTCGCCGTCGCGGGCCTGGACCACGCGGAATCCGGCATCGGTCATGATGCGCGTCATGAATTGGCGCACCAGGTCCTCGTCGTCGACTACGAGCACGACGCGGTCGGACAGCCGCGCGGTGTGCGAGCCCATCGGTGCCAGCCTCGGTTGTAAAGGGGGTGCATCGTCAACTTACCTTGGCCGGCGTCGAGCGGGAGGGACGCGACTGCCTATCCCTCGGTACAGCAGCGGACCAGCTCCCCCTAACCCGGCTCACAGCATGGACCTGGCCCGGGTCTACCGCAGGCGACGGCCAGCACCTCGTATTGCGTCCTGGGTTGCGCCGCCTATGCTGGCAACCAGACCGCCCGGTCCCTTGGCATTCCACCCACTCAGCGAACCCGCCACCAGTCGGAGGATATTGTGACCACCCGAGGCCGACTCTCCTCTCGCCCCGCCACCAATGCCCTGCTCGCAATGATCTGCGCGCTGTTGGCGCTGCAGCTGGTCAGTGCACACGCAGAGGGCCTTCTGCCGCGACGGTTGATGGCCGAGAGCGCCCGGAGGGCGAGCTCGTCGGCTGACGGCCCTCAACCGGTGTATCTGGTCAGCGGACCTGCCGGCGGCAAACTCGATATGCTGCCGGTGAGGGTGGTCTACCTGGACAAGAAGGGGTCGCTGGATGATGCCGTCAGCCCCGATGGTTCGGTGCGCGTGCGGGCAGTTCCCTGAGCGACCCACCAACTGCGCAGCGAAGATGTGCCGGGGAGCCCGCGAACCTGCATCGCGCCGGCGACCAGGGTAGGTGTCGAGCGATCCGTCGTGGTTCCATCGCCCAGGGTGCGCGAGGGGCGCGGGTGACGCATCGACATGCCTCCGGTCTCAGGGCGGGTGCAGCCCGTTGGGCACCTGGTCGGCTCCGCTCCCCTCCGGGTCTGCCGCAGCTCTAGAAGGCGAGGTCCCCCCGGGCCCGCAGCTCGAGCGGCAGGAGCGAGCGGTACAGGAAGTCGTGCACCGGCGTCGCGACCCCCTTCTCCCGCCCGAGCCGCACCACCGCCCCGCTCTGCGCCTCCAGCTCCGACGGCCGCCCGGCGAGGATGTCGCGCTGCATGGAGGCGGTGCCCTCCGCGGGCACCGTGTCGGTGAAGGCGAGGGTCTCCTCGACCGTGTCATCCGGGAGCGCCACGCCGTGGGCCCGGGCGACGGCCAGCACCTCGCGCATGGCGCGCTCGAGCTGGTCGCGGGTCTCGGGCCGGCTCCGGAGCACGCCGATGGGCTCCCGGGTCACGGCGCCGAGCCCGCTGACCGAGGCGATGAAGAGGAACTTGCGCCACCGCTCGGCCCGGACGTCCTCGAGCGCCTCGGCGGTGACGCCGCGGCAGCGGGCGAAGGCCTGCTGGAGCCGTTCGACCCGGGGGCTCAGGCCTCCGGCCAGCTCGCCGAAGCCGATGTAGGGCTCGACGCCCTCTGGATCACGAAATCGCCTTCGGTGCTCGTGACGCGCAGCCCGTGCTCGCGCACGGCGCGGAGCACCTGCCCTCGCGCAACGAAAGCGACGTCTTCGCCCGCCTCGGCCAGGCGGCCACCGAAATAAGCGCCGACGGCGCCGGTGCCGAAAACACAAATCCGCAAGTTCAATGATCTCAATCTATCAATCGCTCTGCTACCGCCTACGCGTTAGCGTTTGACGGTCGGTTGAAGTCCCTGCATAGTATTGAAACCCCCTGGAAGCGAGTTTCATATGTCCCCCAAGCATTACCTGCGCTGCTTGGGCCAGCCGGTCCTGTTCGCGCCGAACGGCGAACCCATTCGGTTCCGCACCAAGAAGCATCTTGCCCTCTTGGTCTACTTGGCTGTGGAGCACAATCGCACCCACAGGCGCGACCGACTTGCGGAGTTCTTCTGGCCGAGGGCTTCGGGTGCCGAGGCTAGGCACTCTCTGGCTACCGGCCTTTCCATCCTACGCCCACGGCTCGCAGCAGGTGCCCTCGATACGAGCCGAGAGACAGTGAAACTGCACACCGATCAGCTTTCCCTAGATCTCGACCGCCTGCGCTCGAACGAGGTGGTAGGCACCGGGCACGCAGGGGAACTGGAAGTCACGGGGTTCTTGGAGGGGTTCGACCTACCGGACGTTTCGGAGTTCGCGCTTTGGAAGGACAGTCAACAGGCCGGACTTCTGCCATTCATCCGAGACGCTCTGGTTCTTCTCATTGATCGCTGTCGCCGCACCGGCGACTTCACGCAGATTGGGCATCTAGCTGATCGATTGTTGTCGATCGATGATCTCAGCGAGGAAGGGATGCGAGCGAAGTTGGAGGTACGCGCCCTGGCCGGTGATCGCTTGATCGCGTTGAGGCTGTTCGAAGAATGGAAACAGAAGCTCGTGCGAGAGTTGGGTGCAGCACCGTCGCCTGAACTTGAGGACATCGCTTCTCGACTGCGGCGGGGGGGCTGGGAACGCACCACAATAGCCGACATGCCCATAGTACCCTCGGAATCGAGCCGGGAGCGGCCATTCATGGGTCGATCCCATGAGTACGGAGAGCTATACGGACTTTGGGAGGGGCTGAAGGAAGGCCGCCAAACTCACGCGGTTCTGAGCGGGGATTCTGGAGTGGGCAAGACCACCTTGGTTGAGCGGCTAACCGCGGCCGCCAGCCTGGAAGGTGCCGCAGTCGCCCGTGTGCAATCTTATGATCTCGAGCGAAGCATTCCATTCGCAACGCTCGGCGGGCTGACTCTTCGGCTGCTCGACGCATCCGGCAGTTCGGCAACCTCTGCAGAAAGCCTATCGGAGCTTGCACGCGCCATTCCCGATGTCAGGCGACGTTTCCCCAGCCTGCCACTTGCCGTGGACACCCGAGGGGAGACTGCACGACTGAAACTGACTGAGGCGTTTCAGGAACTACTTACTTCGGTGGCCGATGAGCACCCCATCATCATCGTGGTCGATGACCTGCACCTCGCTGACGAAGCAAGCATCGCTGTTCTTCACCTTGTCCTTCGTCGTACGACCCATTTGCGGGTAATGGCCATCTTCACTGCACGCCCCGGTGAACTCGCCCAGTCTTCCCAGGGCGCCCTGCTTCGTGACAACCTGGAAAGAGCCATGGCCAGGCACATTCAGTTGCCACCTCTCGATGAGATGACAACTCGCGACCTACTCACTGCCCTCCTTGCGCCAGATACTCACAAGCCAAGTGCCTTGGCGCAGAGGGCGATCATTCAGGCGAGTGGTGGATATCCAATGGTGCTCGAGTTGCTCGTGCAGGACTGGCGCACCAATGGCACGAGTTCGGCGGCCATTGGACTCGATGCCATGACCCTGGAGTTCACCGGAGGAACAGGGCTCATGGCGGCTTATGGTAGGATCCTTCCCCGCATCTCTGGATCCTTGGACCCCACTACCCGCAACGCACTTGACCTAGCATCGATCCTTGGCTTTCGCCTTAACGATCTAAGCTTGTACTCAATCGTTGACCTTGGTTTGGGACAAACCATGGGTGCCCTAGGTCAACTTTCCGAGCTACGGATACTCCGAGAGGGGGAGAAAGGCCTCGAGTTCACGAACGAGCTCATTCGGGCGCACGCGTACGCCGCAATTCCCTCTCCCGTCAGACGAGCGCTGCACGCTTCGGTCGCCGATCGTTTGCTTCACTCACAGTGTAACAAGACTCCGTCTGTCAGGTTGGAAATTGCGTGGCATTGCATGCGAGCTGGCAGAACAGGTGAGGCCATTCCCCACTTGCTGTCCGGCGCTGCAGATGCGGTACGAGGTGGAGCGCCACAGACGGCTGAACTTGCGCTAATCACAGCCGTGCCTTCTTTGCAGGGCGAAGATCTTGTTAATGCGAGGATTCTATTGGTCGAGGCTCTTCAAGAGCAGGGCCGATGGCGTGATTCATTGGAGGTACTCGACACTCTCAAAGACATCGAGGAGCGATCCCAGGAAACTTTTGCCCTGGCTGCACTTGCGAAGGGATATCTCGGGCTTCCCGCCATTGAATGGTTCGAGTTCCTTCCGTCACTCAAAGAGATAATAAACTCGGGCAAATCGATTCAGGATCGCATTCGCGCGGTGAGAGCAGTCGCGCACGTGACCTCCAACTTGAGAAATCGCGAGCTGGCCCGCGAAATGCTGGAAGCCTTAGCCAAGATCGACGCTGCAGACTTGGACGGTGACGGCGGGAGTCACGTCGGCCTGGCACGCGCTCTATTGCTATTTCAGGTAGGTCAGATGGACGCAAGTTACGAGGTGGCCGATTCTCTTCTGCGGGAGCTGAGAGGACGTGGCGTCGCGAACTCGACTGTTCTGCAGTTGCAGATCGGGTTGGGAGCGATCAGAGGACGCCAGGGACGCTATTCGGAAGCAGTCATCCAACATGAGAAAAGCCTTCGCGACGCAATACTCTTGGGCAACGATACGCTCATGTCCCAAGTTCGAGGAAACCTTGCGTTTTGCTACGGAAGGCTGGGGCGATACGAAGACCAGCTTCGTTGCGCATCGATTGGCCCAAGGGGAGGCCCCGATGAGCCGATCACTTTCACGGACGTGCACCTCGCTGCCTCTCTCGCGTTCGCCTACGCGGCAGAAGGTCGACTGACCAGGATGTGGGGTGTAATCGAGGAATGTGACCGGCTAATTCAGCGTTGTGCGGACGCGTACATCGTGCAGTCATGGCTCCTTTGGAAGGCCGATAGTCTGGCGACCGCCGGGCTTCTTGAGGAAGCGACACGGGTCGGTGGCCTGGCCGTAAGCACCTTCCGAATGGAACTCACTTGCTCCGCTCTGGCAGGGTCGTTCGCAAGGTGGCTTGCGATCACATCCGAACAGTCGAGTGGTCAGGTAGGGGCAGCGGAGATGCTTGCCGAGATGGAATCACATCTTGAGGACTACGACGCTTTGGATCAAGTGGAGATCTTGTGCGCACGTCTTCAGCTAGGAGCTGACGATATCGAGGGACACTTGCAGAGCATTCACGAGCGCATGGCTCAATTGCCTGACACAGCGCTAGGTCCTCTCCGGGCTTGTGGCATCCCTGTGGGGTTCTAGAGGGACCACGCCGTTCTTGACCGCCTGCTGTCCAGACATGGGAATGGCCAGACAAGCCCTTAAGCTCGAGGCGACTTCGAAACTGCGGCGCTAGATTCCCCTAACCTTCCAAAGACTTGCCGACGGCCAGCTTACGCGCTTAGAACGAATCGGGCCCGATTTCTCAGCCATTGGTGAAACGGCATTACCAGTGATGAGTCGCCTAACCGCTACCGACGAAACAGTGACCTCGACCAGATCAGGGTCGAACTGAGTGCCCTTACACTTTTGGAGTTCGGCAACGACCACCTCCAAGCCAAGGCGTTTTCGATAAGGCCTATCCGTGGTCATTGCGTCAACCGTGTCTGAAACAAGGATGATACGGGAGGCCAGTGGGATCGACTTGCCAGAAAGACCGCTTGGGTACCCTTGGCCGTCCCATCGCTCATGGTGGTGCCTCACCGAGTCCTGAATGAAGCCACGGAATTTCGAAATGATGCCGACGAGCTCCGCACTTCGGGTAGAATGCGTCTGCATGAGCGCGGTTTCGGCTTCTGTGAGGCGACCTTCTTTACGAAGTAGTGGTGCGAATTCCTCGTGAATCTTGCCAACATCATGAAGCAAAGCAGCTGTCTCAACCTGTTCAATCTCACGAGCGGATAGTCCAAGCTCAACGGCAATAGCGCGAGAGAGCTCGCTTACTCGAACTGAATGGCCCGATGTATACGGATCTCGGGCTTCGATAGCCTTGACCATTACCTGTAGCAGTTCCTGGCCGCTATCCTCGAGTTGGTGATACAGCCCGTAGACGTGACGAACCGCGACGATGGGGACAATAACGCCGATCAATCCAAGAGAGCCGAATCCGACCCACGTATCGAAGCGCGTATACAGCCACCCGACCATGACTGCAATCGCACTGGCTGCCAGATCGTAGACAAGTACTCCTCTGGTGTTGAGGTTCCAGACTTCTCGGAATGCGCGACCTGAACTTAATACGACTGCTGTGTTGACGGCTGTTGAGTTGATAAGGAAATATACCGCAGCGAAAACGAAGAAAACTCCCAGATCGCGTTGCACGAGATCCGAGGCGAGATTGCTTCCGCCCGCCAGGTATGTAGGCGGCAACTGTCCCCCAAGACCTTGGTAGACAAGTGCCGCTGAAGCGACGGCGAGAATTCTCTGTGAGACGTTGAAAGTGACCTTGATAGGCGAATTGTTGCGAACAATTTCACCGACTAAGGTCGCCACTGCAGCTACAAGGGCCCCCCACCAGCCCCCGAATAGGAGGGCCGTTGCCATGTGCATGATAAAAGAAGTGGATCCCTTTGCGGCAAGACGGAGTTGAGTATTGAAGCTCTCTAGGAGAGATGCTACAAACACAAATGTGGCCAGCGGCCACCATCCAGGAAACGGCAGGCGCACCCGCCAGACAGCGAGCCCGGCAACACCGGCGAGGAGCGCGATGCTGCCGACAAACAGGCGAATATTCCGCTCGCGAACCATGAAGTAGAGAGGAGTTGGGGATCCGGTCATTAGACCTGGATACTTATGACCAGGTCGTGCCTTCCGACTTGCCGAACAGACCAGCAAGGAAGTAGGCAACCGATGCGAGCAGGTTCTGCTTCAACATGAGCGTCACCCCCTTCGAGGGAAAAAGCGAAAAACATGAAGGAAGTGGCAAGCCTCGCTATGGCCCACCAGACGCTCCGCTCGATCAATTGTCCGCTAGTCTCCGCTGCGCTTCACCTACGACTACACACACGAAGACCGGGATCCCCTTTACCCCTGTGTCCTTTCCCGAGTAGGGTTGGCCTGCACCGTCGTACAGCCCCTGCCCTGCCCTGACTATCCTCCCGATGCAATGGGCGCACTATCCGCGTGCGCCCCGAGCACTCGCATCTATTATCGGCACGCGAAGCCGGCCACGAACCGGCCCCGCACGAACGTTCGTTATGCTTCCCTAACGACCCTTAGTTGGTCCGCCGCGCCTCCGTCCACCGGTTGGTGGCATCCAGTACTGCAAAAACCGCCGCACGCTCCGCACTCTCCTTGATCTCGCTGGTGCCGGTCATCAGCGTCGTCTCCCGGCCCCCCAGCCCCTGCACCGCCACGAAGGCGAACTCCCGGTCGAACCCCTCCACGATCTTGGCCCCCTCGAGCGCGATGCTCGAGTCGGTGAGCAGCCGGTCCAGCACCGAGACCGCGGCCTTGGCCGCGCCCTCCACCCGGCTCCGCGGCGTGTCGCTGGCCTCCTCCTCCGCCGTCTCGGTCTGGCCGTGATAGGTGAGCGTGACCGAGATCGCGATCCGGTGGGGCCGCTTGCCCGGCGCCACGGTCATGTTCTCGAACAGCACCGTCCGCTGGAGCATCCGCTCGCGCACCGAGTCGCGCTCCAGCGCCTCGATCGGCTTCACCTCCGCCGTCTGCGCGATGCTGATCTTCCGGTGGTCCACCTTCAAGCCGAGCTGCGCCAGGAGCGCGCTCTCGATGTTGCGCACCACCTGCTTGGCCTGGAGCCCCGCCTGCGCCAGGATGTGGATCTCACTCACCTCCCCGAGAGGAGTGGTCACCACCCGCGCGCTCAGGATCCCTTCCAGGCTGGTCAATAGGTTCTCCGCCCGGCGCACGCCCCACGGGTCCGGCGCGCCGTCGCCCGGCGCGACGGTGCGCCCGGAGGTGACGGGGGCCGGCGAGGACGACGGCTGCGGGCGGGGGCTGATTCCGGTCACGTTCGATTGTCCTTGTTGTCCGGCAATGGATGTCCGCATCCTAGGCGACCGCGTTGCGGCCGGCGGCCTTGGCCCGGTAGAGCGCGCGGTCCGCGCTCACCAGCAGGTCGCCTTCCGACGGCTCCCGCGGATCGAACTCGGCGAGCCCGATGCTCACCGTCACGAGCCCCGGCGGATACCCCAGCCGGCGCCCGATCCCCTCGATCCCGGCCCGCAGCGCCTCCGCCACCCGGGCGCCGCCCTGGAGGTCGGTGCGGGTCAGGATCACCACGAACTCGTCGCCCCCGTAGCGGGCCGCCACGTCCGAGGCGCGGACCGCGTTCCGGATCTCGCCGGCCACCGCGCGCAGCACCTCGTTGCCCGCCTCGTGCCCGTACTGGTCGTTCACGTCCTTGAACCGGTCGAGGTCGAGGAACAGCACCGCGAAGCCCTCGTTGCTCCGCTTGCCCCGCTCCACCTCGAACGCCAGCCTATCCCGCAGCACCCGGTAGGTGCTCAATCCCGTCAGCGTGTCCACCGCCGCCACCCGCTGGGCCTCCTCCGCCCGGCGCTCCTGGAACGGGGTGCACTGCCGCATGCTGGCCCGCCCCAGCGCCGCCGCCTCGGCGAACCGGACGCAGGTGTCGAACCCGCAGGCCCGGCAGTCCCACGCCCGCCCGTTGGGGCCGAGGCCGATCTGGTCCAGGATGCCGCGAACCGCCTCGGGGTCGGGCCGAACCCGGCGCGGCTTGAACGCGAACGTCGCGCCGATGCTCGCCACCACCCCGCCGTCCACCACCGGCCGCCGGCTCCGCGGGGCCTCGACGCTGGCCAGCAGCTCGCGCCGCCAGAACAGCTCCTCCTGCGGCCCCGAGAGCGGGTGGTCCAGGATCCCCTCGGTCGAGAGGATGTCCACGAACCCCAGGTCCAGCCGGTCCACCGACACCGCCCGGGCCACTGCCGGCAGCGCGTCCAGCCCGCGGATCTTGCGGAACCGGCGGCTCGACTGCCGGGCCTCCTCCAGCAGCGCCAGCGGCAGCCCGCCGGCCGCGCTGATGTGGCGCCGCTTCTCCTCGGGCACCCGCTGGAAATAGCCCGGCTGCCCCAGCACGCTGACCCCGCGGATGCGGAACAGCTGGTCCAGATCGCCGAACGTTATGGCTGCGTCGAGGTCGGGGCTGCTGATCGGCGGGCACACGCCCGCGTACGCGATCTTGAGCCCATTCCCATGCTGCGCCCGCAGATATCGGGCCTCCGCCACCGCCGGAAGGGTGACCGGGGCCAGGTAGGGCAGGAGCTCGGGGTACTGGGCCCGCACCGTCTCCACCACCACCGGGTCGGTGGACCGGATGAGGGTGCCCCACGGCTCCTCTTCCCACAGCTTAAGATATTCGGCGGCAACGAGTTCGTCGCCGATCACGCCCCGGGTGACGGTGCGGAACCCGGCCTCGTAGCAGGCGTTGATGAGCTGCTCGGGACTGGCCGGGTAGAAGTGCGCCACCGACTCCGGGCTCAGGATCAGGGTCCCGGCGCCCTCGGAGGCAATGGCAAGAGCCCGCCCGATCTCGCCGTTTACGTTGACAGCGCCATGCGGGCAGGCCGGCAGACAGCGCCCGCACCGGATGCACGCCTCGTCCACCACCTGCAGCAGCAATGGCTCGTCCCCCACCACCGCGACCGCATCGGTAGGGCACACGCGTACACACGCGAGGCACGCGACACATGATTCCGCATCTATGACGAAGTTCAATCGACCTGGCCGGTAGGGGCGGGGGACGCCATCTGGAATGTGACGGCCCACTTGAGGCCTGTCAATAGGCCCTTAGTGTAAAACTATAGTACAGTATGACTTAGCCGCCACTAGGCAGATGGCGCCCATGAGCTAAATCATTCCAGATGATAGGCTTTGATTTTCCGGTACAGGGTGCGCTCCCCGATGCCCAGGACCTCGGCAGCCTGGCGCCGGTTCCCGCGGTGCTCGTGCAGTGCCGCCTCGATGGCGGCTCGCTCCACGTCGGCCATCGTCATCCCGCTCTGGTACACCACCGGCTGGGCCCCGTTGTCGGAGTCGCCGTCGGAGGCCACCTCGGCCAGGCTGCCGTGGTCGCCCACCTCGATCACCTGGACCCGCTGCGGGCCCTCGTCCAGCCGGCGCCGGAGCTCCTCGACCTGGAGCTTGAGGTCGAGCAGGCTCCGGAGGATGAACTCCAGCTCGTGACCGGCACCCGTGCCGCCCGCCCCGCCCTCCCTGACCAGCGACCCGATCCGCACCGGCAGCAGGCTGCCCGGCCCTTCCAGGATGTCGAGCGGGATGTCGGCCGCGCGGATCTCGGCGCCGGGGGCCAGCACCACCATGCTCTCGATCAGGTTCCGGAGCTGGCGGACGTTGCCCGGCCAGGGGGCGTTGACCAGCCGCTCGAGCGCGTCCGGGGTGATGCCGCGGAAGGTGCGGTCGTGCTCCCGGGCCAGCTCGCGGATGAACCGGCGGACCAGGAGCGGGATGTCCTCCCTCCGCTCGCGGAGGGGCGGCAGGTAGATGTTGAGGACGCTGAGCCGGTAGTACAAATCGTCGCGGAACTCGCCCAGGGTCACCGCGTCCCGGAGCGAGCGGTTGGTGGCGGCCACCACCCGGACGTCCACCTTGATCGGCTGGGTGCCGCCCACCCGGAAGAAGGTGCGGCTCTCGAGCACCCGGAGCAGCTTCACCTGGGTGGAGGGCGGGATCTCGCCGATCTCGTCGAGGAAGATGGTGCCGGTGTGGGCCAGCTCGAACCGGCCCAGCCGCCGCTCGGCGGCGCCGGTGAAGGCGCCCTTCTCGTGGCCGAACAGCTCGCTCTCGAGCAGGGTGTCCGGCAGGGCGGCGCAGTTGACCGCGATGAACGGCCGGCCCCGCCTGGGCGAGAGGTCGTGAATGGCCTTGGCCACCAGCTCCTTGCCCGTGCCGCTCTCGCCCTGGACCAGCACGGTGCTCGAGACCGGGGCCATCTGCTCGATCTTGACCAGCACCTCCTGGATGGCGGCGCTCTCGCCGGCGATGCCGGTCCGCTCCTGGAGCCCTCGGCGCTCGATCAGCCGCCGGGCGGTGGCCACCGCTTCGTCGGGCGCCACCGGCTTCATCATGGTCTCGGTCACGCCGAGGCGGCCGACCCGCTCGGCGCGCTCGGAATCGGTGGGCTCGAGCAGGGCGAGGGTGGAGATCTCGGCGTCGCGGGCCAGGGCGGCGAGCTGGGCGGCGTGGGGCTCGTGGATCCCACCGGTGAGGATCACCAGCTCGGGGCTCTCGCGGCGGACGGTCCGGGCGGCGTCGTCCTGGGAGCTGAACATGGCCGTGGAGAAGCCGGCCGCCTCGAATGCGGCGTTGAGGGGGACGGCGGTGGACAGGTCGTCCATGGTGATGAGGATGCGCGCGGCCATGGGGGAAAATAAGGAGGGAAGGACGGAAGGACGGAAGGACGGATGGACCTGGCGCGGAGAGGCCGGGCTTACGTCTGGGGGCTAGTGGACCTCGCGCGGATGGTCGGCGCCCAGGAGCAGCGCCTGGACGCTCGCGAGGAGGTCATCGGGCGGGAAGGGCTTGGCGAGGAACGGAGCCGGCGCTTCGCCGATGACGCTGTACCCCGACACGAACAGGATCGGGATGGTGGCGCCCAGGTCGCGCAGGGCCGCCGCGAGGGCCAGCCCGTCCATCCCGGGCATCCGAATGTCGGTCACGACCGCCGCGATCCCCAACCCGGCCAACTTGAACAAGGCCAGGGCTTCCGAGCCATCCGCGGCCAGCAGCACGCGAAAGTGCTGCTGGAGCGCGGCGCCCATGAGGCGGCGGAGCACCGGCTCATCGTCTACGACCACGACGACGGGGCGGGGATCATCGGGCTGATTGAGTTCGGGCTGGGTCACGGAACCAATGTAGCTCACGCCCTGGGCCGCCGTTAGGCCGGGCTCACTCCACGAAATCGCCGCCCGCCGGGCGGCCGCCATCCAGCATGCGCGCGGCGAGGCGCCGCAGTCTCTCGGCCGTGAACGGCTCCCGGAGGATGGGCACGTCGGAGGGAAGCTGGGACTCGAGCTCGGGGGTCGAGCGGCCGTCGTTGGCGAGGTAGACGATGGGGAGGGTCGGATGGCTCGCCCGAAGCTGGCCGATGAGCCCCACGCCGTCCATGCCGGCGACCTTGGTGTTGCTGATCAGGAGGTCGCAGCCCACCAGCGAGCCGATGAGCTGGACGGCGGCCAGGACGTCGTAGGCATGAAACACGACGTGCCCGTCCTCCCGGAGGGTCTCGAGGATGAACTCCACGGCGCCGCGGTCCTCGTCGGCCACGACGATCCGCCGGACGCCATTGCCCGGAACCGGGGAACTCATTGTGAGCCTTGGACACCGGGAGACATCCGGGTGTGGCAGGAAGGCGGCAGGAACTGCTTACTTCCAAGCTACACGATCGTAGTCCCCGGCGTCAGCCCTTCGCCATGGCTTGACTACGTCCATCACCAACAGCGCCAGCGGCGGGTTTGCACTTCATCGTGCACCAGACGACGGATGCCAACGGGAACGTGCGGGTGGACTTCGACAACTTCTTTCGGCAGTGCAACTGAGGCTTGCGCCGGCGGCTACCTGCCGCCGACCAGGCGGCGCACCCGCGCCGCCAGCGCCTCGGGCGAGAACGGCTTGGGCAGGAACTGCTGGCCGCGCTCGAGCAGATGCTGACGGACCAGCTCGTCGTCGGTGTAGCCCGAGATGAACACCAGGGGCACGGGCGCCGGCTGCGCCGACCGCTCGGCCAGCCGGCGGGCCAGTTCGCGGCCGCCCATGACGGGCATGGCCAGATCGGTGACGACCAGCTTGAGCGACCCGTCCAGGGCCAGACGGTCCACCAGGTCGAGCGCCTCGGCGCCGTTGGACGCCTGGACCACCTCGTAGCCCTGGTCCACCAGCACCCGCGCCACCATCTCGCGGACGGGCGGCTCGTCCTCGACGACGAGGGCGATCCCCCGCGGGGGAGGTGGAGCGCCCGCCGTCCTGATGCGATCCGGCTCGGGCGGCTCCGCGGCCTGGGGCGCGACGCGCGGCAGGTAGATCGTGAAGGTGGCGCCCGCGCCGGGCGTGCTCTCCGCCGAGATGTAGCCGCCGCTCTGGCGCACGATGCCGTACACCGTCGAGAGGCCCAGGCCGGTGCCCTGGCCCACCGGCTTGGTGGTGAAGAACGGCTCGAACACCCGGCGCAGCGTGGCCGGGGCCATGCCGACGCCGGTGTCGCTCACCCGAAGGGCGACATACGACCCGGGCACCGCCTCGGCGCCGCTGTCGGCCCGGTTGCCGGGGCGGAGGTCGGCGGGGCCGGTCTCGATCCCGAGGGTGCCGCCGCCGGGCATCGCGTCGCGGGCGTTGAAGCCGAGGTTGAGCAGGGCCTGGATCACCTGGCCGCGGTCGGCCAGGACGGTGGCCGGCGGCCCGGTGAGCGCGGTCTCGATCCGCACCGCGGGACCGACCGCGCGGGCCAGGACGGATTCCATCTCGCGGACCACCTCGTTCAAGTCGAGCTGCTCCAGCCGGAGGACCTGGCGGCGGCCGAAGGCGAGCAGCTGGCCGGTGACGGCGGCGCTCCGGCTCGCGGCCTCGCGGATCTGGCCCAGCTCCTCCCGGGCCCAGTCCGGCAGATCGGGCCGGCGGAGGAGGAACGAGGCGGCGCCGAGCACCACGGTCATCTGGTTGTTGACCTCGTGGGCCACGCCGCCGGCCAGCTTGCCCACGGCGTCCATGCGCTGGGACTCCTCGAGCTGCTGCTGGGCCCGGCGCTCGTCGGTCACGTCGCGGAAGAACACGGCCACGCCGGCGGCGGTGGGATAGGCGTGGAGCTCGAGCCGGCGGCCGCCGGGCTGCTGGACATGCTCGATGGTGGCGGGGGCGCGGTCGGCCGCGACCCGGCGAAGCTGCTGCTCGATGCCGTCCGCCGGCTCGGGCCAGAGCTCCCAGGCGCTCCGGCCCGGCAGGGTGTCGGCCGGGAGGCCGAGGGAGCCGAAGATCGCGGCGGCCTGGGCGTTGGCGTACTCGAGGCGCCATCCGGTGTCGAAGCCCACATAGGCATCGGTGGTGGACTCGAGCACCGACCGGAGGGTGGTCTCGGCGGTCTCGCGCCGCCGCATCTCGGCCTCGAGCGTCCCCGCCCGGACGGCCTCGCGGCGGGCGCCCCGCTCGGCGCGCCGGCGGCTCGCATGCTGGGCGGTCACGATGCCGATGAGGATCAGGTTGTTGAGGGCGTTGACGGAGAGCGCGGCGATGGCCTCGCGGTCGAGCGGCACCAGCCCGCGGCCGCCGGGGCTCATGAGGAAGTACCAGACGCCGATCGTCCCCCAGACCAGGGTCGCGAGGCCGGGGCCGAAGCCGCCGTACCAGGTGGCGACGCAGACACCGAGGAACAGCGTGATGAAGGGGTAGCCGTGAGGGAGGATGGGGAGCAGCGCGAGCCGCGCCAGCACGATGAGGGCGGCGCAGGCCAGGGCGACCAGGTAGCCCCGCCAGCCGTGGGGGCCGTGGAGCAGGTGAAAGGTGACTTCGCGGGGGCCGGTGATCTCGTCGGGCATGTAGGACGATAGGGCGAAAGGACGATAGGGCGAAAGGGCGATAGGCGAGAAGGACGATACGGCGAGAAGGACGATACGGCGAAAGGGCGATCGGGCGATAGGGCGGGGGGCACATGGGGGCGGGGGCGGGGGCGGGGGCGGGGGCGGTCCCACGATGCCGAAGTCTCCGGCTCGACGGGTCGCGCCCCCGTCCGTCGTGCTAGATTGCGGCGGACCCGACCGGCGAGCTCCGTTGACTTCCGATCTGCGCGAGCAACTCCAACGCTCCCTTGGCGATGCCTACCGGCTCGAGCGCGAGCTGGGGGGCGGCGGCATGTCGCGCGTGTTCGTCGCCACCGAGACATCGCTGGGCCGCCAGGTGGTGGTCAAGGTCCTGCTGCCCGAGCTGGCCGCCGGGGTGAGCGTGGACCGGTTCCGCCGCGAGATCCAGCTCGCCGCCCAGCTCCAGCACCCGCATATCGTGCCGCTGCTCTCGGCCGGAGAGTCCGAGGGCCTCCCGTACTTCACCATGCCGTTCGTCACCGGCGAATCGCTCCGGGCCCGGCTCTACCGCGACCGCGAGCTGCCGGTGCCCGAGGCCATCCGCATGATGCGCGACGTGGCCTCGGCGCTGGAGTACGCCCATGGCCGGGGCATCGTGCACCGCGACATCAAGCCCGACAACGT
>JBOHSB010000271.1:0-5738 GCA_050733015.1 Gemmatimonadales bacterium
TACTGGCCGCCGCGCATCGTGTCGGCGAAGTGCACCTGCCAGCCGTCGCGGTTGTCCACGTTGGCGAGCGCCGCCGCGATCCCGCCCTCGGCCATCACGGTGTGTGCCTTGCCCAGCAGCGATTTGCACACCAGCCCGACCTTCGCGCCCGCGACCGACGCGGCGACCGCGGCGCGGAGGCCCGCGCCGCCGGCGCCGATCACCAGGACGTCATGTTGGATGGTCTCGTAGTCGGGCATGTAATTGATCGTTAGAGGGCCGGAGTCATATGGTCACAAGATCCGCCAGTCCGTCCAGATCCCCATCGAGCACATCCGCACGTACAGGTCCGCGAACGCGACCGAGAACAGGCTGCACCACGCCCACCGCATGTGCGCGCGGTTGAGGCAGCTGGAGCAGGCGTAGAGCTGCCGCCGCACCGGGCGCCCCGAGAGCCGGTCGAGGTACCCGCCGACCACGTGCCGCATGGAATGGCAGCCCAGCGTATACCCGCCGAGCAGGAACACGTTGGTCGCGAGCACCAGGGTGCCGACGCCGATGCCGAACGTGGTCTGTCCCGTGGCCGGATCGGTGAACCACAGCGCCTTCCACACGTCGGACAGCAGCACCACCAGGAAGCCGAGCGCGACATAGAGGAAGTACCGGTGGATGTTCTGCAGGATGAGCGGGAACGATGCCTCGCCCCGATACCGAGTCCTCGGCTCGCCCACGCTGCAGGCGGGCGGGTCGGCCCAGAACGCCTTGTAGTAAGCGCCGCGGTAGTAGTAGCAGGTGACCCGGAACAGCCCGGGGAAGGGCAGGATCAGGAGCGCCGGGGAGAACGGCAGCCACCCCGGCCACCAGCCCGGCTTGGGTCCGAACCAGGCGTGGGGCGAGTCGCCGAACAGCTCGGGAGAGTAGAACGGCGAGAGGTACGGCCCGGAGCTGTAGTGCGCGCCCTGGAACGCGGCCCAGGTGGCGTAGACGATGAAGCTGGAGAGCACCAGGAACACGATCGCCGGCTGGACCCACCACGCGTCCCGGCGCATGGTGGCGCCGAACCGGCGGCGAGTAAGCGGGTGGGGCACATCGGCCATGGCCTCGAGCCTCCGGACCGCATGGGTGGCTGGGAAAAGCAAATTGAAGCGCCGCCAGCGCCGCGTTGTCAATGCCGGCGCCGGACCCTCACGAGCCTGCTCACAACCCCAGGCAGATCGGGCTGTTGGGAGGGATAGCCTCAAAATGCCTCCGGCCAGGCCGCCTCGCCAGCGCCCGGCGGCCGGCGTGTCTTGCCGGACGGCGCCCGTCGTCATATAAGATGATGGCGGCGTCCCGTCGCCCTGGCGGTGTCCGGTATGCAACTGACCCTTCTCGAATCCGACCGCAGCTTCCTCCGCTCGGCCGAGTGCGCTGCGCTGAGCATCCTGGCGCACCTGGGCCTGGTCTGGGCGATCCTGGCCGCCCCCGGCAACCGGTTCGTCCTCCCCACCACCGAGCGGGAGGTTCGCCTCCTGTTGCTGCTGCCGCCCGACCGGGTCCCCGCCTCCGAGCGCACGGCCGAGCTCCCCCGCCCGGGCAAGCTCGGCTCCGGCTACGAGGAGGGGCAGGCGCCCGCGCCCGGCGAAGGCTTCCACATCCAGGCCGCCGCCCCGCATGCCCGCCGCAAAGGGGAGCGGAGCGGCAGCCACCAGGACCTGCCCGTCGATCCGACGCCGTTCATCCCGGATAGCGTCTACAGCGTGCTCCAGGTGGATCAGATGGTGGAGCGGTTCGAGAGCAGCGCGGCCCCGGTGTACCCTCCCCAGCTCATGCAGCGCGGCATCGAGGGTCAGGTGGACGCGACCTACGTGGTGGACACGACGGGCAAAGTGGATACGAGCACGTTCCAGGTGCTGGCGAGCGCCGATTCATTGTTCACCGAATCGGTCCGGACGGCTCTGGCCGATACGCGGTTCCGGCCGGCCAAACGGTCGGGAAAGGCCGTCCGGCAGCTCGTGGCGCAGCGGTTCCGGTTCAAGATTGCGCCGACAGCCAGGTCGGTGGACGGGAGCAGGTGACGCGTCCCTTCTCGACCAGCAGATCCACATCCACCGCACCCTCCGGCCGGATCGGCCCCACCCAGTAGCCCCAGCCCGACTTCTGCACCCGCGCTCGCATCCGTGGTCAGTCATCGGCATCTTCCTCCCATGACCACGACCATCGCCGATCCCCTCGACAGCCTCGTGCGCCTCTCCCATCTCCTCGGCAACGAGACCAGGCTGGTACAGCCGGGAGGCGGCAACACCTCGATCAAGCTGGGGGACGCTTTGCTGGTGAAGGGCAGCGGCACCGACCTGCGCACCATCGGGCGCGACGGCTTCACCCGGCTCTCGCTCGCCCGTCTGGCGCCGCTGGCGGACGCCGAGACCATGAGTGACGCGGATATGATGCGCTTCATGGCCGGCTGCATGCTCGCCGAGGGGCCCGCGCCGAGCGTGGAGACGCCGCTGCATTCGCTGCTGCCGCACCGCGTCATCGCGCACACCCACGACGTCGCGACCATGAGCCTCACCAACGTGCCCGAGGCCACGGCCGAACGTCTGGTGCGCGAGCTGTTCGAGGGCGCCATCACCTACGTCCCCTACAGTCGTCCGGGCTTCCCGCTGGCGAGAGTGGTAAGCGCCATGGTACACCAAATCCCGGCCGACGCGATCGGGCTCACCCTGGCTCACCACGGCCTGGTCGTCTGGGGCGAGGATGCGGAACAGTCACACGCGCGGCTGGTGCGGGTGGTCGGCAAGATCGAGGAGTACATCGCCGCCTGCCGCCGCGCCGGGCGGCGTGGCGCCACCCCGGACAGCGCCGAGCCCTCATCCCGAGCGAAGCGAGGGACCTCGGCGGGAAATGCCCCGACCCCGGGCCTATCACCGGCCCCATCACCGGCCGAGCGCCACCGCCTCGCCGAGCTCGTCCTCCCCGCGATCCGTGGCGCCCTCGGCACCCCCGACCGCGTCATCCTCCACTACGACGACGCCGACGACATCCTGGCGACCCTCGCCGCCGAGCGCCTCCCGGAGCTCACCGGCCGCGGCATGGCGACGCCCGAGCATCTGCTCCGCGCCGGCCGCCTCCCGGTCTGGGTCGACCTCGATCTCTCGGCGCCGCCGGACGCCATCGTCGCCCAGGTGCGCACCCGCCTCGCGGCCGCCCGCGCCGACTACGAGGCCTACCACGCCCGCCACGCCTCGCCGGGCGAGCGCCCGCTCGACGACTGGGCCAAGGTCGTGCTGGTTCCCGGCCTCGGCATCGTCACCGCGTTCACCGACAAGCGGAGCGCGCTCACCGCCAATCTGTGTTATCGCGCAACCCTCGAGGCGATCCAGGGCGCCGAGGCGCTGGACCGGTTCCAGTTCCTTGCCGAGCGCGACGTGTTCGAGTTCGAGCACTGGCCGCTCGAGCGCCGGAAGGTCGAGGAGACCATCGCCCGCGAGCGGGCCACCAAGGAGCTTCCCCTCCACGTGGTGGTGGTCATCGGGGGCGGGAGCGGCATCGGCCAGGCGGCCGCGCGGCGCTTCGCGGAGGAAGGCGCGCACGTGGTGGTGGCGGACCTCGACGGGGCCACCGCCGAGCAGGTCGCCGGCGAGCTCGCATTCCGGCATCCCGGCTGCCTGATCGGCGCCACGGCCGACGTGCGCGACGACGCCGCGCTCGACGCCCTGTTCCGCCGCGCGGTGCTCGAGTTCGGCGGACTCGATTGCCTGTTTTACACCGCGGGCCTGCCGCCGCGGTTCGCGCCCATCACCGACATCCGGCGGGAGGACCTCCAGCGGCAGCTCGAGGTGCACTACCTCGGAGCCGTCGCCGCCATCGGCCGCGCGGCGACGATCATGAAGCGTCAGGGCATCGGCGGCTCGATCGTGGCCTCGGTCAGCAAGGCGGCCGTGGTCCCGGGCAAGGAGGCCGTAGCGTACGGTGGCAGCAAGGCGGCGCTGCTGCAGGCGCTCCGTGTCGCCGCCGTCGAGCTCGGCGCCGACGGGATCAGGGTAAACGCGATCAACGCCGACCAGGTGGACACCCCGCTGTTCCGCAGCTTCGTCCGGGAGCGGGCCGCGAGCCGTGGCGTAACCGAGGCCGAACAGCTCGAGGCGTATCGCAAGCGCAATCTCATGGGGGTGGGCCTGATTCCAGCGGAGGCCGTGGCCGACCTGGCCGTGCTGATGGCGGGCGAAAGGTTCCGTTACACCACGGGTGATTTCATCACGGTGGACGGCGGGCTGGCGGAGGCGTTCCCGAGATAGGCGCCGGCGCTTGCGCCTGGCTATGGATTCGCGCGCAGCCGCGTCATAAAATGGAGGTCCCACGCACAGGGCTGGTGAGCGCCATGCATCCGACCGCCGTTTCAACCAGCGTCCCACTGTTGGTCCTCGTGTCCATCTCGGCCTGCGGTGCCTTTCAGTCCGCCACGACCCCGGCCCCGCCGTCCACCCGTCGCACGCCGGCGATCGGCGAGGTCCCCGATGCGATCCTGCTCGACGTGATCCGTCACAGCGAGCTCATCGTGCTCGCCATCCCCCAGGATCTCGTCCCCGCCGACGGCTTCAACCCGAACTTCCAACTCGGCGCCAAGGAGTCCTGGTACAACGTGAAGCTCACGGTGGATACGGTCGTGAAGGGCAGGCTCGGCCAGGCCAAGACACCCGATTTCGGGTTCCTGCCCAAAGTCTACGAGCCTTCCGCGCCGTTCGACCGCCTGACCCGGAATGAGATCGTGGTCCAGTACCCCGCCGTCACCACGATCAAGAGCGACTGGGCCGCGGCGCCGCCGCCCGTCGTCGGCGAGCGCGCGGTGTTCCTGTTCCGGCGCTGCTACAACTGCGTTACCGTCGGCCTTGCCACGGGCCGGGGAAACTACAAGGCGAACCCGCTGGTTGCCGCAGGGTGGGGGAGCAAGCTGGACGCCGCCGAATGGCCGCGGGTGCTGGGCCTGCTGCACCGGGTCAAGCCATCGAGGAACTAGCGCGGCCGAGCCGGACTCCTGGCGAGCGGTAATCCGGGGGGCATGCCTGGTGCATGCCCCCTTCCCTGTGCCCAGGACTGACGGAGCCGCCTGGTGAGAAGACCTGGGCTCCCCGTGCGTATCACCTCGTGAAGCGACACCTCGCCCCGACACCAGCGAGCGGCGGCAGGTGCCCCACACACGAGGAGGCGGCGATGCAGTGGCTCGGGTTCGTCCGGCAGTGGCGGCCGGTGCTGGCATGGTGGTCCCTGGTGGGCCTGGCCGCGGCCTGCGGCGGCGGGCACGACGGGGGCGCCACCGGCCCGGGCGGGGACGTCGGCCAGCTCGCGGGCGATTACCAGCTCGTGGGCGCCAACGACGGCGAGGTTCCCACGACCGTGACCTGGAACGGCTGCAGTCCAATCCAGGTTCAGAGCGGTGGGATCACTCTGAATGCCGACGGCCACTGGCAGATGCAGTTCAACTGGCAGGACCAGGACGGCCAGCCCCAGTTCACCGGCGACCACGGACGGTTCCAGGTGGCGAACGGCCAGCTGCAGTTCAGCTCCGAAGCCTGGGGCGACCAGTTCGAGGGCGAGATCGACGATGGGGTGGTGTGGCTGTACTACGACTTCTGCGGGGACGATCCGGGCGAGGATCTGGACCTGGCGTTCGCGCCCTGAGCGGCAGCCGGACCAGGGCGGGCGAGACTGTACGTTGGAGGCAGGTCGAGCGAAGCGGGATGGGCCGAGCCGCCACTGCGTTCTTTTGTGGCGACTCGGCC
>JBOHSB010000272.1:0-3468 GCA_050733015.1 Gemmatimonadales bacterium
GGTCGTAGTAGGTCGCCACCCACTGCACCAGCGCGGTCGGCTCGACCTCGCGCTCCGCCTCCTGGATGACCCGGCGCGCCGCCGCCAGGTCGCCCTCGGCCAAGAACACCATGGCCTTGGCCTCGTAGACGTCGGGCGCGTGGCGGTCGAGCGCCATCGCCCGCTCGGCCGATTCGAGCGCCTCCGGATACTGCCGCAGCCGGAGGAGGTTGTAGGCCAGGCGCCGCTCGACCGCGATGGAGCGCGGATCGAGCACCTGGGCGTGGGTGAGCGACGCCTGGCTCAGCGTCCAGTCGCCCTGCGTCCGCGCCACCAGGCCGACGCCCTTGAGCAGGTCGGCGTCGTTCGGCGCGAGCTGGCGGCCCCGGCGGTACTGCTCCAGCGCCGCCGCGCCATCGTCCCGCACCAGGAAGTCGTACTCCCCCAGCGCCAGGTGACCCTGCGGCAGGTCGGGCGACAGCGCGAGCGCGCGCTCGGCGGCCGCCTTGGCATGGACGGCGTCGGCCCCGGTCGGGATGCTGATCTGGTAGATGTGAGAGTAGGCTCGCGAGAGCTGCGCCCAGGCGAGCGCGAAGGTGGAATCCAGCGCCACCGCCCGCTCGTAGCGTCCGATCGCCCGCCGCAGCTCGGCCGGCGCCACCTGGTCGAACCCGGCCGCGGCCGCGTTGCCCTGGAGATACAGCTCGTAGGCCGGCAGGCTGGCCGTGGGCTGGCCTGCCAGCGCCTGCTGCTCGTGTGCGTCGAGGGCCAGGTCCATCGCCTGGGCCACCCGGGAAGCGACGTCGGCTTGGACCTGGAACACGTCGGTGAGCGCCGCGTCGAACGGCTCCTGCCACCGGGTGGATGCCGTCGCCACCTGGATCAGCTCGGGGCTCACCCGCACCCGGCTCTCGCCGCCCGCGCTCTGCTCCCAGCGCACCTTGCCGGTCAGGAGGTACTGCACCCCCAGCTCACGGCCGATCTCCTGGGGAGTTTTGGTAGTGCCCCGGTACTGGCTCGAGCTGCTCGAGGCCGTCACCTGGAGCCCCGGAAGCCCGGCCAGCTTGCCCCGGATCTCGTCGGTGATGCCGTCGGCGAAGTAGGTGTCCTCCGGCCGGCCCAGGTTCTCGAACGGCAGCACCGCCAGGCGCTTGGCACCGCCGGCCTCGGCGTCACCGCCGCGCGGCCGGAGCCGGAGCCAGCCCAGCAGCGCGCCGAGCCCGAGCAGGACGCCGAACCCGAGCGTCACCGGCAGGCGCAGCCCGCGCCAGCCGCCTCCGGCGGCCACCACCCGCGTCACCCCCAGCCCGTGCTCCTGGGCCATCCCATCACGCAGCGCGTCGCCGAACGCCGCGGCGCTCGTGAACCGGTCCGCCGGCGACTTCGACAGCGCCTTCGCCACCGCCCACTCCACCCCCTCGGGCACGGTCTCCCGCACCAGCCGAAGCGCCCGCGGCGTCTCGGTAAAGCGTCGCGCCAACATCACCTGCGCCGTCGCCCCCGAGAACGGCGGCTCCCCCGCGAGCATCTCCCACAACGCGCACGCGAGCGAGTACTGATCCGACCGCCCGTCGATCGTCTCCTCCCCCGCCGCCTGCTCCGGACTCATATACGCCGGGGTCCCCACCGTCGTCCCGCTCTCTGTAAGCCGCCCGTCGGTCCTTCCGTCCTTCCGTCCTTCCGCCCTACCGCCCGCGGCCGCCTTCGCGATCCCGAAATCCGTCACCAACGCATGACCGGCCGCGAGCAACACATTCTCCGGCTTCACGTCCCGGTGGATCACCCCCTGGCGGTGCGCGTACTCCAGGGCGTCGGCCGCCTCGCGGGCGATCTGCACCGCGTCCTCGACCGGCAGCTGCTTCTCCCTCACGAGCCGGTCGCGCAGCGTCTCGCCGTCCACGAACGGCATGGCGAACCAGAGCACCGCCGGCCGCACCGCGGTGGCCGGCAACTCGCCCGAGTCGTGCACCGAGAGGATGTGCGGGTGCTGGAGCCGGGCCGCTGTCCGGATCTCGCGCTGGAAGCGCTCGGGCCCGAGGCTCGCCGCGCGCTCGGCGTGCAGCACCTTGAGCGCCACCGGCCGGTCGTGCCGGAGGTCGCGCGCCAGGTACACGGTGGCCATCCCACCCCGGCCCAGCTCCCGCTCGAAGCGGTAGCGGTCGGCCAGTACGGCCTCAAGCTCGGTCAGCGGATTGCCGTTCACACCCGTCTCCAGCGGAGGGCGTCGGGAACCAGCCGACGCCTGCCTCCGGGCCGGCTCGCGCCGGCCGCTTTTCAGTTCCCGAGATGGATTTCCGCCCCAATGATAGCAGGTGGGTCACCCGTCGACCCCTGCCTCGGGACAGGGGTCGGGCTGCGAGGACCCCGCGCTCTGCGCTCTCGGTGGGGCAGATGAGCGCAGGGGGCTCCACGTGTGCCAAGACCACAGCCGGCAAGGGCTACTGCTGGGGAAACGATGCTGCGGGCCAGCTCGGCGACGACCACAGCGGGACCGATGTTGCGTCCCCGGTGCCGGTGCCGGTGGCCGCGCCTGAGTAGGCGGTCAGGCCGCCGGAGAAACAGTGTTCCCGCTCACACCCGAGGAGTCCTTGGTGGTGTGACCTTAGCTCAGGGCTTAGGTCGGGACGCCCCGGCGGGTGCCTGACAGGTTTCCCCCAGAGACTGAGGAGTCGAGATCATGACGTTAGCCCAACCAATCACCCCGTGCCTGTGGTTCGACAAGCAGGCCGAAGAGGCGGCCCGGTTCTACACCGGGGTCTTCAAGAACTCGAAGATCGGGAAGATCTCGCGCTATGGAGAGGTCGGCCGAGAAGTCCACGGCCAGGCCCCCGGCACGGTGATGACCGTGGAGTTCGAGCTCGACGGGCAGCCGTTCACCGCGCTCAACGGCGGTCCCCTCTTCAAGTTTACCGAGGCCATCTCCTTCCAGATCATGTGCCGCACGCAGGACGAGGTGAATCACTACTGGAACAAGCTGTCCGAGGGCGGGGACAAGAACGCCCAGCAGTGCGGCTGGCTCAAGGACAAGTACGGTCTGTCCTGGCAGGTGGTGCCCACCGTGCTGAGCCAGCTGTTGACCGATCCGGATAAGGAGAAGGCCGGGCGGGCCATGCAGGCGTTGCTGCAGATGAAGAAGCTCGACATCGCCGAGCTGGAGCGCGCATTCGAGGGCGAGACGGCCGGAAGCCGGCGCTGAGTGATTGGCCGCGCGCCGGCCGATCGCCCGCCGCCTGCTCGGGGCTCATGTACGCGGGCGTGCCCACCACGAGGCCGGTGTCGGTGAGCTGCTCGTCGCTTCCGCCGCCCCCCTGCAGCCCGCGCGCGATGCCGAAGTCGGCGACCAGCGTGTTGCCGTCCCGGGTGAGCATCAGGTTCTCGGGCTTGATGTCCCGGTGCATGACGCCGTGCTCGTGCGCGTACTGCAGCGCCTGCGCGGCCTCGCGCGCGATCCGGACTGCGTCGTCCACCGGGAGCTGGCGCTCCCGCCGG
>JBOHSB010000273.1:0-24736 GCA_050733015.1 Gemmatimonadales bacterium
TCGCTCCCCCGATGATACCGTCCGTTTCCACGAGCCTGCTAGGCCGGAAACAGCTCCCGCAATGCGACGTCCGCCTGTTCCTTGAACTCCTCGACCCGCGACCGGTCGTCCTGATACGTCGCCATCCCCGCCCACACCCCCGTCCTCCCACCGGGCACGGACCACGTCAGGATCCTGAACCAGCCATCTTCCAGCTCGCGCACCGTGCCGGCCACGGTCTGATGGGGAAGGTGCAGCCCGACCGTCCCGCTCACGCGCCCGCCACCGGGAAGGAGGACGGCGTAGGGCTGCCCCGCCTTCACGTCCGGCGGGCTGAAGCGGAACCCGCCCGGTCCCACCAGCCGGTTCCATGCCTCGTCCCGGGACAGCGTGGTGGACAGCCATGCGATCCGGAACTGGCGATCCCGGCCGCGGTGCCGCTCCAGATAGTGACGGAGACTGGCCAGCTCGGCCTGCCAGCCTTCGGTGATCCCCTCGACCTCGTCGTCCCAGGCGGCGCCGCTCCCGAAGCCCGAATGGACCAGCCTGAGCCGGGTGGTGCCGCGGTGGGACTCGAGCGTGAATTCGATCGCGATCCTCGCGGGGGCCGCCTGGCCGTCGGCGACCGGCCGACCCTCCGCGTCGTACGGGCGGGCGTCGTCCTGCACCAGCCGGAGCAGGCGCCCGGTCTCCCACGCGTCGATTCGCGTGGTCCAGTCCCAGTTCTCGCCCCAGGACCAGACCATCGATCCGCCCGCCCCCGGCGTGACCTTCGCGTCCACGGGAAACCACCGTACCAGCTCCTCGGCCACGGTGAGGGCGCGCCACACCTCGTCGGTCGACGCGGCGAGATCGAGTGACATCTCGAATGCCCGCGTGGGCGCGTCGATCGTCGTCTTGTTCATCGTGACTGTTCCTCCGATCGGGATGACCCGGCGGCATTCGCCTCTGCCGCGGGGTGCACCGCGGCCAGCAGCCGGAACCGGCGTCCATTGGGCGCCCGTTCATCGTGATACCTGGCCGCCAGCCGCGCGACGGTGGCGGCCAGCTCCTCGACGAACGCGGCCCGCGACTCCGCGGTGGCGAACCGCACCTCGGTCTCCAGGGTGAGGGTCGCGAGCCGCTTCTGTTCCCGCCGCGCGCGAGCCTCCAGGGCACCGACGTCGCGAATGGTCCGCCCGGCCGCGGCGATGAGATAGGCGGAGCTGAGGCGGTCGGGCGCAGTGTCGTGCGTCAGGCCGAGTGGCCCGAGCGCTTCGGGGCTGATAATGAAAGCGCGCGCGGTGGCCCGCACCACGCGCTCCAGGCAGTTGCCCTTCCGCCGCTCTTCCACCAGCTCCACGAGGCCGGCGGTCTCGAGCGCGCGCAGGTGATAGTTGATCCGCTGGCGGGGAAGGCGGAGCCGGCGGGCGAGGCCGCTGGCCGAGTCGGGCTCGGCCAGCTGGGACAGGAGCTGCTGGCGGACCGGATCCAACAGCACCGCGGCGGTGTCGGCCTGGCGGATGACGCTGAGCGCGGGTGTCGGTGCCATGGGTCGAACATGGCACCGACAAGATTTCTTGTCAAGACCGCTATCGCTGTCGGCTGCCTCGTACCAGGCGGCGGATGGCCCAGATCCCCGGGATCATCGGCAGCACGGCCGTGTACATCCCGGGGAAGTAGTACCTGCCGGTCGTGTGCACCCAGTAGTTGCGCATCTCGGCCACGAAACGGCCGTTCGAGACGGTGAGCGACAGCGGCGCCGCCACGTACGGCTGGATCGCCGGCCGCAGCAGCGGGAAGATGAAGTGGGTGAACTCGGCCACGCCGGGGCCGATGAAGATGAACCAGGCGAGGAAGCCCGCGATCGGGACCCGGTAGAACAGTCCCAGCGCGGTCAGCGAGTACAGCGCCGGGCCGATGAAGGCGAATACGAGCAGGAACGAGGGCTCGGTCCAGCTGATGTCGAACAGCCGGCTCATGGCCGGGCCGAAGCCGGTCAGCCACTCCTCCGTCATGTGCACTTCCAGCGCGGCCACGGTGAGCAGGAACGGCGCGAGGATGATCTCGGGCCCCACCGGCTTCCGGAGATAGGTCTTGACCCACATCACGAAGCCGACGATGCCCGACCCGCCGACGATCACGACCGGCGGAACCCCGATGGAGCGGTAGCCCGCGATCATGGCGACGACGATGAACGCCAGCGCGGCGGCGGCGCTGAGGACCTGAGTGCGGCGCGAAGTGGTCATGGTGAGGCCTCCCTCACCCCTGCGCCACGTGGAGGGCGCTATGTCAGGGTGAGCGGTGAGAGGTGAGCGGTCAGGAGCGGAGCGCCATCCACAGCGCCGCGACGGACAGCACCACAGCGATCGCCATCTTGACAGCCGCCGCCACCGCGCGGCCGAGCACCGCACCCCAACCCGCCCTGGCCGCCACGTCCGACTGCCGGGCCCGGGTGTACTCGAACAGCGCCGCGCCCGCGAACGCCCCGACGAATCCGCCGATCACGGACCCGATGAGCGGCACCGGCACGCCGACCACCGCGCCGGCCAGCCCGCCGACGAGGGCGCCCCACCCGGCGCGGCTGGATCCGCCGTACCGCCGCGCGAAGCTGTAGCCGACTCTGGCCTCGACGATCTCACCCAGGATGGCGAGTCCGATCACCACGGCGAGGAAGCCGCCGCTCATGCCCTGGAAGTCGTGGAGCCAGCCGTAGCCGATGATGGCCAGCACGATGATCCACAGCCCGGGGAGACCGAGGGGGATAAGCAGCAGGCCCGCGATGCAGGCGGCGAAGAGGAGGAACGGGGCCAGGGTGGTCATGGAATGGCTCCAGCCGGTGGGAGAAGGTCCCTCGCGGAGTTTACCCTGAGCGGAGCGAATGGTCTCGGGATGAGGCACGCTGGCGGGATGAGGCACGCTGGCGGGATGGAGCACCCTGGCGGGCCCATGCGCCCCGGAGCCACCTAGCGGTCCCTCGGCCGCACGAGGACCCGATGGGTGCCCCCGTCGTCGGTCAGGGGGACGGTTTCACCCTCCAGCTCGCGACCGTCGAGCGTCACCCGCTGATTGCCCTTCCGCGCGGCGCCGGGCTGCTCGACCCGAATCTCGTAAGTGCTCCGGCCATGCCGGTAGGCGATCCCGAACTCCTCCCAGCCGGCCGGTACCCGCGGATCCAGGCTCAGCGACTCACCCCGCTTGGTGAAGCCCAGGATCGCCTCGAGCCCGACCCGGTACATCCAGCTCGCCGAGCCGGTATACCAGCTCCAGCCGCCGCGGCCGACATGCCCGGCCGCGGTGTAGATGTCGGCGGCGACCACGTAGGGCTCGAGCTGGTAGACGGCGACCTCCCCCGGCGTCCGCGAGCGGTTGAGCGGGTTGATCATCTGGAACAGCTCGAAGGCCCGATTCCCGTTGCCCTGGAGCGCCGTCGCCAGCACCGCCCAGAGCGCCGCGTGAGTGTACTGTGCTCCGTTCTCGCGCACGCCGGGCAGGTATCCCTTGATGTAGCCGGGGTCGTGCGGCGTCTTGTCGAAGGGCGGGGTCAACAACGGGAGGATGCGCACGTCCTCGCGGACCAGGTACCGCTCGAGCGACCGCATGGCCTCGGCGCGATGGGCGGGGTCGCCCGCGCCGGAGATCACGCTCCAGCTCTGCGCGATCGAATCGATCTTGCACTCGTCGCTCGAGGCCGAGCCCAGCGGCGTGCCGTCGTCGAAGTAGGCCCGGCGGTACCACTCGCCGTCCCAGCCGCCGGTCTCGGCGGCCCGCGCGTAGGTGTCGGCCTGGCGGAGGAACTCCGCCGCCACCGACGCGTCGCCCCGCCGCTCGGCGTGCACGGCGAATCCGCGCAGGGTGGCGATCAGGAACCAGGCGAGCCAGACGCTCTCGCCCCGGCCCTCCACGCCCACCCGGTTCATCCCATCGTTCCAGTCGCCGATGCCGATGAGCGGCAGTCCGTGCGCCCCCGCGGTACAGGCCCGCCTGAGAGCGCGGAGGCAGTGCTCGTACACCGAGCCGAGCTGGCCGGAGACGGCCGGCAGGTCGTACACCTCGTGCTCGTGCGGCTCCAGCGGCCGCATGGTGAGGAAAGGCACCATCTCGTCGAGCACGGAGGCGTCGGCCGTGGTGCGGACGTACTGATCCACGACGAACGGCAGCCAGGCGAGGTCGTCGGAGAACTTGGTGCGGACGCCGCGGCCCGAGGGCGGGTGCCACCAGTGCTGCACGTCACCCTCGACGAACTGGCGCCCCGAGGCACGGAGAATGTGCTCGCGGGCGAGGCCGGGCTCCGAGTAGACCAGGGCCATCCCGTCCTGCAGCTGGTCGCGGAAGCCGTAGGCCCCGCTGCTCTGGTAGAGTCCCGAACGGGCCCAGATGCGGCAGGCCAGCGCCTGGTACAACAGCCAGCGGTTGAGCATCACGTCGAACGACGGATCGGGCGTGCGGACGGTGATCGCCGACAGGCGCTCATTCCAGCGGGCGACGGTGCTCTCGCCGGCCGTCCGTGCCCGCACCGGATCGGTCAGCCGGTCGAGCGCCTCCTTCGCCGCGGCCTCGCCGTCCGCGGCGCCGAGCACGACCACGAGCTCACGGGTTTCGCCCGGCTTGAGCTGGATCAGGCAGCGGAGCGCCGCACAGGGATCGAGCGTCGAGCCGGTGGTGCCGGTGAGCGGAACCGCCAGGGACGCCGGCGCCGCACGGGTCCCGTTGCGCCCGAGGAACTCGCGGCGGTCGGCGGTAAAGCCGGCCACCGGCTCGCTCAGGGCGCAGAAGGCGACGCTCCCCCCGAAGTGGGGGTCGAAGGTGTTCCATGCGAGGATGGCGCGGCGCTCGCGGTCGTACACGGTGTGTACCTGGTGCTGGGTGTGCTCCCGTTGCGCGCCGAGGGACCATTCGACGAACACGGTGAGCGAGAGGCGGCGGGGCTCCTCGCCGACATTGGTCAGCCGAAGCAGCGAGAGCTTAACCGCGGCGTCCTCCGCGAGGCCCAGCGTGAGCCTCGTCGCGACGCCCGCGTGCCGGTGCTCGAACGTGGTCGAGCCCGGGCCGTGCCGCACCGCGTACTCACCTCGGCCCCGAACCGGCGCCGGCGTCGGGCACCAGACGTCGCCCGTGTCTTCGTCCCGCAGGTAGAGCACGTCGCTCGGCGGGTCGCTCACCGGGTCGTTGTGCCACGGCGTGAGCCGGTAGAAATAGCTGCTGCCGCACCAGGCGAATCCCCCGCCCCGCTCGGTGACCAGGAAGCCCCCCTTCGGGTTGGCGATGACGTTGGCCCAGGGAAGCGGGGGCACCCGATCGCCGTTGACCCGGATGGTGTAGTCGCCCGTCGGGTCGACGCCGCCGAACCCGTTGTGGTCCGCGGGCGGCCCGCCGTCGGTCCGGGTCGAGGACGGTTGGCCGTCGCGGTGACCCACCGCCGTGGTCGCCGTGGATAGCGTAGTCACGGCGGAGCCGAGCGCGCTCCGCGCGGTCTCCAGCGCGCCGGTGCTCAGCACCCGCAGCAGCCCCAGCGGCCCGCCGCGGTGGCCGGTCCGCGGCGGGGCGGGCAGCGATGCCAGATCCTCGGTCACCACGTCGTCCTTGGTGGCCGCCGTCACCAGCACCCGACCGAGCGCGCGGCCATCGCACTCGATGTGAATCCGCGCCGTGGCCCGCAGCATCGCGAGCACCTCGCGCGCGAGCAGGTCGCGACGCCGGGCAAAGACCCCGCCGGGCTGATCGACCATGCCTCCGGCGCGCGACCCGTGAATCGCGGTCATGATGCTCTGCTCTAGGTCCTGGAAGTAGCTCGTCGCACGCAGGTTGAGCACCACGAGGTCCACCATCATGCCCCGGCGCCGCCAGTAGTGATGAGCCGCCAGGAGCTGGCGGAGCGTCGGGAGGCCTTCGGCGGAGTCGATGGTCGCGAGGAGGATGGGCCAGTCGCCGGAGACCCCCAGGGTCCACAGCAGTGGCTGCGAGCCACGGTTGCGGCGCAGCTCCTCCTGTGAAGCCCGGAGCATGGGATTGGAGTAGAACAGGTGGCCCGCCAGCTCCTGAAACACGCCCGCGTCGCCCGGGGAGACGCCCAGCTCGCGTAGCTCCACCTGCGCCGAGGTCCACGCGAGGTCGAGCGCCCGCTGGGCTGCGCGGGGATGGTGGTAGCGGTCCGCCAGCTCGAAGGCCTGCTCGCGCGTGCTGGCCACCAGCGTGGTGAATGCGACCGAGGCCGACTGCCGCGGCTCCAGGTGTACACGGGTGCGGAGCGCGAACACGGGATCGAGCACGGCACCGGTCGACCCCGACAACGCGCCGGCCCGGTCCAGCGCGGCCGGATCCCGGGTGGTGCGGCCGCGGCCGAGAAAGCGCGCGCGATCGGTCTCGCAGGTGGCCGGCCCTACCCGCTCCCCGCCATCGTCCACCACGTGCACGCACCAGAGCGGCCGCTCCTGCGCCGAGCGCGGGCGCCGGGTGGCGGTGATGGCGGTGCACCAGGCGTGGTACTCCGTTTGGACGAAGAGATTCCCGAACGCCGGGTGCGCGCGGTCGGCGTCCGGCGGGGCCATCACGATCTCGCCGTAGCTGGTGAGCTCGATGTCACGCGGCGTGCTGCCGGTGTTGGTGAGCGTGATCCGCCGCACCTCGGCCGCGTCCGCCGGCACCACCGCGATCTCGGTGCGGGACTCGATCGAGCCGTCCACCCGATGAATGGTGACCCGGTCGGTGGCGAGGAACGCCCGGTAACGGTCGGGCTCGGCGCACACCGGCTGGTGGGCGGCGGACCAGGTCCGCCCATCAGCCACGTCGCGCAGGTAGCAGAACTGGCCGGTGTTGTCGAGCGTGGCGTCGGCCCGCCAGCGGGTGACCGCCAGCTCCTCGAAGCGGCTGTAGCCGCTGCCGCAGTGGCTCACCATCACGGTGTACGGCAGGTGCCCGAGGAGGGCCACGTGCGGGGCCGGGGTATCCGGACTCCCCACCTCGCGCACGACCGGCCGCTCCAGCTCCGGATCGGGCAGGGCTTCGTCGGCCCGGCTCACCTGTGGCTCCTGCAGCTCGAGCCGGCGCGGTGGCCGCTCGTGGAGCAGCAGCTCGACCGAGCGCACCATCGAATCGCTGTGGAACCGGCGCTGCCACAGCTGGGCGGTGAGCGCGTTCGCCAGCGCGACCATGCTCATGCCGACGTGGTGCGCCATGAACGCGCGGACCAGTCCGAACGGCCGGCCCGGGTCCGGTCGGGTGTAGTCCAGCGCCTCATGGAAACCGTAGCGGCCGAGCGCGCCCTGCCGCTCGAGCGTGCCGAGATTGGCGATAGCCCGTTGGGGGGCGATCAGCGCGGCCAGCGCCGAGGCGTACGGCGCGACCACGAGGTCGCGCCCGAGCCCGCGCTTGAGCGCGAGGTCCGGCACCCCGAACGCCCGGTACTGATAGGTCTGATACCGGTCGCGCAGGTTGTACGCGCTCTCGCTGATGCCCCACGGCACCCGGCGGTCCGACGCGTAGGCGATCTGCCGCCGCACCGCGCCTTCGCAGGTCTCGTCCAGCACGGTGTACGGGAACGACCGCATGACCAGCGCCGGCATCAGGTACTCGAACATGCTGCCGCTCCACGAGACCAGCGCCGTCGCTCCGGCCGCGCGGGTGAGGGTGCGGCCCAGCCGGAACCAGTGCTCGACCGGCACCTGGTTGCGCGCCACGGCGAGGAAGCTCGCGAGCCGCGCCTCGGACGCGAGCAGGTCGTAGTGCGAACCGTCCAGGGCCGGCGACCCGGCCTGGTACCCGATCGAGAAGAGGCCGCGGCTCTTGTCGTACAGGAAGCCGAACTCCATCGCATGCATGTAGCCGTCGGCGCGGTCGGCGAGGATCTCGAGGCGGGAGAGCAGCGCGGCGGCGGCCGGCGAGCGCTCCGCCACCACGCGCCACGGCTCCGATCGCGCGACCGGCCGCGCGTCGCGTCCCGCGGTGGGCAGCAGCTCGAGACCCGAGAGGCGCGTTTCCTGCTCGCGCAGCAGCCCGAGTGCCCACTCGATCCAGACGGCCGGTGGCTCGCTCCCGTCGACCGGCGGCGGCACGGGCGCGAGCGCGGCCCAGGCGCGCTCGAGCGCCGGCCCGACCGTGGCCAGCACAACCTCGGGGGCGGCGGTGTCCGCCGTCGCCAGGGCTGACTCCGCCTCGCGCAGCGCCGCCTGGGCCGCGATGAGGCCGCGCGACGCCTCGGTATCCGTCGCTCCGGTCCCGCGGAGCCGCTCTCCCGCCAGCAGCAGGCCGGTCCGGAGCGCGCGCCAGGTACGCCCGTCGAACACCGGCTCGTCGGCGATGGCGAGGCACGCCTGGCGCAGCGCGATGAAGTGGCCCGCCAGGTTGCCGCTGTCCACCGTCGAGACGTAGGCCGGCTCCATGACCTGCAGGTCCCGCAGATCGTACCAGTTGTACCAGTGGCCGCGGAACCGCCGCATCGCCTCGAGCGAGGCGAACGTGTGCTCGAGCCGTCCGGTCATGTCCTCCGCGGTGATGAACCCGAGATCGTAGGCGCTGACCGTGGCCAGCAGCTGGAGGCCGATGTTGGTGGGCGAGGTGCGCATCGCCACCACCGGCTCGGGATCCTCCTGGAAGTTGTCCGGCGCCAGCCAGTGCGTGGCCTGGGAGACGAAACGATCGAAGTAGCGCCAGTGGAGCAGCGCGTACCGCATCGCCGGCGTCCGGCTCGCGGTGGGGAGGCGGCGCTCGCGCCGCACCGCGGGCGCGCTGATCGCGTAGGCGATCGCGGGCGACACCGACCAGAGCACCAGCAGCGGCACGGCGGCGCCCATGAGGGCGGGGAACGCCACGCCCTGGCCCCGGGCGAGCGCCACCGCGAGGCTGGCTGCGCCGAGCAGCGCGAAGGGCAGGACGACGGCAGGCCACATGGTGCGCCAGGCCGCTCCCGGCCCGGGCGAAATGAGCCGTTCGGTCTGGGACGCGGTCTGCCACTCGAGCAGCTGTTTCCGGGTCACGCACAGGCGCCAGAGCGTGCGCAGGATCGCGTCGGCCGAGACCCACGCCTGGTGTGGGAGGAAAGTGATGGCCAGGGCCGCCTGCTGGACGCTCGTGGCCGCGTCGTGGGCCACCGCCGCGTAGTACGCCCGCCAGGACTTGTCGAGCGGGGTCCGCAGCATGGCCAGCAGCAGCGACACGAGGTGAGGCGCCGCGATCGCGCCCAGTCCGAGCAGTGTCCACCGCAGCGGCCCGCCCGGCAGTATGGTCCAGCCCGCGATGAGAAGCGCCAGCTGCGCCAGCTCGACCGTGCTACGTCGCAGGTTGTCCAGGATCTTCCAGCGGGACAGGAGCGACAGCCGGTTCGGCTCGTCGCCGTCTGGGCCCGGCACCCGGTTGGTGAGCCAGCGGAGCAGCTGCCAGTCGCCCCGGATCCAGCGATGCTTGCGGCGGGTGAAGGTGAGGTAGCGGGTCGGGTAGTCGTCGTAGACCACGATGTCGCTGGCGAACCCGGCGCGGGCATAGTTGCCTTCGATCAGGTCGTGGGACAGCAGGGTGTTCTCGGGAAACCGCTCGTGGGTGGCGCGCTCGAAGGCGTCCACGTCGTAGATGCCCTTGCCGGTAAAGCTGCCCTCGCCGTAGAGGTCCTGGTACACGTCGGACACGGCGGTGGTGTAGGGATCCACGCCCGGGTGGCCCGAATGCACGGCCGCGAACTGCGAGCGGTGCGCGCTCGGCAGGGAAACGCCCACGCGGGGCTGGAGAATGCCATACCCGCGCACCACGCGCCCCCGGACCGGATCGTACACCGCGCGGTTGAGGGGGTGCGCCAGCGCGCCGATCAGGAGCACCGCCGTGTCGGGCGGGAGCAGCGTATCGGCGTCGAGCGTGATCACGTAGCGCGCGCCGCGGAGCGGCGTGGGGTCACCCACGATGCTCGAGAACGCCCCGGGGTCCGCGCCGCGCAGGAACCGGTTGAACTCGGCTAGCTTGCCGCGCTCCCGCTCCCAGCCCATCCACACGCCCTGGCTGGGATTCCAGCGCCGCGGCCGGTGGAACAGAAAGAACGGGTCTTCTCCCCCCGCGGCATACTCGGCGTTGAGCGTCCGGATGCCTTCTTCGGCGGCGGCGAGAATGGCGGCGTCGCCCTCGCGGGTCTCGGTGGGGGCGTCGGTGAAGTCGCTCAAGATGGCGAATTGCAGGTGGGCTTCCCGGTTCGCCAGGTACTGCACCTCCAGGTGGTCCACCGCCTCGCGCACCGCCTCCACGCTCCCGAACAGGGTCGGGACCACCACCACGGTGCGCAGCTCCCCGGGCACGCCGCCATGGCGGACCAGGTCGAGCTTGGCCAGCCGCCGCGGCGGCAGGACCGCCGTGAGCAGCTGGTTCATCGCGCCCACCGCGATGTCATTGGCCGGAATGAGCGCGAACAGGAGCACCAGCGGCCACGCCGCGCGCGCGTCCGCCCCGGCGAGCCACAGGACGGCCAGGATCGCGGCCAAGCTTCCGGCCGCGATCCCGCCCACGAACGCGACGTTCGGGTGCCGCAGCGCCCAGCGGTAGAGCCGCATGCCGGGGGGCGGCCGGAACTCGAATTGCCGCTCGACCTCCGCGAGGCCTTCATCCACCAGGTAGTAGCCCACGTGCCGGCGCCGGTCGGCGTCGGCCGCGCCGTTGGAGGGCGCGGCGAGCGCCAGATCCACCGCCAGCTGCGCGACGGACGGCTCGTCCTTGTGACACCGTTTGGCCATCCGCTCGACCACGTGCCGGTACTGGTCCCGGGTCTCGAACGTCATCCCGGCGTAGATACCTCCCGGGTCCCGCCGGAGCACCGCCTCCATCGCGCTCTGCCGCTCGACAAACGCCTCCCAGTCCATCCGCGCGATGCCGCGCAGGCTGGTGATGCTGTTGGCCATCGTGAGCTGGGTGAGCGCCACCCGCTCGTTGGCTCGCGCGGCCGCCTCCTCGGCCTGCATCCCCTGCTCCGCGATCCAGTGCTCCAGCCGGAGCAGCGGGGGGTGCGCGCCGCCCGCGGCCCGGAGCTGGGCCAGCAGGCGCGCGACGAAGGTCGGCGTGAGCGGGGGCGGGTTGGAGACGAACTGGTGGAGAGCCGCGGCGGCGGCCGGGGTCCGGTCGCCGGTGTCGGCGAGGAGGGCGGTCCACTGGTCGGCCGCCTCCATCTCATCGAGGCGCCGCACGGTGCGGAGCGCCATGCGGCGGACGCTCTCGATGAGGCCCAGCCGGAGCATGGCGGGAATGGCCCACAGCTCGCCGATGGCCAGCGGGCGGACCTCCTGGAACGCTCCCAGGAACAGGTCCACGCTCTCGAGCTCGACCCGGGCCTCGGTGTGGGAGATCAGGGTGATCGCGATCTCGTACACCCGGGGATAGCCCGCGAGCGCGCCGGCCGCCAGCTCGGGCAGCTCCTGGTAGTAGCCCCGGGGCAGGCTCTCCCGAACCTCGCGGATGTGCTCCTGGACGACGTGCAGATTGTCCAGCAGCCATTCGCCGGCGGGGCTCACGTTCACGTCCCGGTCGGCGGCGGCCGCGAGGCGGTCGTGCGCCTGGTCCAGAATCCGGCGGGTCTCGTCCAGCCGGACCAGCAGCCGCGCGCGACGGCGGGTAGGCCTGGCGGCGACCCGCTGGGCCCGCGCGAGAGCACGCGCCCGCTCGGCGAGATGCTCGGCGCCCAGCAGCTCGCCGCGAATGGGGCCCGTGAGGAGATCGTCCGGGGGGGCGGCGGTTCCGGCGAAGAGACGGGAAAAGCGAAGCGAGGTCAGACGGACATTGGCGGGTCTGGGGTCGGCCCCCGGGCAGGCGGGCGCAGCCCGTGAGCGGTGAACTACGGCGAAAGGCTGACCCGCCTAATCTAGCCGCGCCGACTCGCCGGGCTCCAGGGCGAACGCAGGCGACGCGGTGTGCGCCCAATCACCGCGACCGGCGAGCCGGGCCGCGTGTGGCTGGCCCAGCGGAGGACGTCCCCACCCGCGACCTCATCCATCGGTGGTTGCCTGACCCCTGCATCGAGGCCCTTGCGGTTCGTGCTTGCGGGCGGGCTGGTGGCCGGCGCGCTCGACATCACCTACGCCTGCGTGTTCTGGGCGATCAGGGCCGGCGTTCCCGCGCAGCGCATCTTCCAGTCGGTCGCCGCCGGGCTGCTGGGCGCCGACAGCTTCAAGGGCGGCTGGTCCACCGCGATCCTCGGGCTCGCCCTCCATTTCTTCATCGCCACCACCATGTCGCTGACCTATTACCTCGTTGCCCGGCGGGTGCCGGTCCTCGCCCGGCGTCCGGTGCCGTTCGGCGCGGCGTACGGGCTCCTGCTGTACGTGGTCATGAACTACGTGGTCGTCCCCCTGTCGGCCGCGGGGCACGGCCGGGCCAAGGACCCGGTCTGGGTCGCGCTCAGCATCGTGGTCCACGCCGTCCTGATCGGGATCCCGATCGCGCTCTTCACCCGACGCGCGATCTGGACCGCCTCATAGCCCCGAACGGGGATGAACCCGCCGCCCGTGGTGATTCGACCGCGAGCCGCCTAGAGTCCCCTCATGCCTACGTCTCGCGTCATCGGACGGCTCACGTCGGAAACCCCGGCCGACCTGCAGACCGCCCCGGGCCGCCCCCGCCGGCTTCCCGACGACCTGCTGCGCCAGGCCACCAGGCGGCTCCAGATCCTGGCGCTCCTGGCGGCGGGTCTCTGGTTCCTGGCCCCCACCCTGGGCCACCTGGCCGTCTACTTCGTCACGCCGGGCGATCCACGCGCAACGAGCTTCCGGTTCATCGACGCGGTCGCCACCGTCGGTTTCGTCACCTCCATCGGGCTCTACTTCATCCTGCGGGTGACCCACCGGAGCCCGGAGTTCGTGATCAACCTGGGGCTCGTGTACCTGGTGCTCACCGCGATCGACCTGGGAGTCATGATCCACTGGGGCCCGGTCTCCACCACGACCATCGACGCCCGGCCGATGATCACCTGGATCGGGCCGGTCATCATCATGACCGCCGCGATTCTCCCCGCGGAACCCAGGAAGATGGCGTGGGCGGCGTTCCTCGCGGCGTCCATGGACCCCATCGGGATGCTCGTCGCGCGTGCGGCCGGGGTGTACCACTTCGACGGGACCGTCACCGCCTTTCTGATGCACTACCCCAACTATCTGATGGCCGGTGTCGCCGTGGCGATCTCCGGAGTCGTGACCCGGCTCGGCCAGCAGGTCACCAAGGCGCGCGAGATGGGGAGCTATCGCCTCGGCGAGCTGCTCGGACGCGGTGGCATGGGCGAGGTATACCTCGCGCACCACCGGATGCTCGCGCGGCCGGCGGCCATCAAGCTCATCCGGCTCGAGACCTTCGCCAGCGAGGACGGCGCCAAGGCGGAGCTGGCCGCGGCGCGGTTCCGGCGCGAGGCCGAGGCGGCGGCGCGGCTCAAATCGCCGCACACCGTCCAGCTGTACGATTTCGGCACCACCGACGAGGGCCGCCTCTATCTGGTGATGGAGCTGCTGGAGGGCATCACCCTCGAGCACTTGGTGCGCGCGGAGGGGGCGCTGCCGGCCGCCCGCGTGATCCCCATCCTGCGCCAGGTGTGCGACTCGCTCGAGGAGGCGCACGACGCGGGGCTGGTCCATCGGGACATCAAGCCGGCCAACATCCATCTGGGCCGGGTCGGCCGGCATCCGGATTTCGTGAAGGTGCTCGACTTCGGGCTGGTGAAATCGGTGGCGGGCTCGGATGGGGAGGACTCGCTCGCCAGTATCGCGGGGATGGCCATCGGGACGCCGGCCTACATGGCCCCGGAAATGGTGCACGGCGAGGGCGGCGTGGACGGCCGGGCCGACCTCTATTCGCTGGGCTGCGTCGCGTACTACCTGCTCACCGGCGAGCTGGTGTTCGCGGGCGAGACGGCCATTCAGACCGCGCTGCTCCATGTCCAGCAGCCGCCGGCGCCGCCTTCCTCGCGGACCGGCAATCCCATTCCGCCCCCGCTCGAGCGGCTGGTGCTGGCCTGCCTGGCCAAACGACCGGCCGAACGGCCGCAGAGCGCATCCGAGCTGAACGCGGCGCTCGCGGCCGTCGGCACGGCCGGGTAACCCGCCGTCCTGGCCATCAGGCCGGGCGGCTACTAGCGGCTGACCAGCGCCAGGATGTTCCCGTCCGGATCCTTGAACCAGGCCGCCTTCATCCCGCCTGAGACGTGCACGTCGCCCTTGCGGGTCATGTTGGGAAGATCGTAGTGCTCGAAGGACACACCCTTCTCCCTGAGGGTGTCGACGGCCCCGTCCACGTCGTCCACGGCCCAGGTGGCGGCCGTCGCCTCGTTGGTCCCGGCGTACTTCGACTCGTACACCAGGACCGACGAGGCGCCGCTCTTGCAGGTCAACACCCCTTTCTCCCGGCTCGGCCCCGTCATGAGACCCAGCTTGTCCTGATAGAACTTCCTGGCCACGTCGATGTTCTTGACGGGAATGGTCGCGATCGCATCGCTATCGCCCAGCATATGCCCTCCTCGGTTTCGTAGACATGCCGGCCGGACCGGCGCTCCCCGCACCCTAATTCCCCGGCGTCCGCGGGCGAGTGATCTGCCTCACCTGGACCCCCTCGTCGCTTGCCGCCGACTGGGCGTCCTACCGGAATCGCTGGGAGATGTGGCACGGGGTGATCGCCGCGCTCAAGCTGGCCGCCTTCTCGGCGCTGGCGATAGGCGTCCAGAAGGTCTGATTCTCGGATATCCTCCTCTCTCGCCCGCTCTGCCCCTCCAAGCCAGCGCAGCCGTCAGGCGGATTGACGGAAGTATTTCCCGGTGAGACGTTGGGAGGAGCGACCCGACTTACCTCGTGCCTGGGGGCCCAGGAATGGAGCTGGAGCGATCGGTGGGGCTGCGCCCGGATGGCGCGGTGTGGCTGCCGGAGCGCCACGCCGCCGTCAGCTCGATCCTGCTCAAGCTGGCCGCCATGGGCGCCCGCATTCCGGCCGACGCGGGGGACGAGGAAGTCCTCCATCTGACGGGCGACCTGTTCGCGCGCTACCGCGAGCAGACCCGGCTGCTCTCCGAGCACCTCTGCCCGGCCGACGGGCGCATCCAGCGCTATATCGACGGCCTGACTCGGGGTGCCGGCCTGGACGAGCCGATCACCCTGCCGGCCGAGACCCTCATCCTCGACCGCTACGGGCTGGCGCGCGAGCTGTCCCTGCCGATGGCCGGCGATTCGTGGCAGAACGAGCTGGTGTCGAGCTACCGGCTCGACAACGGCGTGCTGCACAATCCCGTGAGCGACCGCCGCACGACCCAGGGCGTGTTCCACGTCGCGGAAGGCGGACTGCCGATTCCCGCCGACAAGATCCGCGTCCCGCTGGGCGCCTACGTCCGACTGCTGCGCGAAGCGCTGCAGCCGCCCCCGGGCATGATGCGGCTCCCCTTCACGGCCGGCTGGCCCGAGCCGGTCGAGACCATGGTGTCCCTGCTGCTGCGTCCGCTGGTGTGCCCCGCGGTGCCCAAGATGCTGCCCGAGAAACGGCTCGAGGTCCGGTGCTTCGTGCCGGGCGGCCTCGTGTCGAACCTCGACTTCGTCGAGAGCATCTTCGGCAACGCCGGCGATCCCTACCTGCCTGCCAACGACGCCGGCCTCGACGTGGACGGCTGGACCGGCCACAGCGGCTGCGTCATCCTCGCGCCCCATCTCACCAAGCTGCGCAAGAAGGACGTCGGGCTGCCGCACGCGAGCCGTGCGAGCGAGCGCGAGCGCGCGGCGGGCATGTGCTGGACCGACGAGAGCGAGCTGTACAACGAGGGGCGGCCATTCAAGATCACCTCACGCAGCCTCGAGGGCGTGATGGTGACGATCCTGGCCGACAACTACTTCGGCTAATGCAAGAAGGAAGTGAAGACCCAGATCGGGTACAGCGCCAACCTGTACGGGCTGGCCGAGGAGGAGCACGCGGGCGGCGCGCTGGCCTTCGCGACCTTCAACCTGGGCGACCGGTTCGTGCCGGAGCAGGTGCGGATCGTGAGCGCCAACCACCGCTTCAGCGAGATGCTCGCGCTGGTGGCCCAGCGCGCCACCTACCACCCCTCGGGCTACGCCACCGACACGGTGTACCCCGAGATCCACTACATGCCCGAGGACATGGAGATCGACGTCAAGCGGCAGGACATCACCTGGACCCACAAGGCCCAGGAGCAGCACCTCAAGCTCCTGCCGGGGCGGATCTACATCCATCCCAGCGGCTACAAGATCCGGATGGCCAAGCACGGGGCCGCGCCGAGCTGGCGGCTGATCGGGACGGTGCCCGAAGGCGCCTTTTGCCACAAGCCGTGCACGGTGTCGGGCGGGGGCAAGTCGGAGATCAGCAAGAGCCTGGTGGACGCGATCCTGCCGGGGTCCTTCCACGTCGGGAGCTTCGCGGACGACATGGATGCCGTCCAGGCGATCTTCGACCGGAGCTACGACGACGCGCGCCTGCCGGAGCTCCGCGCCGGGGACGGCCGCGAGGCCTCACGGTCGATCCTCTCCCCCGAGCGCTCGCTGGGGTCGGTCATCAAGCTGCTCACGCCCAACCCCGCGGAGTTCACGCCGGAGTACAACGCCTGGCTGGAGAGCATTCCCAACCACCTCAGGGCGCTGGTATTCGTCATCAAGCGCTTCCACCAGCCCGAGTGGGGCGACGATTGGCGGAGCCACTTCAGCGTCGACATCATCAATGGCGCGCCGGGCCACGAGCTCAAGTACGAGGGACGGCGGCTGGTCGCCAACTACCTCCGGATCGGGCGCGAGGAGAGCGGCGCGTGGCGCACCTACAAGCTGCGGCAGGATTTCGTCGCGGCCGACAAGGTCCAGATGGAGGACGACATCACCGCGTCCGTGGTCGTCCCCGCGCGCCGACTGGTGGGGCTCCCCGGCGAGTATGACGGCCACCCGAGCCTCAAGCTCGCCCAGAACTGCGAGTTCCGCCTGTTCCAGCGCCCCGATGACGCGATCCACCCCGGGCTCGACCGCCAGACCGAGGAGGACATGTCGGCGCCGGGACTGTTCTGCTCCAACTTCCAGCCGCTCACCCCGGCCGACGCCGTCCACCTGGTGGAGGACGTCGCGGTGCACGACGCCTTCACCCTCCCGATGCGCGAGCACGTGGCCCGGAACGCCGCGCGGACCGACGGCGGCTATTCGATCTGCTCCGCCCAGCCGCGGCTGGTCGGCGGCAAGCCGACCAAGAACCCGCGCTACCTGCAGCTCCGGCCCGACCTCGCGCGCCCCCGCGACCGCTACGTGGCGGAGATGGGTGCGCGGCTCTATCGCCGGGTCCCGCTCCACGCGCCGGTGTTGTTCCCCGTGATCAGCGTGATGTCGGGCCGGCGGAACAACCGGCCCGAGGAAGGCATCCGGCCCCTCTGCGTCTACGGGCCGATCCATTACCAGGAACTACCCGAGCTGTTCATGGACTACGTGTGCTCGCTCACCGGCACGTCGCCCAGCACCACCGGCGCCGGCTCCGAGGGCGCGCTCACCAAGGGCCCGTTCAACGCCCTCGCCGCGACCGCCGACCTCAATAACGCGCTCGTTTCCATGCTGCTCACCGGCTACGGCGGGTTCAGCTCGGCGGCGGGATTCATCGGCCCGCGGTATCGGGTGGATCACGACATCAGCCTGCTGATCCCGGAGATCTGGTGCCGGCTGTACCCCCACGAGCGCGACCCCAGGCGGCTGATCGAGGCCGGGCACCTCGAGCGGCTGGCGGACTACGAGTACGCGGGGCAACGGGTGCTCGCGAGCCGGCTGGGCTACCGGATCACGGCCAAGTTCGTGCACACCTACTTCGGCCGGGTGTTCGACAATCCCACGGCGGTCCTCGCTGAGGAGATCCTCAAGCCCGAGACGCAGGACCCGGCGGTGTTCGCCGATGGTATCAACAATATCGTCGAGGCGCAGCAGCGCGTGGCCGCCGCCTATTTCGAGGACGGGACCATCGAGGATGCGAGCCCGCCCCTGCGGGCACTGCTCCACATCATGGCCCACGGGCAGTTTGAGGGGAAGGACGCCAACCACCCCGAGATCCGCGCGCTCTTCACCCGGGAATCGCTGCTCGCGAGCGAGTGGTACCACGAGCGGCTGGCGGTGAAGCAGCAGCGGGACATCGCGCTTTGGGAGCGCCACACGCGCAGCCTGTCCGACTTCCTGGCCCGCGCCGGCCATCGAGACGAGGCCAAGCGACTCGGCATCCCCGCGCGGCTCGAGCACGCCCGCGCGGAGCTGGAGCGGGTAAGCGGACGCGAATACCTGACCGCCCTCGTCGGGACCATCGGCGCCGATCCGGTGCATCGGTCGCGCAGCCCAATGGAGCGCGAGCCGAAGCTCGCGGCGGAGGCGCTGGCGGCTCGCTAGACCAGGGCTACGGCCGCCCGGGCTCTGCCTGCCTCACGGCGTGATCCAGTACGACACCTTCACCAGGAACGTATCGTCCGCCCGCCTCCCGAACAGATCACCCAGGTCCGCTCCGAACGACCGGGTCCCCTCGATGTCCGCCGAGCCCTCCCGTCCCTGGCTCCAGACCAGGAACAGCGTCGACCCCGGCCGGTACTCCCACCGGAACACCACGTTGGACCGGAACTGCTGGAAGTTGAACCCGCCGGGGTCGTTGGCGACGGCCGGGTCGCCATATGGCTGGAAGCGCGCCGAGAATTCACTCGCGCGCGGGTCGGCGATCTCGCGCACGTCGCTGTAGGTGCCCTTGGAGACGAACGGCGAGGCGTACACCTGAAGCGTCGTGGTGGGCGTGAAGGTGTAGCCCAGCCGCCAGGTGAGGCTCAGCGTCTTCTGCGCCAGGTGCGCGAAGGTGTAGTGCGGCTGGCCCCCCGCGTCGGTGAAGGTGTCGAAGTACTGCACGTCGTTCCGGTTGTGATTGTACTCCAGGCTGAGTGACGTGGTGAACCGGGTGGACACCTTGAAGTCGAGCTCGGGCGACACGTCGATAGTCTCGGAGCGGCCCTGGTCCCCCCGGGTGTAGTTGGCCGACAGGCTCGGCACCAGTGGACGGCGGTCGTCGCCCGCGATGGTGATCCAGGGCGAGAGGTACGGGTCCTGGCGGATGGCCGGCCCGCCGCGGGCGCACCGGTCGCAGTAGGTCGCGCCCATCTGTCCGACCGTGCCGCCCATGTGCAGCCACCAGCGGTTGGTCCACTGGATGTGCACGTTAGTGTTGAAGGCCCGCTCGGTGGGCAGCCCGTCGCTGGTCCAGTACTCCCAGTTGTTGAAGTTCCACCGCAGCGACTGGAAGATCCGATTGGGCTGGTTGAACACCAGGTTGGCCCAGCTGGTCCAGGCCTGCTGGTCGGCCTGGCGCAGGAAGCCGATATCGTTGATCTCGAATCCGGGCGTGCGCCGCTGGTACGCGGTCTCGAAGTGGAGCCGTTTGCCTCCCACCTTGGCGAACCGCAGCTCCTGGTTGGTGCCGGTCAGCGAGGTCCGGGTCGGATCGAAGGTCTCGCCGCCGTCGGGGCGCTGATACAGGTGGACCGGGTCCTGCTGGGTCCGGGCGATCGCCGCGGTATCGCCAGCCACCCGGCTCAGGTCGAACGAGCCCGACACCTCGTACCGCCCGCTGAACCGCCAGCGTCCCATCACGCCGCCGCTATAGGCGCTCCGGTGGAGATACGGCGCGCTCGAGACGTCGAGCGAGCGGTTCACGCCGGTCAGGATGAACCCGACGCTCCCCTCGCCGCCCCGGAAGTCCTGGTTGCCGCGGACCACCGCGAAGTTGGTGGCGGGCTCGAGCGTCGTGCTCCCCGGACCGGTGACGTGGTCCGTGACCGCGTCGAGCACGCCCAGCGAGAACCCGCCGGGCAAGCGGCCGGTGACCTTGGCGGCGCCCAGGATCTTGGTGGCCGAGGCTGACGCCGCGTCACCGTACACGTCGGCGAGCTCGGGCGAGCGCCCGATCCGGCGGGAATAGAACAGCCCCTCACCGGTGTTGCAATCCACCACCACCACGCAGTTCACCGTGAAGGTGAACAGCCCCTTCCCCTCCACGAAGAACGGCCGCCGCTCGGTGAAAAAGGTCTCGAACGCGCTCAGGTTGAGCTCGGACGGGTCCGCTTCCACCTGACCGAAGTCCGGGTTGACCGTCGCGTTGAGCAGCAGGTTCGAGGCGACCCGGTAGCGCAGGTCGCCGCCGACCGAGACGTCCTGGTTCCGGCCGAGGTCGGTGGACTTGAGGTTCTGCACGTTCTTGGTCAGCACGTAGGGCGTGATCTCCGCGCGGCCCGGGCTCCCCAGGCCGTCGAGGCCGGTCAGGCTCCCGAACTGCGAGGTGAAGCCGGAGCGGGAGGTGCGGTAGAGCGGCCAGGTCACCGTCGACGTGCGCCGCTGGATGACCCGCCAGATGAGGAGCCCGAACGTCCCCCCGCCCTTCGACGAGTAGTGGAGCTGCGACAGTGGAATGCGGTACTCGGCGGTCCAGCCGAGCGAATCGATCCGGGTTGCGGCGTCCCAGACCGCGTCCCAGGCGACGTCCTCGTCGCCATCGTTGTAGATCGCGTAGTCCGTCTTGACCCCCGCGGGATTCACCGAGAACTCGTACCCCGTCCGCCGGTCGTGGTAAGGGTCGAGCATGAGGGAGACGTAGTCGGAGGCCGTCTGGTCGTCGCGGCGGGAGAGCAGGCTCACGATGCTGTCGGGGTGCGGATCGAAGGCGCGGACGAACACGTAGAGATTGTGCTCGTCGTAGGCCACCCGCGCCTCGGTCCTGAGCTGGGGCTGGGCGCCCTCGGTCGGCTTGGCCTCGAGGAACCCGTCGATGGGCGGCGCGGACCGCCAGACGACGTCCTCGTCCTTGCCGTCGAGCACCAGCGGCTCGGCCGTTCGGGTGGCCTGGACCGTGGTGGACGTCGGGACGGGGGGCGCGGCGGCCACAAACTGCAGCTGTATGGCCATCAGGGCACCGAGAAGCACGGTCACGAGAACGATCCGTGGCAAGGTTCACGGCTTGGACAGCCGGTCCACGGAAAGGGTTGGATCGGGCAGGGTCGGGCCGGCGACATCAAGCCGGCCAACGTCTACGTCTGCTCCCGCCGAGCTGGAGGCCCTGATCCTCGATTGTCTCGCGAAGCGGCCCGAGGCGCGACCGCAGACCGCGGACGAGCTGCAGGCCCGCCTCGATGCCGTGCGCCTGGAGCGGAGATGGACCCCCGTGCGGTGCCGCCAATGGTGGGACGACCACCGCCCGCCGGCGCCTGCGCAAAGGCCGGCCGAACCCGGCCGGCCTCTCGCCGTCTGATCCCGCGGCGCGCGATCGCCGCTACCCGTTCACACCGATCTGCCGCAGTAGCGTCGCCATATCGAAGTAGTGCCGCTCGGCGCGGGCACGCTCGCCTGCGATCTCCAGCACGGCACACGCGCGGACCTCGATCGGCTTGCCGGTCGCGGCGATCGGTCCGGTCGGCGTGTGCAGCGGTCCCTTGTGGGTGCCCTTCCAGGTGACCTCGAGCACCACGGTGCCGTCGGTGGTCGCCCGGGCGTTGTGGATCGTGCCCTTGGAGTCGGGAAACGCCAGGGCCCAACCCTTCCAGAGCTCCAGGGTCTCGTCGGCCCCGGTCACCTTTCTGCCGGTGGAGACCTCGTCGTACACGAAGTCCGGGGTGATCCCGCCCTTGGCCTTGGCCCAATTCCGGTCGTTGTAGTTCGTGACGGTCGCCTTGGCGACGTCGATGAGCGCCTGGGGTGAGAGTGTGGTTGCTTGCGCCATGTTGTCCTCCGAGCAATGGATGCGATGAGGACTCCCGGCGGGGGCGACAGAGCGGAGCGGTAGGGCTGCCTCTGGTCCATCGAGCTCGAGGGGAGAGCGCGATGCCCCGTTGGCATCGCGCCGCCAAGATTCACGCTGGGCCCGGGCCCGTCAAGGCCGGGGCGGGGGCCAGTATTGCCGATCCGCGGACGTTCGTCATATATGTGCGGTCACGCGGTGTCGCAGCCTCGGAGCGGCGGACGGATTCGGGTATGCAACTCACCCTGCTGGAGTCCCACCGGAGCTTTTTCCAGGTCACGGAGTGCGCCCTGGTCAGCGTCCTGGCTCACGCGGGGCTGGTCTGGCTGGCCGTTGGCGCCACCGCGGAGGGGACGAGGATCCCAACCGACGAGCGGGAAGCCAGGGTGTTCTTCCTCCTGCCGCCCGATCGGGTGGCCGTGCGGTCGCGGCAGGTCGAGACCATTCAGTGGGGCCGGCTTGGGCAGGACCTGGAGAACGGGCGGCTGCTCGTCACCCTGGGCGAGAGCCGGCCGATGCGGACCCTGGCGCGCGCGGCCCGGGGCCCGCGGGACCGAAGCGGCGCGCGGGGCCAGCTGCCGTTCGGTCCAACGTCGCCGTTCGTGCCGGACAGCGTCTTCAGCGTGCTCCAGGTAGACCAGCTCGTCGAGCGCTACGAGACCAGCGCCGCCCCCGTTTACCCGTCGGACCTGCTGGCCATCGGCGCTGAGGGTCAGGTGGACGCCACCTACGTGGTGGACACCATCGGCGTGGTGGACACCACCAGCATCGAGGTGCAACGCAGTGACGATCCCCGCTTCACGCAGTCGGTCCGCAATGCGCTCGGCCTGATGCGCTTTCGTCCCGCCCGGCGAGACGGGCGGAAAGTCCGGCAGCTGGTGGAACAACGTTTCCGATTCCGCATCGTGCCGCCGTCTCAAATGGCCAAGCAGATCGGGCTCGGCGACCCCGCCCCACACCAACCGGCAGGGACACCGGCGCCCGCCTGACCCTGTCCCGCGCAATGGTCAAGCCGTTGAGGGCCGGCAACTTAGTGGATCCCTAGCCAGCCTCAGGCTGCTGGCTCACGCGCGACCTCACCCAGCAGCCCCACCACGTCACGCAGCTGCCGGTCCGAGATATACGGCGCCGGACCCAGCCGGAGGACCTCGCCTCGGGCATCCGCCCAGACCCCGCGCGCCCGGAGCCGCCGCACCAGCGTCGACGCGGCCGGGGAATGGAGCGCGAGGAACCCACCAAGCTCCGCGAGCGGGCAGCCGCGGTCGCGGCCCAAGACCGCGGGGTCGAGGTCGAGCGCGTCGAACGCCGAGGCGAGCAGCCCGATCTGGTGCTGGCTCACTTCCCTCAGCAGCGCCGGCGTGAGGCCCTGCTGGCGGAAGAAGTCGAACACCGCGGCCCCGCGGTAATGGCTGGTCGGGTCGTAGGTCGATCCGGCGAACCGGTCACCCCCCTGGCCGTAGGCCACCCGATCCGCGCGCTGCCGGTCCGCCAGCACCGTGAACTCGCTGTACCACCCGGTGACCACCGGCCGAAGGTCGGTGTTCCTCGGGAGGCGCAGGAAGCAGTTCCCCTCGCCGAGCTGGCAGTACTTGTATCCGCCGCCCACCACGAAGGCATCCAGCAGCCCCTCCTCCTCCAGCGAGAACGGCACCACGTTGAGCGCGTGATACGCGTCGACCAGGAGTGCGCTCCCGTGGCGCCGGCAGCTCGCGGCCACGTCGGCCAGCCCACGGGCGATCCGTCCGGTATCGAAGAAGACGGCCGAGACCAGCACCATGGCCGTGCGGGCGTCCACCGCGCTGCTCAGTCGGGCGGCCAGCGACTCGAGCGGGGCCTCGGGGACCCGCACGATGGCGAGACCCTCCTCCTCGAGGCGGTCGAGCTGCCGGCGGATGCTATGGAACTCGCCGTCGGTGGTCACCAGGCGAGGGCGGGTCCTCAGGGGCAGCGCGGAGAGGAGGCGGACGAGCAGCTCGTGCGTGTTTGCCCCGAGGGCGATGCCACCTCCCGCGTCTCCCAGGAGGCCCGCAAATCCCTGGCGGACCCGTTCGGCCTGGGCGAACGCCTGGTCCCATTTGTCGTCCACGAAGCGGGCCGCGTCCTGCCAGGCAGCCTGCTGACCCTCGAAGCCACGGTCGGGCCAGGCCTGATGGGAGTGGCCCGTGAGCAGGAGGCGCTCCGACACGGCGAACCGGGAATAGTGCGGTGCGAGGGCGTTGGGGGAGGCGTAGAGGGAGGCGGGGTCCATAGGGTTAGGTGTGGGGAGGTTCAGCGCCGCGCTCAGAGCTTCGGCCACTTCGCCGCCGACTTCCGGTGCGGGAGTTCACCACGGAAGCACGGAAGACACGGAAGCCGCACGAAGTTCCTCAGGAGTGTGGATAGTCACAGGTGCGTTGGAAGAGCCCCGTAGAGGTGATCTCCTGATTGAAGGGTCCCTAATTGTTGAAAATCAAGTCAGTCGACAAGCTCCTGCCGATTCACTCAGCCCAACTGATGACCCATATGCGGCTGCAGAGGGTGCCCGCTGGCCTCCTGATGAACTTCAACGTCGACCGCCTACCCCACGGCCTCAGGAGAACACTGCGCTGACGCCACCGCTCCGTGCAGCCTCCGTCGTCTTCCGTGCTTCCGTGGTGAACCCGCCGACGCCTAGAGCTCGGTGCGAATCGCCCAGAGATCCGGAAACAGCGGCTGATTCAGGGTAGCGAGGAGGTAATCCGCGCCCGCGCTTCCACCGGTGCCCCGGCGGGTCCCGATTGTCCGCTGCACCATCTTCACGTGCCGGTAGCGCCACTCCATGATCCCCTCGTCGAGATCCACCAGCCGCTCGCACAGCTCCGCCAGCGCCGCGCGTCCCCGGTACACCGAGATCAGGACCTCGCGGAGGGCGGGCGAGGACTCCACCCGTCGGGTGACGTCTCGCTCCAGGTCCGCCCGAGGCACCGGCACGCCGCTCGACGCGAGGTGGCCGAGGAACGCATCCCACAGCGTCCCCGACGCGAGCCGGCGCTCCATGCGCCGCCTGGCTTCGCTGCCGGCGGGGTACCGCTCCAGGGCCTTCGGGTCCTTCCAACCC
>JBOHSB010000274.1:0-8536 GCA_050733015.1 Gemmatimonadales bacterium
AGCCCGCGGCGGCGGCGAGTCCGGCGCCGGCACCGGCCCATGCCCCGGCGGTCGAGGCCTGGCCCGGCGACCGGGTCGAGCCCTGGTCCCGCATCCGCAAGCTCACGGCCGAGCACATGGTGATGTCGCGGCGCGTCTCGCCACACGTGAACACGATCTTCGAGATCGACTACACCCGCGTGGCCCAGATCCGGGCCAAGAAGAAGAAGGAATATGCCGACCGCGGCGTGAACCTCACCTACCTCGCGTTCATCGCGAAGGCTGTGGCCGACGCGCTGCGGAAGCACCCGGTGGTTAACTCCGCCGTGAGCGGGGAGAGCACGGTCATCCGGCGCGACATCAACCTGGGGATCGCCGTCGCGCTCGACTGGGGCCTCATCGTGCCCGTCATCAAGCACGCCGACGAGCTCTCGCTCATCGGCATCGCGCGAGCGATCAACGATCTGGGCGAGCGCGCCCGCACCAAGAAGCTGAGCCCGGACGACGTGCAGCGCGGCACCTTCACCATCACCAATCCAGGCGTGTTCGGGTCGGTGATCGGTACGCCGATCATCAACCAGCCCCAGGCCGCGATCCTCTGCGTCGGCACCATCGAGAAGCAGCCGGCCGTCATCACCGTGGACGGGACCGACACGCTGGCCGTCCGCACCAAGGGGATGCTGTCGCTCGCGTTCGACCACCGGATCGTGGACGGGGCCGACGCCGACCGGTTCATGGCCGAGCTCAAGCGGTCGCTGCAGGAGTTTCCGGAAGGCGCGGCCTGACGTGGCCCGCACGCTCACCGTGTCGCGGGTGAGGGTGCGCGCGGGACAGGAAGGCGAATACCTGGCGGCGGTCCGCGAGCTCGCGGCGCTGCACGCGACCCGCGGCCGCCGGCTGTGGCTGTTCCGCCGGGCGGGGCGCGCCGGCGAGTTCCTCGAGTGCAGCGAGAGCGGCGACGAAGCCACGCACCGGGCCGTGGCGGTCCCGCCTGAGGACGAACGGCGGCTCGAGGCGCGGACACGCGCCGCCGCCGAGTACGACTACGGCGCCTGGGATCTGTGGGAGGAAGTGAGGAGCGAGGGGTAATGCCGAGACGCATCATCGAGGTGCACGGCGAGCCGTGGGGGGTCGCCGTGAGCGGCCGGAGCACGCAGTATACCAAGGACGAGTTCGGCCTGGTCTTCAGCCGGGGCACCGGCCCGGATCGCGAGCAGCGCGTCGCGCGCTACACGCCGCTCGGCGCCAAGAGCCGCGAGCTGTCGCTGAGCCAGCTGAGCGACCAGGAGCTGCGGGAGCTCCTGGCGCACTCGCAGCCGTCCTGGACCGCGCCCGAGATGGGGTACCGACGCTGACTTCCGCCGGCGTGCCGTCAGCCGGCCTGGTGGACCTCCACGTTCACTCCACCGCGTCCGACGGGAGCCTTCCGCCGGATGCCGTGGTGGCGCGCGCCCGCGCCGCGGGCCTCGCGGCCATGGCGCTGACCGACCACGACACCGTCGCCGGCGTGCCGGCGGCGATCGCGGCCGGCGAGTCCCTGGGCGTTCGGGTCGTGGGCGGCTGCGAGTTCAGCTGTGCGGCGCCGTGGGGCGAGATGCACGTCCTCGGCTATTTCCTGCCGTCGCATTCCCCCGAGCTCGAGGGCTTCCTGGAACGCCGCCGCGCCGACCGGGTCCGCCGGGGCCGCGAGATGGTGAGCCGGTTGCAGAATCTCGGAGTCCAGCTCGACTTCGACGACGTGCTGCGGCACTCGAAGGGCGGGGCGGTGGGCCGGCCGCACGTCGCGCGCGCCATCGTCCGCCAGGGCGGGGCCATCGACATCTCCGACGCGTTCGACCGCTTCATCGGCCGGGGACGTCCCGCGTTCGTGGACAAGGTGCTGCCCTCGTTCCGCGAGGTCGCCGACATGGTGCACGGCGTGCGCGGCATGGTGTCCGTCGCGCATCTCAAGGAGCGGGGTACCCGCTCGTTCCTCGAGCGCCTCAAGCGCGAAGGCCTCGACGCGGTCGAGGTCCGCCATCCCAGTCATGATGCCGACCTGCGGGCCCGACTCACCGGCATCGCGCTACGGCTCGACCTGCTCCGAACCGGCGGCAGCGACTGGCACGGCGATCCCGAGCCCGGCGAGACCCACGGCGCCCTCGGCTCCCAGGAGGTGCCGCTCGAGTGGCTCGAGCGACTCGAGCGCCTGCCCGCCGGCCCCACCGCCCCGGCGGTGCCGTGAGCCACCTGATCGCCGTCGGCGCCATGGCCCCGCCGTTCGCCGCCGACGGGTCGGACGGGCGCCGGTACGCGCTGCGCGACCTGCTCGCCTCGGGTCGCGTGCTCCTCGCCTTCTACCCCGGGAACGACACACCTGGCTGAAACCGACAACTGTCCGCCGTGCGCGACGACCTCCCCCTTTACGAGCGCCAGCAGGTCCGCCCCTTCGGCGTCAATCCGGCGCCGGCGGAAAGCCATGCCGGATACGCCGCGCGGCTCCGGCTCCCGTTTCCCCTGCTGTCGGACCCCGGGCTCGGCATCGCGACGGCGTACGGCGCGGTGCGGCCCGACGGCTCCTCCATCGCGCGGTCGGTCGTGCTGATCGAGCAGGACGGGACCGTCGTGTACAGCCAGGCGGGCGCGCCCGGCGCGGAGATCGTTCTCGAAGCCCTGAGGTGACCCCATGGCGGGACCCGCGTTCGATTTCCGCGGCAAGGTAGTGCTCGTGACCGGCGTGGGCCGAGCCGGACAGATCGGCAACGCGGTGGCGCTCGCGTTCGGCCGCGCGGCCGCCCGCATCGTGGCCTGCGACCTCAATGCGGTCGGTGTGGCCGAACGGGTTCGCGAGTTCGCGGCCCTCGGCGTCGACGCCCGGCCCTGCGCCGGCGATCTGACCCACCCGGACATCGCGGCGCTGGCGGTCGAGACGGCGCTCCGGCACTTCGGTCGGCTGGACGTGGTAGTCAACCTCGCGGGCGGGCTCACGACCTACGGGCCGATCGAGAAGCTCACCGCCCAGGACGTGGACCGTGAGCTGGCGATCAACCTCAAGACCACGATCCTGGTCTCGCAGGCCGCGATCCCCTCGCTGGCGGAGACCCAGGGCTGCATCATCAACGTCGCCTCCATCGCCTATTTCGAGCCGCAGAGCCCGATGGCGGTCTACTCCGCGGCCAAGGCGGCGGTGGCCGGCTTCACGCGGAGCCTCGCGCTCGAGCTCGCCAACCGGAAGATCCGCGTCAACGCCATTGCCCCCGGCATGACCCGCACGGGCGACAACGTGGCGGCCGCGGGCGAGGGCGTCGCGTACGTCGAGCTGGACGACCTGACCCGCGGGGTCATGGAGCTCGCGGTCGGCGGGCCGAACGCGCCCACCGGCGAGATCCGTCCGATCGCGCCGCGCCGCTGATGGAGCTCCGAGGCCGGGTCGCGCTCGTCACCGGCGCCGGCCGGCGGCTGGGCCGGGCGATGGCCCGCGCGCTGGCGGACCGCGGCATGACGGTCGCGATCCACCATCACGCGTCGGGCGCCGGCGCTGCCGATCTTCGGAACGAGATCGTGGCCGCCGGCGGCCGGGCCGCCTGCTTTCCAGCGGACCTCACCGATGCCGCGGCGGCCGCCGAGCTGCCCCGGCGCGTGGTCGCCGGGCTGGGCGGGCTCGACGTGCTGGTCAACTCGGCGGCCGTGATGCACCGGTTGTCGTTCGAGGAGACCACCCCCGAGCAGTACGACGCCACGCTCGACCTCAACCTCCGCGCGGGCTTCTTCTGCACCCAGGGCGCCGCGCCGGCGCTCCGCTCGGCGGGCGGCAAGGTGGTGAACATCGCCGACCTGAGCGGGCTCGAGCCGTGGCCCGGCTTCGCCGCGCACTCGGTGAGCAAAGCCGGCGTGGTCATGTTGACGCGCGTGCTGGCCCGCGCCCTGGCCCCCGAGGTCACCGTGAACGCCATCGCGCCGGGGGCGGTCCTGGTCCCCGAGGAGTACGATGCCGCCGAGCGGGAGCGCCTCGCCCGCACCACGCCGCTCGGCCGGCTCGGGAGCCCCGGGGACGTGACAGCGGCGCTGCTCTACCTGCTCGAAGGTGGCGACTACGTGACCGGCGAGGTCCTGGTGGTGGATGGCGGTCGCCTCATCCGATAGCGTCGCGCTCGGCGAGGTCGTCATCGTCGGGGGCGGCTGCTACGGCTCGTTCTACGCGGGCCAGCTCCGGCGCGCCCGCGAGCGCGGCGCGGCCACCTGGCGCCGGCTGCTGGTGGTGGACCGCGACCCGCGGTGCCGGGCCGCGGAGCAGCTCGCCGGATCGACCGGCGTCGAGCTCGTCGTCGAGGACTGGGGTGACTTCTTCGACCACTACCTCGCCGGCGCCGCGGATCGCTCCGGCCCGCCCGACGCAATCGTCCCGTCGCCGCTCATGCCCCACCTCATGTTCGACTGGCTGCTCCGCCGGGCCCGCGCCCGGTGGCCGGGGCGCGACGTGTCGCCCCACCCGGTGCCGCTCGGCCCCGGCACTCCGTACGACGCGCAGGGTCCCGACGGCACCCGCTACGTCTCGTTCGCCGACTGGCTGTGCCCCACCCATTGCATCGAGCCTTCGACCTGCCCGGTCATCCGGGCGCCGAGGACGTGGGAGATGGGTGATGCCATGGTGGCGCTCACCCACAGCCTGAACCGGGAGCATCCCACTGCCGGCCCCGTCCTGTTCACCTGCCGTCACCGCGTGTACGGCGTCGGGATGTTCGACGTGGCGACCGTGCTGGAGGGCGACGCGGTGGTAGCCCGCGCGGGATCGGCTGAGGAAGAGACCGATGTGCTGGTCGGAACGGTCTCGGCGTGCCACGGGGCAGCGAGCCTGCTTCGCCTTGGACCCAGCGCCGCTCGCTAACCCGTAACGCCGCACGCCGGAAGGGCTTGGATCTTCGGGGCCGGGCGCGAAGGGATCGGGCCGCACCATGACTGAGTTCTTTTGTGACGGTCCGGCCCGATCCCCTCGCGCCCGGCCCACGCGATCGACAGCCACCGGTGTGCCTTGAGTGCGGGAACCCCCGAGCGTTCTATATTTGACCAACCAGACGACGGGGATTCGATGAGCCGTACCGAGGAGTTCGAGCTGATCATCGTGGGCGGAGGCCCGGCCGGCCTCTGCGCCGCCATGTACGCCGGTCGCGGCATGCTCAAGGCGGTCCTGCTCGAGCGTGGCGTGCCCGGTGGCGAGCTGCTCAACACGGAATGGATCGACGACTACCCGGGCTTCGAGCACATCCTCGGCCGCGATCTCGCCCATCGGATGGCGCAGCACGCGCGGGTGTTCGGCGCCGACATCCGGCAGGAGAACGTGGAGTCGATCTCGCGCCGCGACGACGGCATCTTCGAGGTCGCCACGACCGGCGGCCCCATCTACGAGGCCCCGGCCGTCATCCTCACCGCCGGTGGCACGCCCACCAAGCTCGAGGTGCCCGGCGAGCTCGAGTATGCCGGCAGAGGCGTGTCGTATTGCGCGGTGTGCGACGGCGCCTTCTTCAAGGGCGAGACCATCGCGGTCGTCGGCGGCGGCGACGCGGCGGTCGAGGAGGCGGAGTACCTCACCCGCTATGCGGCCAAGGTGTACGTCATCCACCGGCGCGACGAGTTCCGCGCGTCCAAGATCCTCCAGGAGCGGCTGTTCGCGAACCGCAAGATCGAGGTGATCTGGAACCACCGCGTGCTCGAGATGAAAGGCGGTCCGGCCGGCCTGCAGAGCCTCGAGCTGGAGGACACCGTGACGGGTGAGTGGCAGTCGCTCCGGGCGAGCGGCTGCTTCGTCTTCATCGGGTTCCGCCCGAACTCGGGTCTGGTGAAGCAGCACTTCGAGCACGACGCCAGCGGCTACTTCGTCACCGACGACCGCATGATGACCTCGATTCCCGGGCTGTTCGCGGCGGGCGATCTTCGGGTCCAGCTCACCCGCCAGGTCACGACCGCCGTAGGCGACGCGACGACTGCCGCCATCGCGGTCGAGAAGTTCCTGAAGGATCGGCGGAGCGGCGGCGTGGGGGCGCAGGTCGGTGTCTGAGCTGGAAGTCGTCTCGATCCCCAACGGGCAGTTCGCGGAAAACTGCTATCTGGTGGCCGACCGGCAGACGCGCGACGCGGTCATCATCGATCCGGGCGAGGAGCCGGCGATGTTCCTGGCCGAGCTCGATACGCGCGCCTGGCACCTGCGCGCCATCTGGCTCACCCACGCCCACGTGGATCACATCATCGGGGTCGCTCCCATTCGCGAGGCGACCGGCGCACCCATCCATCTGCATCCGCTGGACCGTCCGATCTACGATGCGCTGCCGCAGTTCGGCGCCTGGGTCGGCATGCAGCTCGAGGCGCCGCCCCCACCCGATGTGGCGCTCGAAGCGGGCACCCCGCTGCGGGTGGGCCGGTTCGCCTTCGACGTCCGCTTCACGCCGGGCCACTCTCCGGGCAGCGTCAGCTTCGTGGGCCACGACATGGTGTTCGGCGGCGACGTCCTGTTCAACGGCTCCATCGGCCGGACCGACCTCCCGGGCGGCGACTATGCCACGCTGATGAGCACCATTCAGTCGCAGTTCCTCTCGCTCCCCGACTCGACCGTGGTCCACAGCGGCCACGGTCCCGACACGACCATCGGCGTCGAGCGGTTGACCAATCCGTTTCTCACGGGGGCGTTTCCAATTGGGTGACGATAGGGCGAGAGGGCGAACGGACGGTAGAACGAACGGACGATCGGACGATCGGACGGGCTCACCGGCGAGCGCGCACGAGTCCGGCGGGCATGCCGACCGCCCTCTCGCCCTCTCGTCCTCTCGCCCTCCCGTCCTCAGCTGCAATCGCTGCGGCTTCGACGTCCCCTCCCGCGCCTTTGGCTGCAAGAATCCATGCCCCAACTGCGGCACCGTCTACCCGCTCGGGGACTGCTCTGACTGACGTCACGGCGGGAGGGATGCTGGACCTCGAGGTCGTCGCGTCCTCCGGCGCGCAGACCTCGCTGGACATCTCGCGCCTCGACCTGCCGTCCCGCCTCCGGCCCGCCGCCGAGCTCGGGGTGCTCGACATCACCGAGTTCTTCGGCGAGACCACCGGCGGCGTCCGGACGTATCTGCTGCAGAAGGCGCGCTACGTGCAGCGCCGGCCCGAGCTGCGCCAGGCGATCGTGGTCCCGGGTGCGCGCGATGAGATCCTCGAGGCGAGCGGCGTCCGTTGCTACCGCCTGCACGGGCCGAGCGTCCCCACGCAGAAGCCCTACCGCTTCATGCTCGCCACCCGCTCCACCAGCCGCATCGTGGCGCACGAGCGCCCCGACCTGATCGAGGTCGGGAGCACGTGGTTCGCGCCCTGGCTGGTGCATCTGGCCACGCGGCGGGTGGACCTGCCGGTCGCCTGGTTCTACCACAGCAACTTTCCCCGCGTCATCGCGCCCTGGCCCGAGCGGGTGGGCCGGGTGCGCCGCGAAGCGGCCGAGCTCGCCTGGCGCTACGTGCGCCGACTCGGCCGGATGGTGCGCGCAACGCTGGCGCCGTCGGCCTTCGTGGCCGGCGAGCTGGAGCGAGCCGGGATCGAGCGGGTGGTGCGCGTGTCCCTGGGCGTGGATCTCGAGCGGTTCCATCCGCGACGGCGCGAGCGCGCGGCGGAGATCCGCCGGCGCCACGGCCTGCCCGAAGGGCCGCTCGCGATCTACGTGGGCCGCCTCGCCGCCGAGAAGGAGGTGGACCTGTTGCTCACCGCGTGGCCCGAAGTGGAGCGCCGCACCGGCGCCCGCCTGGCGCTGGTGGGCGACGGCCCGGCTAGGCGGCGCCTGCAGCGGCGTCCCGGCAGCGACCGCATGTTCTGGCTTCCGTTCCAGCACGACCGCGACCGGCTGGCCGATCTCCTCGCCGCGGCGGACCTCGCGGTGGCCCCATGCTCGATCGAGACCTTCGGCCTGTCGGCGCTCGAGGCGCTGGCCAGCGGCACGCCGCTTCTGAGCGCGGACCGGGGCGGCGTGGCCGAGACCGTGGGGCGCTCGGGCGCGGGGGCCGTGTTCGCCTCGGGCGAGGCCGGTGCGCTCGCGGCGGTCGCCCGGCGCCTGCTTCAGGGCGACCTCGAATCGCTCGGGGCGGCGGGGCGGCGCCACGCGGAGGCGCATCACGGATGGGACGCGGTGCTCGATCGCATCTTCGACGTCTATCGGGACATCCTCGGATCGTGAGCTTGCTCGTCTCGATCCACGACGTCACCCCGGCGCTCGCGGAGGGCGTCGAGCGCCTGTGGGCGCTGTGCGCGGCCCGGGGCGTGCGGCCCGCGTTGCTGGTGGTCCCCGACTGGCACGGGGCGTGGCCGCTGGAATCGCATCCAGCGTTCGTCGCCTGGCTGCGGGCGCGCGCGGCCGATGGGGCCGAGATCGTCCTGCACGGGGAACGGCACGACGAGGTCGGGTTGCCACGCGGGCTGGCCGACGAGCTGCGGGCCTGGGGTCGCACGGCGCGCGAAGGCGAGTTCCTCACCTTGCACGAGGCGGCCGCGCGCGAGCGGATCGCGCGGGGCGGCGCGCGCCTCCGGGCGCTCGGCCTCGAGCCGGTCGGCTTCGTGC
>JBOHSB010000275.1:0-28010 GCA_050733015.1 Gemmatimonadales bacterium
AGCCTGGCAGGACCGGCTCGGCGTGCTCCGGCGGGCCGCGGCGATCATCCGCGAGCGGAAGTACGACCTCGCGGCGCTCATGAGCCTGGAGGTCGGCAAGAGCCGGCTGGAGGCGATGGGCGACGCCGAGGAGTCGGCCGACCTGATCGACTACTACTGCGGTCAGGTGGAGGAGGCCGACGGCTTCGTCCGGCCCATGGGCCGGATCACGCCGGTGGAGCGGAACACCGACGTGCTGCGCCCGTACGGCGTCTTCGCCTGCATCGCCCCGTTCAATTTTCCCTTGGCGCTCTCGGCGGGGATGTCCTCGGCGGCGCTCGCCGCGGGCAACGCGGTGGTCTACAAGCCGGCGGAAGACACGCCGCTCACCGGGCTTCGGCTGTACGAGGTCTACCGGGATGCGGGGCTGCCGGCGGGAGTGTTCAACCTGTTGGTGGGCGACCGGGACGTGATCGGGGATCCGCTCTGGCAGCACCCCGGCGTCGACGGCGTGGTGTTCACCGGATCGAAGGCGGTGGGCCTGCGGATCCATGCGGGCCTCAGCGGCGGGTACATCAAGCCCTGCCTGCTCGAGCTGGGCGGCAAGAACGCGGCGCTCGTGATGCCGTCGGCCGATCTCGACGCCGCGGCCGAGGGCGTCATGCGCTCGGCGTTCAGCCTGCAGAACCAGAAGTGCAGCGCGACCAGCCGGGTCTACGTGCATCATGCGGTCGCGGCGCCGTTCCTCGAGCGGCTGCTCGAGCGGACCCGCGCCATGCGAATGGGCGATCCCTCCGAGCGCGACGTGTTCTTCGGCCCAGTCATCAACGACCGGGCGGTGGCCCGCTACGAGCGCGCGGTGGCCCAGGCGCGGGCGGACGGCGTGGTGTTGCTCGGCGGCGCCCGGCTGGCGGGCGGCATCTTCGACCGGGGCCACTTCGTGGCGCCGACGGTCGCCTTGCTGCCGCTCGGGAGCTCGCTGTTCCGCGAAGAGCTGTTCGTCCCGTTCCTCGCGGTCGGCGAGGTGGCGAGTCTCGACGAGGCGCTGGCCCAGGCCAACGCCGTGGAGTACGGCCTCACGGCCGGCATCTTCTCCGGGGAGGCGGCGGAGGTCGCGCGCTTCTTCGACGAGATCGAGGCCGGCGTCTGCTACGCGAACAAGCGCACCGGCGCGACGACCGGTGCCTGGCCGGGGGCGCAGCCGTTCTGTGGGTGGAAGGCCTCCGGGTCCACCGGGAAGGGCGGATGCGGACCGTTCTACGTAGCACAGTTTGCCCGCGAGCAAAGCCGGACGGTGATCGCATCCGAGTCATCCTGACCGTGGAGTCATCCTGAGCATGGAGTCACCCTGAGCGAAGCGAAGGGGGCATGAGCCAGGGCACGGCTCCTTCGCTTCGCTCAGGATGACTCTAGCTCAGGATGACTCCTACTCCTCTACCCAGGGAGCCGCAGTGCCAGACTACCCGAAGATCGTCGTCGCACCCCCCGGCCCCAAGGCCCGCGCCGTCGTCGAGCGCGACGAAACCTGGACCGCCTCCTGCTACATCAAGGAGTATCCGCTGGTCGTCGCGCGCGGACAGGGCGTGATGGTAGAGGACGTGGACGGCAACCGCTATCTCGACTTCATGGCCGGCATCGCGGTGTGCTCCACCGGGTATGGGCACCCCAAGGTGGTGGCGGCGGTCAAGGACGCGGCCGACCGGTTCCTCCACATCTGCGGCTCGGACTTCTACTACGAAGGCATGGCGGCCCTGTGCGAGCGCCTGGCCCGCATCGCCCCCGGTCCGACCAAGAAGCGCGTCTTTCTCACCAACTCGGGCACCGAGGCCACCGAAGGCGCGATCAAGCTCGCGCGCTACGCCACCCGCCGCACCGCGATCATTGCGTTCCGCGGCGCGTTCCACGGGCGCTCCACCGGGGCGGTGAGCCTCACCAGCAGCAAGGCGCGGCAGCACGCGGGCTTCGGGCCGCTGCTGCCCGACGTCCACCACATCCCGTTCGCCTACCGCTACCGGTGCCAGTGGTGCGCCGACAAGCCGGCCTGCACCCGAGGCTGCCTGGACGTGCTGGAGCAGGACCTGTTCGCGCGGCACCTGGACCCGCACGACGTGGCGGCGATTTTCGTCGAGCCGATCCAGGGCGAGGGCGGCTACATCGTGCCGCCGCCGGGCTGGCTCCGGGACCTGCGCGCCATCTGCGACCGATACGGGATCCTGCTCGTGGCCGATGAGGTCCAGTCCGGCGTGGGCCGGACCGGGAAGATGTGGGCCTGCGACCACGAAGGGGTCGAGCCCGACATCCTGCTCACGGCCAAGGGCCTGGGCTCGGGCATGCCGATCGGCGCGATCATCGCCAAGGACTCGGTGAACACCTGGGAGAGCGGCTCGCACGGGTCCACCTTCGGCGGCAACCCCGTGTGCTGCGCCGCCGCGCTCGCCACCCTGGACCTGGTCGAGGGCGGCCTCATGGCCAATGCCGTCACCATGGGCGAGCGGCTGCAGGCGGGCGTGCGGCGCCTGGCGGAGAAGCATCGCTGCATCGGCGACGTGCGCGGCGTGGGCCTTATGATCGGGGTCGAGTTCGTCAAGGACCGGGCCACCCGCGAGCCGGCGCCCGAGATCGTCGAGCAGCTGGTGCAGGGCGCCTTCCAGCGGGGACTGCTCCTCCTCGGCGCGGGCAAGAGCACGCTCAGGCTGGCGCCGCCGCTCGTCGTCGGGCCGGAGGACATCGACACCGCGCTCGGGATGATCGATGCCCGGCTGAGCGAGATCGCTTGAGCGCCGCCTCCAAGGTCACCACCATGCGCGAGGCCGTCCGCGCACACGTGCGCGACGGCGACACGGTGGTGATCGAGGGGTTTACCCACCTGATCTGCTTCGCGGCCGGGCACGAGATCATCCGCCAGCGCCGCCGCGACCTCACGCTCTGCCGGCTGACGCCGGACCTCATCTACGATCAGATGATCGCCGCCGGCTGCGCGCGCAAGCTGGTGTTCTCGTGGGCCGGCAACCCCGGCGCCGGCTCGCTGCACGCGTTCCGCCGCGCGGTCGAAGGGAAGGGCGGTGGCCCGCTGGAGCTGGAGGAGTACTCGCACTTCGGGATGGTGGGCCGCCTGAGCGCCGGTGCGGCGCGGCTGCCCTTCTGGCCAATGCGGAATTACATGGGCACCGACCTCCCCGCTGCCAACCCCCGAATCGCCCAGGTCCAGTGCCCCTACACCGGCGAGCGGCTCGCGACCGTGCCGGCCCTCAATCCGGACGTGACCATCGTCCACGCCCAGCGGGCCGACGACCAGGGGAACACGCAGATCTGGGGGCTGCTCGGCGTGCAGAAGGAGGCGGCATTCGCGTCCCGCCGGGTAATCGTGGTGGTGGAAGAGCTGGTGGATGAGCGAGTGATCCGGGCCGATCCCAACCGCACCCTGATCCCGGGCATCGCGGTGGACGCCGTGGTCGTCGAGCCGTGGGGGGCGCATCCGTCGTACGCCCAGGGGTACTACGACCGGGACAACGACTTCTACGTCAGGTGGGAACAGATCTCCCGTGATCCCGCGGCCCTCGCGCGGTACCTGGAGGAGTTCGTGTACGGCGTCGCCGATCGGGCGGGGTACGTGACGCGGTGCGGGGGGCTCGAGGGGCTCCGGGCGCAATCGCGGGTGTGTGCCGGGGTCAACTATGGGTATTGAGCGGAACGGGCTTCATCCCGGGCGCAGCGAGGGACCTTGCGCGCGAATGGCTGGAGCGAGGGGAGGAAGATCCCTCGCTCCGCTCGGGATGAAGGTTCACTGATGACCCCGCCCGCGACCTACACCCCCGCCGAGCTCATGGCCGCCGTCGCCGCGCGCGAGCTGCGCGACGGCGAGGTCGTCTTCGTCGGCATCGGCCTGCCGAACCTGGCCTGCAATCTCGCCCGAGCCACGCACGCGCCGAACTTGGTACTGATCTATGAGTCCGGCGCGGTCGGCGCGGTGCCCGAGCGGCTGCCGGTCAGCATCGGCGATCCCTCGCTGGTGACCGGGTCGCTCATGGTCTGCGGCATGGCCGACGTGTTTCAATGCCTGCTGCAGAACGGTCGCATCCAGGTCGGCTTCCTCGGCGGGGCGCAGATCGACCGCTACGGGAACATCAACACCACCGTCGTCGGTACCTACCGGCGCCCCGAGGTCCGCTTGCCCGGGAGCGGTGGCGCCGCCGAGATCGCCATTCACGCCCAGCGCACCGTCGTAGTCAGCCGGCTCAACCGCCGGGCATTCCCCGAGACGGTCGATTTCGTCACCAGCCCGGGCCATCGCTCTCACGGCCACACCCGCGGGGAGCTTGGCATGCCCGGGGCCGGCCCGGTCAAGGTGGTGACCGACAAGGCGGTCCTCGAGGCCGACCCCGACTCGGGCGAGCTGGTGCTCGCCGCACTCTATCCGGGCGTCGAGGCCGACGAGGTGCGGGCCGGTATCGGCTGGCCGCTCCGCCAGCGCCCCTCGCTGGCGAGCGTCGCCGCGCCGACCGATCAGGAGCTCCACTTGCTGCGCAACGTGCTGGATCCCGACCGCCTCTACCTCAAGGGCTGACCTCCATGACCGCCACGGCTGCGCCCGCGACCGACCACCCCACGCTCCCGCGCGCGCTCGGCTTGCGCGACATGGTCCTGTTCAACGTCGTGGCCGTGGTGAGCCTCCGCTGGTTCGCGACCGCCGCCGCCGCCGGACCGAGCTCGATCACGCTGTGGATCCTCGCGGCCCTGTTCTTCTTCGTGCCGCAAGGGCTCGCGGTCAGCGACCTCGCGGCGCGGTACCCCGACGAGGGCGGCATCTACGCCTGGACCAAGCGGGCCTTCGGCGAGGGCCACGGGTTCCTGTGCGGGTGGTGCTACTGGGTCAACAACATCCTGTACTATCCCAACCTGCTCATGTCCACCGCGGTGGTGGGGACCTACGCGATCGGCCGGGGCGGGACCGCTCTCGAGAGCAGCTGGCTCTACGTGCTCCCGGCCACCCTGGTGGCGCTATGGCTGGCCGTCGCGCTCAACATCGTGGGGGTCCGGACCGGACGCTGGCTGCAGAACGTGGGCGCGATCGGGACCTATGTGCCGGGCGTGGTGCTGGTCGCGCTCGGGCTCTACGCCGCGCTCACCCATCCGCCGGCAACGCCGCTGGACGCCGCCGCTCTCATGCCCAATCTGGCCGACCCCAAGAAGCTCAACCTGTGGGCCTCGATCGCCTTCGCCTTTGCCGGCCTCGAGCTGTGCGCGGTGATGGGCGGCGAGGTCAAGGATCCTACCCGCACGCTGCCGCGCTCCATCCTGGTGTCGGGGCCGCTGATCGCGTTCATCTACATCGCGGGCACCGTCTCGGTGCTGTGGCTCGTGCCCACCGGCCAGGTGAACATCGTCTCGGGATTCCTGCAGGCGCTGCACACGGGAGCCCAGGACATCGGCTTCGGCGCCGGGTGGATCCCGGCCGCCATGGCCGCGCTGTACGTCATCGGCAACGTGGGGGGCGTGGGGGCCTGGCTCACCGGGCCTGCCCGGGTGGCCTTCGTCATCGGCCTCGATCGCTACTTCCCGCCCGCGTTCGGGCGAGTGCACCCGCGCTGGCAGACGCCCTACGTCGCGATCCTCACCCAGGCGGTGCTGGCCACGGTGTTCCTGTTCGTGTCGGTGCTGGGGAAGGGGACCACCGTCGAGCGCGCCTATCTCGTGATTCTCGATACCATGCTGCTGGTGTACTTCATTCCCTACCTCTACCTCTACGTCTGCTTCATGGTCGTGCGCCTCAAGGCCCCGGTGCCCGCCGGCGCGTCGCTGCTCGCCGGGCGCCCCGCTGCGCTGGCGATCGGGCTCTGCGGGTTTGCCTTCACCGTGTTCGCCATGTACGTGGCGATGATCCCGCCCGAGCCGGACCAGGCCGCCGTCTTTCTGGCCAAGGTGGTCGGTGGCGCGGCGTTCTGCGTGGCGCTCGGCGGGTTGATCTACTGGCGGGGACGGAGGTGAGGGAAAGATGAAGACGCGGCACCTTCGCCGCACCGCGCTCACCCTCGCCGCCGCCGTGGTCGCCGGTTCTCCCGCCGGCGCCCAACGCGCGCCGGTGCTGCAGCAGGTCAAGGTCCGCCATCCCTACTACTTCCGCGAGATGTTCATTCCCCAGGTGACCAGCGGCCCGAGCGCCGTTGCGTGGTCACCTGACGGCACCGAGCTGGTGTATTCGATGCAGGGCTCGCTCTGGCGGCAGCGGGTGGGCAGCGCGGAGGCGCGCCAGCTCACCGACGGGCCCGGCTACGACTATCAGCCCGACTGGTCGCCCGACGGGCGGTGGATCGTCTACCCGTCGTACCATGACGACGGCATCGAGCTCCGCCTGCTCGACCTCGGCAGCGGCGCCTCCACCGCGCTCGTCGCCAACGGTGCCGTGAACCTCGAGCCCCGGTGGTCGCCCGACGGCCACCGCATCGCGTTCACCTCGAGCCTGTACCAGGGCCGCTGGCACATCTTCACGGCCGATGTCAGCCGGGACGGCCACGCGGCGCGCGTCGAGCGGATCACCGAGGACAAGGAGAGCGGGCTCCCCCGGTACTACTACAACACGGTGGATCACTGGATCTCGCCCACCTGGTCGCCCGACGGCAGCGAGCTCATCGCCGTGTCCAATCGCGGGCACATCTGGGGCGCGGGCAGCTTCTGGCGGCTGCCGGCGCCTCCCGGGAGCGCCGCGCGGGAGATCCGCGACGAGGAGACCACGTGGAAGGGCCGGCCCGACTGGAGCCGGGATGGGCAACGCGTGGTCTACAGCTCCTACCTCGGCCGCCAGTGGAACCAGCTCTGGCTGATGACGGCCGAGGGGGCCAATCCGCTGCAGCTCACCTACGGCGACTGGGACGCAACGGCCCCGCGCTGGTCGCCGGATGGCCGCCACATCGCCTTCATCTCGAATCAGGGCGGCAATACCTCGCTGAGGGTCGTCGACATCCCCGGCGGGCGCCAGGCCGAGATCCGCGCCGAGCGCCGGGTGTATCTCCATCCGACCGGCCGGCTGCGGCTCACGGTCTCCTCACCGGCTCGCGTCTCGGTCACAGGGCCCGACGGCCGGAGCTTCGGCCCCGACGGCGCGTGGCGTCACGCCGACGACGGGTTCGACCGTGGCGAGCGCCGGTTCGAGTACGGCTACTTCCACACGCCCGGCGCATCCGACCTCACGCTGCCCGCAGGGCGATACGACGTCGAGGTCACCCACGGCCCCGAGTACCGGGTCGAGCGGCGCGCGGTCGAGATTGCCGCGGACCGCACCTCGTCGGTGCGCGTGGTCCTGCGGCCCCTGGGCGACCTGGGGTCGCGTGGCTGGCGCAGCGCCGATCTCCACGTGCACATGAACTACGGCGGCGCCTATCGCAACACTCCCCGCTACCTCGCCTTCCAGGCACGGGCCGAAGACCTCGACCTGGTCGAGAACCTGATCGTGAACAAGGAGGGACGCATTCCGGACATCGGCTACCCTGTCGGCCGGGATCCGGCGTCCACCGCCGCCACGGTGGTCGTGCACGACCAGGAGTATCACACCAGCGTGTGGGGGCACATCGCCCTGCTCGGCCTCCGGGACCATGTCCTGCTGCCCGGCTACGCCGGCTATCAGGGGACGCCCGCGGCCAGCCTGGCGCCCACCAACGCCGAGGTGGCCGATCTGGCGCGCGCGCAGGGCGCCGTGGTGGGCTACGTCCATCCGTTCGACAGCGATCCGGACCCCTCGGACACGACCCATCCGCTCACGGCGGAGTTCCCGGTGGACCTGGCGCTCGGCAAGGTGGACTACTATGAGGCGATGGGCTTCGTGGACGACCCGATGGCCACGGCACACGTGTGGTATCGCGCGCTCAACTGCGGGTTCCGGCTGCCGGCGGGCGCCGGCACCGACGCAATGGCGAATTTCGCGTCGCTGCGGGGCCCGGTCGGGATGAACCGGGTCTACGTGCACACCGGAGGCGCGGTCGAGCAACGCGTGCTGCTGGATTCGCTGCTGGCGGGCCGCACGTTCGCCACCAACGGTCCGCTGCTCGAACTGAGCGTCGGCGGGCGCGGCGTCGGTCAGCAGCTCCGGCTGCCGGCCGCGGCACGGGCGGTGGACGCGCGGGTACGGCTCTGGTCCAACGTGCCGATCGACCATCTCGAGGTCATAGCCAACGGGCAGGTCGTGGCGGACGTGCCCCTCGCCGGCGACCGGACCCGAGCGGACACGTCGCTCCGACTGCCGGTGCAGGGGAGTGGCTGGTTCCTGCTCCGTGCCCGGAGCGACCGGGCGATCTACCCGGTGCTTGATCTCTATCCCTATGCGACCACCAGCCCGGTCTACGTCATCGTGGCCGGCGCTCCGATTCGGTCGACCGAGGACGCGGAGTACTTCATCCACTGGATCGATCGGGTCGCGGCGAGCGCGGAGCAAAGCAAGGAGTGGAACACCGACGCCGAGCGGGACGCGGCGTTGGACATGATGCGGCGGGCGAGAGCGGAGTTTGAAAAAAGACGGTAGGACGGGAGAACGGGAGGACGGGAGGAGGAAGGACCAGCAGGAGATCGCAACGGCGTGTCATGGCTAGGGGGGGAAGAGCCCTGCCTCGCTAGGGAGAGAAGAGTCTCGCCTCGTCATCCGAGCGAAGCGAGGGAATCTTCTCAGCGGGAGTTCGATACCAGTAGAGAAGATCCCTCGCTTCGCTCGGGATGACGGAGGCGGGCATCGGACAACCATCGCAATGCCTCTCGCCGTTCTATCGCCCTATCGCCGTATCGCCGTATCGCCGTATCGCCCTATCGTCCTTCCGCCCTTCCGTCCTTCCGTCCCATCCGCGTGGATGTGCAAGTCCGACCGCTGGTGCATCTCCCGCCTGCCTCCCGGCGATCGGGAGGCCTTCACCGATTCGATGCCATCACATGCAGCCGGAGGTCTCGATGCGTACCGCACGCACCCCGTGCCTGGTCGCCGTTCTCTCACTTGCGCTGGCCGCCACCGGGGCCACGCCGGTTCGCACCCTCCCCGCGACCGGGCGGATCGCCGGCCACGTCCGCGATGGCCGTGGCGCGCCGATCGTCCACGCGCAGATCCAGGTCGTGGGCACCGCGTTCTCGGCGCTGACCGACACCGCCGGAGCCTATGAGCTCGCCGCCGTGCCGGTCGGCACGGTGACCGTCCGCGCGGCTCGCGCCGGATACGCCCCGGCCGAGAGTGGGGGAACGGTGCGGGCGGGCGGGACGCTGACGCTCAACTTCACCCTGGGGTCGGCACCCAAAGACGAGTTACTCTCGCGGGGAGCGGAGGAGCGGCGGCGGGCCGCGCCGGCTTCGCCCGAGGCGCAGAAGAGCGCCGACCGCGCGGCGCGCCAGGATGCCTTCGGCTTGGGGCGGGTGAATGCGGCCGCCATGCCCAGCGCGTCCGCCGGCGCCTGGGACTTCAACACGGAGGCGTACAACGTCGTCAACGAGAACCGGTTTCTGGGTGCCGCCTCGAACCCGCTCTCGACCTTCTCCATCGACGTGGACGCCGCCTCGTACAGCAACGTCCGGCGGTTCCTGAATCAGGGCACGCTTCCGCCCAAGGACGCGGTGCGCCTCGAGGAGCTGGTCAACTATTTCCCCTATCGCTACCCCGACCGGAGCGGATCGCGCCCGTTCGCCGTCTCCACCGAGGTGGCACGCTGCCCGTGGGCCTCCGATCACCGGCTGGTCCGCATCGGGCTGCAGCCCCGCCGGATGGCGACCGAGGACCTCCCGCCGAGCAATCTGGTGTTCCTGATCGACGTCTCGGGCTCGATGAACATGCCCGACAAGCTGCCGCTGGTGCAGCAGGCCTTCCGCGCGCTCGTGCGCGAGCTCCGCCCGGAAGACCGGGTGGCCATCGTGGTGTACGCAGGCGCCGCGGGCCTGGTGCTGCCGCCGACCAGTGGCGCGGACAAGGCCACGATCCTCGAGGCGATCGACCGGCTCCAGGCCGGCGGCTCCACCGCCGGCGGGGCCGGCATCAAGCTGGCCTACGATGTGGCCAAGGAGCACTTCAATTCCGAGGGCAACAATCGCGTCATCCTGGCCACCGACGGCGACTTCAACGTCGGCGTGAGCAGCGACGCGGAGATGGTGCGGCTGATCGAGCAGCGGCGGGAGGAAGGCACCTTCCTGACCGTGCTCGGCTTCGGCACTGGCAACCTCAAGGACTCGAAGATGGAGCAGATGGCCGACAAGGGGAACGGGCACTACGCCTACATCGACAGCTTCCGCGAAGCCCAGAAGGTGTTCGTGCAGGAGTTCGGCGGCACCCTCTTCACGGTGGCCAAGGACGTCAAGATCCAGGTCGAGTTCAACCCGGCCCGAGTACAGTCCTACCGCCTGCTGGGGTACGAGAACCGGCTGCTGCAGAAGGAGGACTTCAAGGACGACCGCAAGGACGCGGGCGAGCTGGGCTCGGGACACTCGGTGACGGCGCTCTACGAGGTCGTGCCGGCCGGTGCCCGGGCAGTCAGCCTGGACGACGACACCCTCACCTACCAGGAGACGTCGCTCCGGCCGGGCGCGCGCCACAGCTCGGAGCTCCTCACGGTCCGGCTCCGCTACAAGGACCCCAAGAGCTCGACCAGCCAGCTGCTGGAGACCGCGGTGAATGACCGTACCGGCGCCGCGTCGGAGGATCTGCGCTTCGCCTCGGCCGTGGCGGAGTTCGCCATGCTGCTGCGCGACTCTGAGCACAAGGGGAAAGCGAGCTGGGAGCAGACCCTGAGCCTGGCCCGGGGCGCGCGTGGGGACGACGAGCGGGGCTACCGCGGGGAGTTCATCGGGCTGGTGGAGACCGCGCGATCATTGGCGGAGCAGGGCGTGGCGGCGACCGGGCCGAGGATCGTGGAGTAGGCGGGCCTTTCGGAGTCACCCTGATCGTGGCGAAGGGGCATGCACCTGGGCATGCCCCCTTCGCTGCGCTCAGGGTGACTCTAGGCCTGGTGCCTCGGGCAGTGCGCAACCGCGTTGACGCTCCCTCGGAAGTCCGCTAGGTTGCCCCCTCGCAACGTCCCGGGACAGGTGGCCGAGTGGTTGAAGGCGCACGCCTGGAGAGCGTGTATACGTCAAAAGCGTATCGCGGGTTCGAATCCCGCCCTGTCCGTGAACAACCCGTGGAGCCGATCCCCAGCCCCGATCGTGGCCGCACGCGCCGGCCGTGATCGGGGCTCGTGTCACTGGCTGGTTGCGTCCCTCGAACTCTTCCCCGCGGAATTCGTCGCGTCATCGAGCCACGCCTCGATGTGCGCGCGAAGCACCGGCAGTGGGACATTCCCGCTCTCGAGCACCCGATCGTGAAACTGCCGGATGTCGAACTTCTGGCCGAGCCGGGTCCGCGCCTCCTGGCGTAGCCGCTCGATCTCGAGCCGGCCGACCATGTACGAGGTCGCCTGGCCGGGATTGGCGATGTAGCGGTCGACCTCCGACTCGATCGTCTGCCGGTCGTACATAGTGTGGGCCAGCATGTAGTCGATGGCCTGCTGGCGCGACCAGCCGAGTACCGCCAGGCCGGGGTCCACCACCAGGCGGGCCGCCCGGAGCGCCTGCTCGTCGAGCTCGCCGAGCCGGTACAGCTCGGCGGAGTACAGGCCCATGGTGTCGGCCAGGCGCTCGGCGTAGAGCGCCCACCCTTCGCCGAAGCCGCTGAAGAAGAGATACCGGCTCAGCGGATGGGTGCCCGCCCGCTCCTGGGCGAGGGCGCCCTGGAGGTGGTGGCCGGGAATCGTCTCGTGGAAGGCCGTGCCCTCGAGCGGCGCCATGAGCTGCGGCGGATCCACGCCCGCATTGATGCGCCAGCGTCCCGGGCGGCTCCCATCGGCGGTGCCGGATACGTACGAGTTGGGGCAGCCCGACTTCTCCTCGAACGGCAGGCAGGGGTCCACGATCACGTCGGACCGCGGCAGCCGGCCGAACCAGCGCGGCATCGCCGCCTTGGCGCGGGCCACGGCCTGCTCGGCCACGCGAATGACCTCGTCTCGGCGGTGGAACATGACGCTGCTGTCGCTTCGCAGGCGGTCGAACAGCGCGGGCAGATCGGTAGTGTGGAACAGGTGCTCGGCCATCGGGCGCATCTCCGCCTGGATGGCCTCCATCTGTTCGGCGCCCAGCCGGGACAGCGCGGCCGGGTCGACATCGAGAGTAGTCGCCGCGCGGACCCGGGCGCGGTAACACTCCGCGCCGTGCGGGAGCGCCGACAGCGCGGTGGATGCGCGGGCGTGCGGGATGTACTCGGCGGTCAGGAATTCCCGATACCGCCGCACGGCGGGGACGATCTGCCGATCCACGATGGCGAAGACGGAATCCCGAAAGCCGGGGGTCGAGTCGCGGTCGGCCAGTCCGCTCAAGGGCGACCGGTCGGTCGGGAGCCGCAGGATCTCGTCGAGTTGCTCCAGCACCGCCTCCGCGTTGCCCCGCGGCTGTACGTAACCCGCCCGAATCCCCTCGCGCAGATTGGTGACCTCGGTATCGAGGTATGTTGGCACCGCGCGCCAGCGGGCCAACGCGGACTCCCTGAGCTTCGGTGTGCCCAGCGGCTGCAGCTGGGCGATCAGGGGCAGGTTGATCTGCCAACCGTTCTGCTGGTCGAGCGGCAGGAGCTCGGCGTGGCACACGCGGGTCTGCCGCGAGGCCTCCAGGGCCTCGCGCAGGACCCCGAAGGTCACCTCCTCCGGTCGTCCACGCAGCGCCTCGCCCCGAATCCCCTCGAGCTCGGCCAGCCAATGGTCCTCCCGCGCCTGCCACCGCCGCACGTCGGCCGGCGAATTGGGGTTCAGCCGGTCGAGGGGCGCGTCCGGAATTCCCGAGAACAATCCGAACAAAGGGTAGGTCTGGACCAGGGCCGCGAAGTACTCGTCGGCAAGCGCGTCGAGCCGTCGGGCATCGTCAGCCCGGGCTGGAGCGGTGCCGGACGAGCCGTGCGGGGCGGCGCAGGCCGCGAACATCAGGGCAATTCCGAGCGTAGTCCCTGTCAGAATCAGATCGCGTGAACGCATGCGGACCTCAGTTGGCAGAAGCAACCGAAATTTCGGCGTGTATGGCAAGCCTGTCGAGCTGCACGCCCGGGCCGGGCGCAAGCCGACTGGCCCTGAACGGCCGGTCCGCGGCGGAGGGCACCGACCCTCGCGGCCCCATGTCCCGCACCGAGTTGCGCCGCCCGAGACCGATAACTAGCTTCCCGCCCCGATGCCCTCCCGGACCCTCCTCCTCGACGACCGCGCGCTCGGCCGGACGCTGGTGCGCATGGCTACCGAGATCGTCGAACGGGCGGGCGGCACCGACGCCCTGGTGCTGGTCGGGATCCAGCGCCGCGGCGTCGAGCTCGCCGACCGCCTCAAGCGCCTCATCGACCAGGCCGAAGAGTCCAACGTTCCGAGCGGAAAGCTGGACATCACGCTCTACCGCGACGACCTCCAGACCGTCGGGGCCCGCCCGGTCGTGGGCGAGACCCGGCTGCCCAACCTCGACGGTCGCACCGTCGTGATCGTGGACGACGTGCTCTACACCGGACGCACCGTGCGCGCGGCCCTGGACGAGTGCGCGGACTTCGGGCGCCCTCGCCGCATCCTCCTCTGTGTGCTCATCGACCGCGGCGGACGCGAGCTCCCCATTCAGGCCGACATCGTGGGCACCGCCGTGAGCACCGGCCCGGGCGACCGGGTGGACGTACTGGTCTCCGAGCTGGATGGGCGTGACGCCGTCGAGCTGGTGCGAGGCTGACGTGAGCACGCTCGCCCTCGGCAAGGATCTGGTCGGCCTCGAGCCGCTGAGCGCGGACCAGATCCGCCTCATCCTCGACACCGCCGAGCCCTTCAAGGAAGTGAGCGAGCGCCCGATCAAGAAGGTGCCGGCGCTCCGCGGCAAGACCATCGTCAACCTGTTCTTCGAGGCCTCCACCCGGACCCGGATCTCGTTCGAGTTCGCCGAGAAGCGGCTCAGCGCCGACACAGTGAACGTGGCGACCGCCGGCTCTTCGGTGTCCAAGGGCGAGACGCTGGTGGACACCGCCCGCAACCTCGAGGCGATGCGGATCGACATGGTCGTGATCCGCCACGGGGCGTCGGGTGCGGCGCAGTTCCTGGGCCAGCGCATCCGCAGCAACGTCATCAACGCCGGCGACGGCAAGCACGAGCACCCGACGCAGGGCCTGCTCGACATTCTCACCCTTCGCGACCGGTTCAAGCAGATCGAGGGCCTCAAGGTCGCGATCTGCGGGGACATCCTGCACAGCCGCGTGGCGCGGAGCAACATCTGGGGGCTCACCAAGCTCGGCGCCCAGGTCGGCGTGTGCGGCCCGGCCACGCTGCTGCCGCGCAACGTGCAGGAGCTCGGCGTCACCATCCTACCGCGGATCGAGGACGCCATCCAGTGGGCCGACGCGCTCAACATCCTCCGGCTCCAGCTCGAGCGGATGCAGGCCGGCTTTCTCCCCTCGCTGCGCGAGTACAACCGCGTCTTCGGCGTGACCAGCGAGCGCCTCGCCAAGGCGCCCAAGGACCTGCTGATCCTGCACCCCGGCCCCATGAACCGCGGTGTCGAGATCGACAGCGACGTCGCCGACGGCCCCCACAGCGTCATCCTGCCGCAGGTGACCAACGGCGTGGCCGTCCGCATGGCCGTGCTCTATCTGCTCGCCGGCGGGTCGCCCGACTGGGCGCATCAACCCGGAGACTGACGATGCGCCCCATCCTCGTCCGCGGCGGCCGGATCCTCGATCCCTCGCGCGGCATCGACCAGACCGCCGACCTGCTGCTGCGGGACGGGAAGGTCGAGGCGCTCGGCCAGAACCTGGGCCGGCCCGACGACGCCGAGGTCCTCGACGCGGCGGGGCGGATCGTGGCGCCGGGGCTCATCGATCTCCATGTCCACCTTCGCGAGCCCGGCCAGGAAGACATCGAGACCGTGGCCACCGGCGCGATGGCCGCCGCGGCCGGCGGGTTCTCCGCCGTGTGCGCGATGCCGAACACCGACCCCGTTACCGACAACCAGGCCGCGGTCGGGTTCATCGTGAGCCAGGCCCAGCGGGCGGGGAAGGCCAGGGTCTACCCGATCGGCGCCATCTCCCTGGGCCAGAAGGGGCGACAGCTGGCCGAGTTCGGCGAGCTGGTCGGGGCGGGCGCGGTCGCGGTGAGCGACGACGGCAAGCCCGTCGTCTCCAGCCACCTCATGCGCACCGCGCTCGAGTACGCCCGGACCTTCGGGATTCCGGTGGCCGACCACTGCGAGGATCCCACCCTGGCGGCGGGCGGCGCGATGCACGAGGGGCTGGTCTCGACCCGGCTGGGACTCAAGGGCGTGCCCGCGGCCGCGGAGGAGATCATGGTGGCGCGCGACATCCTGCTCGCGGAGCTCACGGGCGGACACGTGCACCTGTGCCATATGTCCACCCGCGGTTCGGTCGAGCTGATTCGCCGCGCCAAGGAGAAGGCGCTTCGGGTCACGGCGGAGGCGTGCCCGCACCACTTCACGCTGACCCACGAGGCGTGCGAGGGCTACAACACCAACGCGAAGATGAACCCGCCGCTGCGCGAGCCCGAGGACCGCGAGGCGATCCGCCAGGGCCTCCGGGACGGCACCATCGACGTCGTCTGCACCGACCACGCGCCGCATCACTACGACGCGAAGGAGCGGGAATTCGACGACGCACCCAACGGCATCATCGGCCTGGAAACGGCACTGGGCCTGGCGATCACCGAGCTGGTGGGCGGCGGCCTCCTCGATCTGCCGACCCTGGTGTTGCGCATGAGCACGATGCCGGCGCGCATCTTCGGCCTGCCGGGCGGTACCCTGGCCAAGGGGGCGGCGGCGGACGTGGTGCTGATCGATCCGGCCGCCGAGTGGACCGTGACCCCGGACGGCTTCTTCTCCAAGAGCCGCAACACGCCCTTCGCCGGCCGCCGGCTTCGCGGGCGCGCCGACGCGACGATCGTGCGGGGGCAGGTGGTGTTCAGGCGGTGAGGGGTACGCGGTAAGCGGAGTCGCCATGCACCGTTCTCAAGCCGCGCGCGACATCGTGCTGTGCTGCCGGCGGCTGTGGCAGGCCGGCCTCATCGCCGGACAGGACGGCAACGTCACGGTCCGCTTCCGGCCCGACCGGGTACTGGTCACCCCGAGCGGCCTCCCCAAGGCAGACCTCGCCGCCGAGGACCTGGTCGAGGTCGACCTCCAGGGCCGGCACCTCCACGGCTCCCGGAAGGCCTCGACCGAATTAGATTTACATCTTCGGATCTATCGGGCGCGCGAGGAGTGCGGGGCGGTGGTCCATGCCCATCCGCCGACGGCCACGGCCTTCGCGGTGGCAGGTGAGGGGATTCCGGCGGACGTGCTGCCGGAAGTGGCGGTGCTGATGGGCGAGGTCCCCGTGGTTCCCTACGCCACGACCGGGACACCCGCCCTCGGGGACGCGGTCGAGCCGTTCCTCGCCGCCTGCGACGCGGTGCTGCTGGCCAACCACGGTGCGGTGGCGTGGGGCGCGACGCTCGCGGTGGCCCGGATCCGCATGGAAAGCCTGGAACACGCGGCCCGCATTCTCCTGGCCGCCCGCAGCCTCGGCCGGGTCATTCGCCTGACCCCGGATCAGATGCACGACCTCGAGCGGCTGAGAGGAAAGTCCCGTCATGGCCAAACCGACCTCTGAAACTGATTCCACGATCGAAGGCCTGCTCCAGCAGCGCAGCCAGTACGAGCAGTGGCTAGGCCGCCTCGACGGCACGGGCGACAAGGCGCCGCCGGCGGTGCGCGAGCGCGTCCGGAGCGACTACGAGTCGCGGCTCAAGGGCGTCATCGACCAGCTGCGTGGTCATTCGGCGACGATCAGCGAGGAGCTGGAGCGCCATCGCAAGACCCAGTCGGGACTGGATCACGAGAAGCGCCAGGTCGAGGAGGAGCTGTCGGAGGCGGAGGTGCGATACGCGGTGGGCGAGTACACCGAGGAGGAATGGAACCGGCTCGCCAAGGAAAGCAACGACCGGCTGAGCCGCCTGCGGGGCGAGCTGAGCGGGGTCGGGCACGAGATCGCGCGCCTGGCCGAGGTCCAGGGACTGATCAGCGGCGCTCCCAAGCGCGTCGAGCCTCCCGCGCCGCCGCCCCAGCCGCCGCCGGCCCCGGCTCCCGTCGCGGTCGCGCCGGAGCCGGAACCCGAGCCGGAGCCCGAGCCGATTCACCCACCCGAGCCGGTCGTGCCACCGGCGGCGGTGGCTCAGCCCGCGACGCGCGCTCCGGCGCGCGAGCCCGAGATCACCCATGGTCCGCCGCCGGTGGACGAGATGGCCTTCCTCAAGTCCGTCGCACCCGATGAGGAAAGGAAGCCCGTGCCACAACCGGTCTCCGCGGTGCCGTCCTCCCGTCGGAGCAACCCGGGCGCCGGATCCGGCGGCCGGTCCGGCGAGGCCGGCACGACGCAAGCGCCGGCCAAGCCGGGTGCCACGGGCGTGGCCAAGACGCTCAAGTGTGGCGAGTGCGGGACCTTGAACCGGCCCACCGAGTGGTATTGTGAGCGCTGCGGCGCAGAGCTGGCAGGCATCTGATACTGGCATTGTAGGGCTATTGCTGCAAGGAATTTACCGATCGCATATAAAGCGACTTGTGAAGTCGGAAACAAGCGAAAGGGGCCTCGCGTTGCGAGGCCCCTTCGCCTGACCGGGTTCCGGCCGGGCTATTTCTTCTTCGCCGCCTCGACCAGCTTCGAGAGCCGGCTCTTGTTGCGGGCGGCGGCATTGGGGTGAATCAACCGCTTGCGGCCCGCACGGTCGAGCAGCCGGACCGCCGTATCGTACGCGGCCTGCGCCTGGTCTCCCGCGGCGGTCCGCACCTTCTTGATGGCCGAGCGCAGCTGGCTGCGCTGAGTGCGGTTCAGCGTCGCATGGGTCTTGGCCTGACGCATACGCTTCTTGGCGGACTGGATTCGCGGCACGACGACCTCGTGTTGAGTACGGACCGGGCCTCGGGGCGAGTTCCCCCGGCCATTGGAGGGCGGAAACATAGAGGCCGACCCGTGCAAGGTCAAGCGGGAGCGCGCTTTGACTTGACTCGGGTGGGTGCTTAACCTTCCGCCGTCCCCACCGAGAGGATCGAGCCCTGGAAGCCCAGATCAGCGACTTCATTCTCACGCTTCCTATGCTGGTCTTCGCCATGGTCGCGCACGAGTACGCGCATGCGGTGACTGCCCTCCAACAAGGGGATGACACGGCCTATTCGCTGGGCCGGGTTACGCTCAACCCGCTTCCGCACATCGATCCCTGGATGAGCCTCGTGTTCCCCGCGCTGCTCTATTTCGGCACGCACGGGCAGTACACCTTCGGCGGCGCCAAGCCGGTCCCGGTCAATTCACGCAAGTTCCGCCACTACCGGCGGGGCGACATCATCGTCTCGGCCGCCGGGGTGACCACCAACCTCCTGCTCGCGATCGTGTGCGCGGGCGTCTTCGTCCTTCTCGGCGTGGCGGCGCGTGGTCTCCCGAGCGCCGTGACCGTGATCGACACGGCGCAGCGGATGATGATGTTCGGGATCAAGTGGAACCTCGTGCTGTGCTTTTTCAACCTGATTCCGCTGCCGCCCCTCGATGGTTCGCACATCGTGTACCACATGCTTCCGCCGCGAGCCGGCGCGCGGTACCGCAGCCTGGGCCGCTTTGGTTACCTTCCCCTCTTCGCGCTGATATTTCTGTTCCAGCCCATTCTCGGATTCTTCCTGGCCCCGGTCAACATCGGACTGGGTATCCTGGTGCCCCTGATTCTCCCGTATCGAGCGGGTGACGGATGGAACATCTTCTCATGACGGCGCCTGAGGCGCCCGACGTGCCCGCCCCGACCACCGCGTTGGGCGCGGGCCCCGGCTTCGTGGTCCAGCTCGACGCCTTCAACGGGCCGCTCGATCTCCTGCTGCATCTGTTGCGCGAGGAGCAGATCGAGATCGCCGACATTCCGATCACGCGGATCGCGGACCAGTTCCTCCAGGCCATTCACGAGCTGGGGCTCAACCAGGCGGCCGACTACCTCGACATGGCCAGCCGGCTGGTGCGCCTGAAGGTGCAGATGCTGCTGCCGCGCCATTCCGAGGAGGACGGCTGGGAGGACCCGCGCGCCGAGCTGGTGCGGCGACTGCTCGAGTACCAGCAGATCCGCGAGATCGCCGTCTGGATGGGGCGCTCGGCTGAGCGGCGCGCAGGACAGTACGGCCGCGGCTACCTGCCGGCGCCGCCCGAGCTCCCCCCGCCGCCCCTGGCGCTCGACCTGCTCGAGCTGCTGCAGGCAGTCGATCGGGTCATCGCGGCGATCCCGTCGCCGGTGCTCCACCGCGTCGTCGCCCGGCCGCTCGACGTCGAGAGCGCCACCCGCCGCATCGAGCAGCTGCTCGAGGAGCGGGAGCAGTTCGGTTGGCTCGAGGCGCTGGGCCCCCGACCGACGATCGTGGACGTGCTTTCCACCCTGCTGGCGCTGCTCGAGCTGGCCAAGCGGGGCATCCTCCGACTCGTGCAACCGGCCGCCTTCGCGCCGGTGGTGATCGCCCGTGACCCCGCTCGCCCAGCTGCTTGAAGCCGCGCTGTTCAGCGCCGCGCGCCCGCTCACCATCGAGGAGCTCGGCACGCTCGATCCGGACGCGGCGCCGGCCGACGTCCGCATGGCGCTCGAGCAGATCCGCGAGCACTTCGACTTCGAGCAACACGGCGTGGAGCTGCTCGAGCTCGCCGGCGGCTACCAGATCCTGACCCGCCCGGTCCATGCCGCCGCGATCGAGCGCGCCCAGTTCTCGGTGCGCACGCCCAAGCTCACGGCCGCGGCGCTCGAGACCCTGGCGGTCATCGCCTACCGTCAACCGGTGGGACGGGCGGAGATCGAGGAGATTCGGGGCGTCTCGGCCGGTGGCGTGCTGCGCTCGCTCCAGGAGCGCGGCCTGATCGAGGTGGTGGGCCGGAGCGAGGCGCTGGGCCGGCCGCTGCTCTACGGCACGGCGGCGATGTTCCTCGAGCTGCTCGGGCTCCGGGACCTGGCGGATCTGCCGCGCGCCGAGGAGCTCACCATCGCCCTGCGCCCGCACCGGCCGGAGCCCGAGGGCGGCGACGACGCGGCCGCGTACGTCGAGGCCGAGTCGTGAGCGAGATGCGGCTCCAGCGGGCGCTGGCCCGCGCCGGGGTCGCATCGCGCCGCGCCGCCGAGGAGCTGATCCGGGACGGCAAGGTGCGGGTGGACGGCGCGGTCGCGACGCTCGGGTCGAAGGTGGATCCCGATCGCCAGAAGATCACGGTGGGCGGCCGGGCGGTGAAGCTCCAGGCGCGCCGCTGGCTCGCGTTCCACAAGCCGCTCGGCGTCGTGACGACCGCGAGCGATGAGGAGGGCCGCCGGACGGTGCTCGACTACATTCCTGAGCCGGCCGGCCTCACCTACGTCGGGCGGCTCGACGTCATGACGACGGGCCTCCTCCTGCTCACGACCGACGGGGAAGCCGTGCATCGGCTCACCCACCCGCGCTACCACATCCCGCGACGCTACACCGCGCTGGTTCACGGCCGCCCCCCCGCAGAGATCGCCGACCTGGTCAAACGGAAGACGCTGATCGACGGGCGGCCGGTCGCGCCGTCGGAGGTCCGGGTCCGGCCGGGCACCGAGGGGCGGAGCATCCTCGACGTGACCCTGGCCGAGGGCCGCAACCGGATCGTGCGCCGCTGGGCCGAGGCCATGGGTCTCAAGGTGGACCGGCTCGCGCGGCTGTCCTATGGGCCCGTGCGCCTGGGGGACCTGCCGGCGGGACGGTATCGCCCGCTCACGCCCAAGGAGGAATCGGCGCTGTACAAGGCCGTGCGGATGGAGGCGGGGGACGAGTGAAACCGGGACTGATGGAGGCACGTCGAGATCGGTGGTCGCGAGGGTCATCCCAGGCACGCCGCCTCATCCCGAGCGCCCATCTTCATCCCGAGCGAAGCGAGGGACCTGCTCGGCGGGTATCGACCGCGGTCGAGAAGTTCCCTCGCTGCGCTCGGGATGAAGGGGCGCTCGCAATGACGTCTCTCCCGCGATGACCTTCGTCCGGTGACCGCGCGTCCCTGCGGCCGCTTCGCGCATCCCACCCGGGGTCAGGGCCCGACTATCTTTCCGCCATTCAGACTCAGGAGCCAGCGAGCGTGAGCGCGCCGAAGCTGACCGACAAGCCGGCCGAGACGCTGCCCGTGCAGCGCATCCTCAAGGAAGTCTCCCGGCGGATCGTGGGCCAGGACGCGATGGTCGAGCGGCTGCTCGTGGGCATGCTCACGGGCGGGCACATCCTGCTCGAGGGCGTGCCGGGGCTGGCGAAGACGCTGGCCGTGCGCACGCTGGCCGAGATCATCCACGCGTCGTTCTCCCGCATCCAGTTCACGCCCGACCTGCTCCCCGCCGACGTGATCGGCACGATGGTGTTCGACCAGAAATCGCAGGACTTCTACGTCAAGAAGGGGCCGCTGTTCGCCCAGATCATCCTGGCCGACGAGATCAACCGGGCGCCGGCCAAGGTCCAGGCCGCGCTGCTCGAGGCCATGCAGGAGCACCAGGTCACCATCGGGGGCACGACCTACCCGCTCGAGGAGCCGTTCCTCGTGCTCGCCACGCAGAACCCGATCGAGCACGAGGGCACGTATCCGCTCCCAGAGGCGCAGCTCGACCGGTTCATGCTCAAGGTCCATGTCGGCTATCCCTCGCGGGACGAGGAGAAGGAAATCCTGCTGCGGATGAGCGGGGGCCATGAGATCGCCATCGAGCGGCTGCTCGAGCCCGGCGCCATCCTCGCGGCCCGCGCCATCATCGCCGATCTGTACATGGACCAGAAGGTGGTGGACTACATCGTCGATCTGGTCCGCGCGACGCGCGACCCCGCCGGCGTGGGCCTGGCGGAGCTCAAGCCGCTCATCGCGTTCGGCTGCTCGCCGCGGGCGTCGATCGCGCTGGCCCAGGCGGCCCGGGCTCACGCCTATCTCCGCGGCCGGGCCTACGTCGTGCCCGAGGACGTCCGCGCGCTCGCGCCCGACGTGCTGCGCCACCGCATCGTGCTGACCTTCGAGGCCGAGGCTGAGGACGTGGACAGCGACGATGTCGTGACCAAGGTGCTTGGCGCGCTGCGAGTGCCCTAACCGCGGTAAGCGGTAAGCGGTGAGCGGAGCATGGCCGCCGGACACAGACACCGCCCTCTTCTCCTGAGCATCTCGCTCACCGCTCACCTCTCACCGCTGAGTGCCCACCGCCGATCACCCCATGCCCATTTCCCCCGACATTCTCAAGCAGGTCAAGGGCATCGAGCTCCGCACGCGCGGACTGGTCGGCTCGCTGTTCGCCGGCGAGTACCGCTCCGTGTTCCGGGGGCAGGGGATGGAGTTCGCCGAGGTCCGGGCCTACGAGCCGGGCGACGATTTCCGGTCGATCGACTGGAACGTGTCGGCCCGGCTTGCCAGCCCGTACGTGAAGACCTTCACCGAAGAGCGCGAGCTCACGCTGATGCTCCTCGTGGACCAGTCGGGCTCGACCCGGTTCGGTGAGCCGCTCACGAAGGGCTCGCTGGCGGTCGAGGTCGCGGCCGTGCTGGCACTGGCCGCCGCGCGGCAGAACGACCGGGTCGGCGCATTGCTGTTCGCGGACGAGGTCGAGAGGGTCATTCCGCCGAGGAAGGGCCGTCGCCATGCCCTCCGCGTGATCCGCGACCTGGTCGCCTTCGAGCCCGCGGGCCGGCGCACCAATCTGGCGGCGAGCCTGTCCTATGCCAGCCGCCTGCTGCGCCACCGGAGCATCGTGGTGGTGCTCTCCGATTTCATCGCGGAGGGCTGGGAGCGGCCGCTTCGGCGGCTCGCGGCCCGGCACGAGCTGGTGGCCATCACCGTGGACGACCCGCGCGAGCACGAGCTGCCCGAATCCGGCTGGATCGAGATGCAGGACGCCGAGACCGGCCGCCGGGTGCTGGTCGACACCGGCAGCCGCGACGTCCGCTCGCGGGTGGGCGTGCTCACCCGGGCGCGGCGCGAGGAGCGGAGCCGGACGCTCGCCGCGGCCGGGGCCGATCAGGTGCACCTCGAGACCGGCGTGCCCTACGCGCTCCCGCTGCGCCGCGCGTTCGCGCAGCGGGCGCGGCGGATCCGGCGCGCATGACGGCGCCCCTGCCGGGCCAGGGGACGCCGGCGCCGACGTTCACCGTGGGCGACACGATCTGGGTCGCCCGCACCGTCGCCGTGGCCCCGGGGACTACGCTCCGCCCGGCGGACTGGGATCCGCCCGATCCCATCCAGCGTCTCGGCCCGCCGCGGGTCACGCCCCACGGGGACTCGACCGACGTCGCCTATCCCATCGTCGTCTGGCGCCCGGGTCCGCTCACGGTCGACGTACCCGGGCCGCTGCTGCTCACCGACGGCGGGCGCATCGACTCCGTCCCGCCCCGGCCGCAGCAGCTCCGTATCGCGAGCGTCCTGCCGGCGGCCACACCGCCCGAGTCGCTCGCTCCCCAACCGCGCGCCGATTTCGTCCCGCGGACGACGGTGAGCGCGTGGCCCCTCCTCGTGCTGCTCCTGCTGTCGGCGCTGGTGCTGGCCCCGTTGCACTGGTGGTGGCGCCGCCGCGGCACGCCCCGTCCGCGGCCCGCGCTCACCCTGCTGGGCGGGGCCGGCCCGCCGCTCGACCGGTGGTCGGACGCGGGCGAGACGCGGGCGGTGGCATCGGTGGCGACCCGGCGGCTCCGCGCCCTGATTGCGAGCCGCATGCCCGCGGCGCACGTCGGCCTCGACACCGAGGATCTGCTCCGCGCCATCGCGCGGCGGACCGACTGGCCACTGGCCGAGCTGGGTGACCTGTTGCGGTCGCTGGACGAAGCCCGCTTCGGCGGGATGGCGTTTCCCGACGCGGTCGGACTCGCGCGGTGGGCCGACGAGATGGGCCCGCGGCTCCTTCCGGAGGCGGCGTGACCTTCGCGCGACCATGGCTGCTGCTGCTCCTGCTGGGGCTGCTGGTGTGGCGCTGGCGGCGGCGCCGGAGCGAGGTGCCGGCCGCCTCGTACAGCGACGTCTCCATTCCCGCCAAGGTGAGCGCGCGCCGCTGGTGGGTGGCCGTGCCGCCGGTGCTGCGCGCGGCGAGCGTGGCCGCGCTGGTCATGGCCGCCGCCGGACCGCAGGTCGGCGGCGACACAATCGAGATCAAGCAGGAGGGGATCGCCATCGTCATTACGATCGACATCTCCAGCAGCATGCTCGCCGAAGACTTCGCTCCGTCCAACCGGCTGGCGGTCGCGCAACGGCAGGCGGTCGCGTTCATCCGCGGCCGCTCGGCCGACCGGATCGGGCTGGTCGCGTTCGCGGGCGAGGCGCTTACCCAGGTGCCGGTCACCCTCGATTACCCGGTGGTCGAGCAGGCCGTGATGGACCTCAAGATCGGCAGCCTCGAGGACGGCACCGCCATCGGCAGCGGCCTGGCGACCGCGGTGAACCGGCTGCGCCGCGCCCCGGACAAGTCCAAGGTCGTGCTGCTGCTTACCGACGGCGAGAACAACAAGGGGCTGATCGATCCCCGGACGGCGGCGGCCACGGCGGCCGCCTACGGCATTCGGGTCTACACCATCGGCGTCGGCACCATCGGCGAGGCGCCGATCCCGACCGGGCGTGGGCTGGGCGGGTTCCGCTACGAGCTGCTGCCGGTCCGCATCGACGAGCCGCTGCTGCGGGAGATCGCCGACAAGACCGGCGGCCGGTACTTCCGCGCCCGCGACAGCGAGGCGCTGAGCCGCATCTTCCACCAGATCGACCAGCTCGAGAAGACGCCGATCCAGGTGACGCGGTACACCAAGTACGAGGAAGCCACGCGGCCGCTCCTGCTGCTCGGCCTGGGCGCGCTCGCTCTCGAGCTCCTCATCGGCGGCACGCTGGTGGTGCGGGTGCCATGACCTTCGATGCGCCGCTGCTCCTGTTTCTCGCGCCGGTGCTCGGCGCCGCGCTCGGGTTCGCCGCGTGGCTGGGGCGGCGCCGACGCATCCGGCTGGCTCGGCGGTGGTCGCCGGCGCTGGGCCGGCTGGCACGCGCCCGCGGGGCCTGGGCCCCGCTGGTCCTCGGGCTCGTGGGACTGGCGGGGGTCGTGGCGCTGTCGGGACCGCGCTGGGGCCGGAGCGAGATCCGGACCGAGTCGCGCGCGCTCAGCCTGGTGTTCGCGGTGGACATCAGCCGGTCGATGCTGGCGGAAGACGCCCAGCCCAACCGGCTGCAGCGGGCCATCCGCGAGTCCCGCCGCCTGATTCAGGACCTCGAGGGCGACCGGCTCGGCCTCATCGCCTTCGCGGGCCGGAGCTACATCCTGGCGCCGCTCACGGTGGACGGCGGCGCGATCCGCATGTATCTCGACGCTCTCGACCCGGATCTGGCCAGCGAAGGCGGCACTACCCTCTCGAGCGTCCTGGCACAGGGCACCCAGCTGCTGGGCGCCACCTCGGACGCCGCGGACCGCGTGCTGGTGGTGTTCACCGACGGCGAGGCGCACGACACGCTGCCCGAGATCGTGCGCCAGGCGGAGGCGCTCAAGGAGGCGGGCGTGCGCCTCATCGTCGTCGGGGAGGGAGGGGCCGGCCCCACCCGCATCCCGATCCGGGATTCGACCGGCGCGCTGGTGGAGTACAAGCGGGACGAGGACGGCACGGTCATCCAGACCCAACGGCGCGACGACATCCTGCGCGCCATGGCCGATGCGGCCGAAGGGACCCTCATCCCCAGCGAAGCGCGCGACCAGGCCGGGGCCGTGCGCGATCTGGTCGCCGCCTTCAAGCGCAGCCCGACCTCGGCTACGCGGACGGCGGACCTCGTGCCGCGCGCGTGGATTCCCGGTCTGGTCGCCGCACTGCTCCTCCTGGCGTACACCATCGCGCGGCCGGGGCCGGCGCTGGTCGGCCTGGCCGGGCTGCTACTGCTCGCGCGTCCCGCGACCGCCCAGCGCCCGACCGCCGGCTCGCGGGCGCTCGCCGCGGGCGATCCGACGCGCGCGGCCGCAGAATTCCTCAAGGAGGCGGGCCGCGGACCCGCCAAAGACACGGCGTTCTACAATGCGGGCACCGCGGCGCTGGCGGCGGGGCGCCTGGAGGTCGCGCGCGGCGCGCTCAACGAGGCGACGAAATCGCTGGATCCGGGCCTGCGCTATCGCGCGCTGTACAACCTGGGCCTGGCCTCCCTGCTCGCGGCCCAGGCCGACAGCACTCGGCGCGACGAGATGCTGGACGACGCCACCGACCGCCTGCGCCAGGCGCTGCTGCTCCAGCCCGCCTCCGCCCGCGCCAAGTGGAACCTGGAGCTGGCCGAGCGGCGCCGGCCGCCGCCACCGCCCCAGAGCGGTGGAGGGGGCGGGACGCCTCCGCCCACCGGGGGACCGCCCTCGCCCCAGCAGAAGCCGCCGGAGCCGGAGCCCAAGGATCTGACCCAGGGCCAGGCGGAGCAGATCCTGAACTCGATGGAGCGCCGCGAGCGCGAGACCCGCGAGGAGCAGCAGCGCCGGATGCAGAACAACTCCGGCGGGGTGAAGGACTGGTGAGGGTGTTCCTGTCGGTCCTCGCGCTCGCGTCGCTCCAGGCGGAGCGGCCCCAGCTGGACGCGTCGGTGGACGAGGATCGCGTCTCCGTGGGCGAGGATCTGACCTACACGCTCCGCGCGGTGAGCCACTCCCCGGTGCCGATGCAGGTGACGCTGGCCCCGTTCACCGGCCTCGAGGTCGTGGCGCGAAGCGAGCGCACCGAGGTCGGGTTCGGCGCGGGCCCGACTCGCACCACCGTGCTCGAGATCCGGCTTCGCGCGGTCCGGCCCGGACATTGGCAGATCGGCCCCGCCCGCGCGGTGCAGGGGGCCGATACCGTGGAGGCCGAGCCCGTCGTAGTGGACGTGGCCGCCAACCGCGCCGCGATCGCCACGACCTTGAGCCCCCGGCTCCGCCGGCTGCTCGAGCACGCGACGCCGCCGCCGGTGGGGCAGCCGGCCGTGGACCTGCTGGTCTCCACCGACACCGTGCGCGTCGGCGAGCAGGTGGACGTCGTCACCGCGGCCTGGTTCCCGCGCGACCTCCGGCTGCAGCTTCGGCGGCCGCCCACCCTGCAGCCGCCGGTCATCGACGCGGTGTGGAGCTTCCCGCAGACAACGCCCAGCGGCATCGCGGCCACCCGCAACATCCGCGGACGGTGGTACGATCTGTTCGTGTCGCACCAGGTGGTCTTCCCCCTGGTGGCGGGAACGGTGGGCATCCCCCGCGCGACGCTCAAGTACAGCACGCCGGTCGCGCTCCAGTTCTTCAGTCAGGAGGAGCGGTTCGCGCTGTCGAGCCGGGCCGACACGCTGGTCGTCCTCCCGCTCCCTTCCATCGGTCGTCCCACGGACTTCGCCGGCGCGATCGGCACCGCGCTCGCGCTCGAGCGTCACGTCTCGCCGTCCACCGCCAGCGTGGGTGAAGGCCTGGCGGTGGAGCTTCGCCTCTCTGGGGCAGGAAACACGGCGCTGTGGCCCAGCCCCGAGGTCACGTGGCCCCCGGATGGCCGCGCGTACCTCGAGCGGGTGGACGAGCAGGTCACCGCCACCGAAGGGCGCATCGGCGGCACCAAGACGTTTCGCTATCTGGTGGTGCCGGACTCGGTGGGCGCCCTGCTGCTGCCGGGCGTGAGCTACGCCTACTTCGACCTGGGGACCGACCGCTACCGCCAGCTCACCCTGTCGCCGGCATCGATTCCCGTCGAGCCGCGGGGCGAGACGGCCGCGGCAACGGCGCTCCCGCCCGCGCTGATCCACGGGGACCGGCCGGCGCTCGCCTGGTCGGCCGCGCACGGCGTGCCGGATTGGGTGTGGCTCGCGCTCCTCGCCCTGCCGCCGCTGCTGGTGGGGTTGCGGGGACGGCTGGCCTGGCGCCCGCGCCGGAAACGCCGGCCCGCCCCGACCAGCGGCCGCGACCTCGGGAGCGCGGAGGCGGCGCTGGACGGGCTCATCGTGACGCTGGCTCCCGACCCCGACCGTCGCTTCGGGCTGGCACTCGCTGCCGCCGTCCGCGCGGCCGGCGCCGACGCCGAGC
>JBOHSB010000276.1:0-9689 GCA_050733015.1 Gemmatimonadales bacterium
AGATGTCTCAGCTCCATGATTCCGCCCCATGCCTACGAGGTATGGGACCCAACCTACAAAGTCTTTTCCTTCAGCGCCAGAAGAGCCTAAGTTCCCCTCCGACGAACAGGAGACCGGCCCACCATTACCACCCGGGCAATACGCGACCGGCCCATATCTCGAAGGACTGGAACTATGAGTACCCCAGTTGTCTTGATCACCGGTGCACTCACCGGGATCGGCCGAGCGACCGCCATCGCTTTTGCCAAGGAAGGCGCGCGTCTCGTGGTGGCGGGCCGCCGCGAGGATGCCGGCCAGCAACTTACGAGCGAGTTGCGCGGGCTCGGCGCGGAAGCCGAGTTCATCCGCGCCGACGTTCGCCATGAGAACGAAGTACGCGACCTCGTCGATCAGACCGTGGCGCGATTCGGCCGCCTCGATGTCGCGGTCAACAATGCTGGCACCGAAGGCCAAGTTGGTCCGATCACGGACCAGACCGCAGAAAGCTATGCCGCCACGTTCGACACCAATGTGCTGGGCGTGATCCTGAGCATGAAGCATGAGGTGCGCGTCATGCAAGCACAGGGCAGCGGCAGCATCGTCAACATCTCCTCGACCTACGGGCACGAGGGTGCGGCGGGGGCCTCGATCTATGTCGGCAGCAAGCACGCCGTCGAGGGCATCACCAAGTCCGTGGCGATCGAGCTCGCCAAGTCGGGCATCCGGGTGAACGTCGTGGCGCCTGGTCCGACCGACACTGGCATGTTGACCCGTTTTACCAAGACGCCGGAGAACAAGGCTGCTCTGGTGACGACGGTTCCGATGGCTCGCCTCGGTCTCTCGGAGGAGCTTGCCAGCGCGATCGTCTTCATCGCGTCGGACGACGCTTCATACATCACCGGCCATGTCCTCAACGTCGATGGCGGTAAGACCCGCTAATCGAGGAGGGTGAATGACCAAGCTTGCAGGAAAGACCGCTCTCGTGACCGGCGCCTCGCGTGGGATCGGCCGTGCCAGCGCGCTGGCCCTCGCCAGGATGGGCGCGCAGGTTCTGGTGCACTACAGCAGCGGCGTGAACGAGGCCGAAGCCGTCGTCGCCGAGATCCGCCAGGCCGGCGGACGGGCTGACGCCGTGGCCGCTGATCTTTCCGCGCCGGACGGGGCACACAAGCTCGCCAAGCAGGTCCGCGCCGTGGTCGGCGACCGGCTGGACATCCTGGTCGCCAATGCCGGCACGTCAAAGTCGGCGACCATCGAGGAGACCACGGTCGAGGATTTCGACAGGCTCTTCGCGGTCAACGTCCGCGCGCCGTTCTTCCTCGTCCAGCAGTTGCTGCCGATCATGTCCAAGGACAGCAGCATCGTGCTCATGTCGTCGCTGGCAGGCCATGCGGCCGTCGGCACGCTTCCGGCCTATGCGGCGACCAAGGGCGCGATCGACACGCTGGTGAAGCACTTCGCCGCTGTGCTCGGCGAGCGCGGCATTCGGGTCAACGCCGTGGCGCCCGGTGTCGTCGCGACCGATATGTCGAGCTTCGCCAAGACGGATGCAGGCCGCAATTCCACGCTCGGCATGCAGGCGCTGAAGCGTCTCGCCCAGCCGGACGATATCGGCGGGGTCGTCGCCTTCCTGGCCTCCGACGACGCGCGCTGGATCAGCGGCGACACCGTGAGGGTCGACGGCGGCTCGAAGCTCTAAAGTCTCTGATGCACAGCCCGTTAAGGTGGAGCACGACATGACCAAGACCACTCCGGAACAGAATAAGGCCCTGGTGCTGGGGGCCGTCGACACACTGTTCAACCAGCGCGATTACGAAGCCGCTGCCGGCTTCTGGTCGGACAACTACATCCAGCACAGTGCTCACATCAAACCCGGCCGCGACGGCCTGTTCACCCTTATCCGCGCCTCCCCTGATACCCTCCGCTACGAACACCAGCTCATCGTGGCGGAGGGCGACTACGTCATCGTCCACGGCCGCTTCACGGGCACCGGCCGACCCGTCGCATGGATAGCGGCCGACGTGGTCCGGATGGAGGACGGTCGACTCGCCGAGCACTGGGACGTGCTACAGGACGAAGTGACCGAAGCGGAATCGAAAAGCGGAAGGCCGATGTTTGGCAACCGGTTCCCAGCCTGAGCAGAGAGCAGGTGAGCGCTCGGATTTATGTGCGGTTGGGCGCGACGCGGCGCGACTCGAACGCGCGACCTCTTGCTTCGGAGGCCGCCGCGAGAGCGGCCTGAATCGCTAACCGCTTTTCCTGCCTGCCGTTTCTCTTTCGCCTAGCGCTGCCAAGCGGCCACTAGCGCCAGCCATCGGGCCCCATTCTTCCGCACCATTCGGGGCGATGCTGGCGCGAGGGGATGGTCACGCCCCGCCCGTCTGGCGATCCGCCCGGTCCCGCTCGGTGACGTCCCGGGCCACCGCGTAGATCAGACCAGTGGCTGGCTCCGGGTACGACGTCCACTCCAGCCGCCGGTAGCTGCCGTCCTTGCAGCGATAGCGATTCTGGAAACAGATGGTCTCGAGACCGTTGGCGAGCTTGCTCACCTCCGCGATGGTGTCGCTCCGGTCCTCGGGGTGGATTAGCTCGACGAAGGGAATCTTGAGCAGTTCCACCGTGGTGTAGCCCAAGACCCGCTGGAAGGAGGGATTGACCAGCTTGAAATAGCCGTCGATCCCTGCGATGCAGAGCATGTCCAGGGCATAGTTGAAGAACCGATCCAGGTCGTAGCTGGTATACTCCCCGGTGGCAGCCTCGCTCACCGAGACGCCGCAGAGGGAGCAGTAGCGCGCGCCCTTTGCCAGCGGCGCCTGGCATCGCAGGCACGAGCCCTGACAATCTCTCGTTGGGATCGTATCCATGATGCACACCTCCCCCAAGCTACGCCTACAGTGGGGCGATGCGGTCGGGCGCACAACCCGCGCACGGTTCAGTATGCCGGGGTGGCCGGATACCAGGTGTGCGCAGGCTCACTGAATGGCAGTCGAGATCCGGACGCGACCGTTCCGGGTGACCTACGCGACGGCCCGACTCCCGACGCTCGACGGCGGAGCGCCGGTGTCGCCGTGGACGGTGGAGAAGGAGCTCGGCCACGGGTCACGCGCTATGCTCGAGGAGGTGTACGGCCGCCTCGGCGATGTTCGGCACCGCTCGGAGGCGGTGGACTACCGGTCGAGCAGCATTTCGATCGCATTCTCCCGCAGCAACCGGTCAAGCTTCGAACTCAGATAATCTTTGCTAGGCATCCGGAAGAGGATGGTGACTCGCGCCCGTCGGCCCGCCCTCCAGCCAGCCTGTTGGCCACGTCATCCTCCATTCTGACCTCCAGAAGCTGCCGCCGGATGCTATACTCAAGAGCGTTGCCACCCCGGGCACGTAGACGACTCGCTCACGTCCCCCCGCAAGGCCGCCCATGTCTAGCCTTTCACGATCCGGGGCCAGGGAGTTTCCATGACCAATTTCAGCAAGGAACAGCTTGACAAGATTCGCGCTTTCTTCGAGAAAGTGGGTGTCAAGCCGGAGTGCCCTGCCTGCAAGAAGGGTATGCTGGTGATCGACCGGGGACAGTTCGGACTGCAGGAAGTGACGCAGTCGCGCGAGAACCCCACGGGAGCGTCCGGCGGCACGGCGGGATCGACGGGGAGGACCGCCACGTGTGTGCTCTTGGCCTGCAATACCTGCGGCTTCGTCCGAATGCACGCACTCACGGCGCTCGGCCTAGACAACGTGATGTGAAACGGGCTACACCGATCGGTCCATGTCTAACGATGCCGAGCCATGGCATGACTCCGGCGGCGGCTCCAGCGCCATACTAGGACATGGGGATCAACTACCCCTTACGCAAAGCCCGAGTGCCTAGCCTCCGGTCAGCTGCGGATCTATGGGACCATGCACCGTTTGCCGGCGTAGGCGTCGTAACGGAAAAAATGTCCACTTGCCCGGGTGGTTGAGGCATACCACCTCTGTCCGGCCTTCCCACCTTCGTTCGTATCCACTCTTTGATCTCTGCCAGTGCATCCTCCTCAGAGACCTGGGGAAGACGTTCTTCGCGCATTGAACCCCTCGAATCCACGGCGTCGTGCTTGACGGCGACACCGGCCAACTCTGTCGAGGCACGTGTCACCCCGTTCCGCACCCCAATACCGCACCATTAGGGCAACCGCCTGGAACACGAAACCCCGCGCATCGGCAAACGATGGCGGGGCTTTGTCTTCCAGAGTGGGCCCGGCGCGACTCGAACGCGCGACCTCTTGCTCCGGAGGCAAGCGCTCTATCCAACTGAGCTACGGACCCGGTGGCGGGAGGGAAAAGTGGAAGGATCGCGCGGTTTCCGCAACCGCTTGAGCCGGTGTGACGTCACTCACCTAAGGCCCGCAACCCGCCAGCTCCCGACCCCCGGTCTCGGTGTGGTATGTCACCGCGATCCAGCCGGCCCGAACACCACCTTGCACCCATCTCGAGGCAGCACAGCGAGACGCCGGGGCATGCCGCCGCGGCGACCAGACCTGTTTTGGACGCGCGGGAGTCACGTATGCGAAGCACTGGGTGGGCCCTCACGGCCGGCACGGTCGTGCTCGTGGCGTGCGGGAGCGGGGGCGGCGGAAACGTCACCGAGCCTCCGGCCAACACGCCGCCGACGGCCAACTTCGGCGTCACTTGCGAGCAGCTGACCTGCACCTTCTCCGACAGCAGCACCGACGCCGAGGGCAGCATCAAGGCGTGGCGATGGGACTTCGGTGACAGCAACAGTGACACCACCCGGAACCCGGTTCACGAGTACGCCGCGGCCCAGGCCTACAGCGCCACCTTGACCGTGACCGACAGCGGCGGCGCGACCAATTCCGTCACCAAGCCGGTGGCCCCGCAGGCGCCCACGGCGGACCTCACCTGCACCAATGCCACGGCGGCCGGCGGCGCCGCGACCTGCTCCTTCACGCTTCCGCAGGCGGCGGCGATCCGTGCCGTCTCGATCGACACCACACCGTGTGAGGCTCACGGGGACGTCTTCGCCTTTACCGCGCCGATGGTGGATACCCTGACGGCGGACGCCTGCTTCGCTCCTCCTGGAACCCAGGTTGAGCTGCCGGCCTCCCCGGCGGGAACCCAGGTCAGCTTCGACATCCGATCCGGGCTGCCCCAGTACATGACTGCGGTCCAGGTGAGTGGGCAGTATCCCGAATGGACGATCACCGTCGAAGACGCGGTCGGGGCTCCGTTCCCGCCCGACTTCGCCGATATGACCGTGACGGTCACGGCGCTGCCTACATAGGCAGCCGCTCGAGGCCGAGCTGGCCAGCGGGGACCAGCCCTGGCTCCGCGGCCCGCCGGAGCCGCTTGCCGGGCAGCCAGATCGGCTGCCCGTCGAGCCCCTCGGGAAACGGCTCGCCGAGCCAGTCGAGCATCGCTGGGAAAAGATCGACGGTCCGGATCGGCTCGGCGGCCAGCGGCTCGCTGGACCAGACCGGCGTCTGCATGTGTGAGCGCGTCAGGCTGCCGTGTCCCGCCCGGTGCTCGGGCACCTCGTACCGCCGGCGGAAATCGTAACCCTCGCGGGCCACCACCAGCAGGTCACCGGCGCGATCCGCGCGGAACTGGTCGAGCAGGTGGTAGGCGGCGTCGGGATACTCCGCGTCCCAGGTCGCGTCGAGCCAGTCGCCGATCGAGCCGCTCCGAGCCCCACCCACCCCTAGCGGGTCGCCGGTCAGCGGGCGATACGCGATCCCGCGAGGCGTGCGGCGCACCACGGCCGCTCCGTCGGCGGTTCCCACCCATACCCCCTCGTCGGTCGCCTCCGCGGCCACCAGCCCCACCGCCGGCTCGCGCAGCAGCGCGTCCACCAGATCGGCGCTTACGCCGAACGCATCGGGTCGCCGGAGCCGCTCGACCGGCCAGCGCCGCTCCCGCGGCACACCGGGACGAGCGTAGACCATCGCCGAGCCGTTGCCCGCCACCATCACCGCCGCGCGCGGCTCGCGCTCCCACAACACGGGATGGGAAAGCGTCGGCACGCCGTGCCCGCGGAACCATTCGGGCAGGTCCAGGTGGGTGTGCACCGTCGCCGCCCCGTGATCGCTGACCACGAGCACGAGCGAGCGCTCCAGCTCCCGCCGGGCCCGCAGCCGGGCGCGGAGGCGCCCCACGACCGCGTCCACCTTGCGCAAGGCCCGCAGCACGGGCGCCGCCTCGGGGTGGGACTGGTGGGTGTATCCGTCCACCGCCGGGAACTGGGCGAACACGAAGCGCGCCGGGCCGTCCGCCGCCCGCAGCAGGTGGCGCGCGACGGCATCGTCCGACGGCTGATGCCATTGGGCAAAGTGCGCCAGCGAGCCCCAGAGCTGTCGCTCCCGCCGGGATGGATCGCGCGCGGGCGTCAGGCCCTTGGCCACCGGGGTGAAGATGCCCACGCTGTCCGGCACCAGCTCGAAGATGGTGCGCACGTCCGGCGCGATGTCGGCGTCCAGCCGAGAGGCCTGATAGCCGCAGTAGCTCCGGACGGCCTCCCGCTCCTGCCACCACCGGCCGGAGTACGCTCGGCGGTCGAGCCAGCGGATGGAGGGGACGTTGCACCGACCGGGCGTGCAGCCGGTGAGGAAGGGAAGGTAGGCCACGCTGGTGGTGGACGGAAATACCGTGATAGCGCGGGTGTGCCCGCCATCAACCAACATTTCCGCCAGGTGCGGCAGATCTCCCGCCGCCAGGCGGTCTTCCGCCACGTCCGGCCGAAGCCCGTCGACCAGCAGAAGGAAACAGCGCGACGCCGGGGAAGCCATGCGTCCAAGGTAACCCCGGAGGACTTGGGACGCCTTGTCCCATTTATCCGGGAAATGGGCCAAGTCCGGCCCGCGACGGTGGCCGCGCTCAGGCCTTGCGCGCCGGGCTCGACGGCATCTCCCTTCTGGATGGACTCAGGGGACGACCATCTACGGGAGGACACCAGGAAATGGCACGCATCGCCACCGGCCGACGGCCGGCGCCGGCCAGGCACGGCGGCAACGGATCCGGCGCCGACCAGCCGCGGCTCTACCACACCAAGAACGACCTGCCCGAAGCGACCCGCATCGAGGTCATCACGCTGCTCAACCAGCGTCTGGCCGAATGCATCGACCTTCAGACCCAGTGCAAGCAGGCGCACTGGAATGTGAAGGGCCCGCAGTTCATCGCGCTGCACAAGCTGTTCGACGAGATCAACGAAGAAGTCGAGGACTACGTGGATTTGCTGGCGGAGCGTGTCGTCCAGCTCGGCGGGATCGCCGAGGGCACGGTGGGCATCGTGGCGAAGCGGACGTCGCTCATCGACTATCCGCTCACGCTCACCACCGGCGCCGAGCACACGGCGGCCCTCTCGGACGCGCTGGCGGCGTTCGGGCGGAGTGCCCGGATCGGCATCGAGGAGATGAACGAGCTGGAGGACGCCGACAGCGCAGACATCCTGACCGAGATCTCTCGAGGGACCGACAAGTGGCTCTGGTTCGTCGAGGCCCACCTGCAAGACACGCCGAACTGAACCCACGGATGGACCGCGCCGGCCCATCGCCGGCGCGGTCCACCGCCAGCGTGTCACAATCCTGTCCGGTCATCCGCTCCTCAGCAGGCATGCCCCCATTCGCCACCCGGGAGGACGGGCTCATGGTCCGCCTGGACCGCTGATCCATGCCGACCAGCCGCCGGATCATCTGGCGTGCCCGAACGCTGCGGCTCCTGGCGCTCGGGTTCGCCGGATTCGGCCTGGCCTACGTGGCGCGCGCGCCCGAAATGGCCGCGCTCGCCGGGATCGTCCTGCCGACCCCCACCGCATCCATTGATTTCGCAGCCACCTACGGCGGCGCGCAGCTGGGGCTCGCGATGTTCCTGGGGTTCTGCGCTCGGGAGCGGTCCCGCTATCGGCTTGGACTCCTGGCCGGCGGCTGGACCCTGGCCGGCATCGCGACCGTACGGCTGGTCGGGCTCGTCCTGGTGCGGGGTGCGGCGGCTCCGGTGCTCTACGTCGGCCTCGCAGTCGAGCTGCTCGCGGCCGCGCTCGCCTTTCTGATGGCCGCGAAGACGCGGCCGGTTCAGTCCGACGGCCCGCCGGCATCGGAGCACCCGTTGCTGCGACCGTGAACCTCCCCCGCCGCTGGCCCCTGCCCAAGATCCTGCTGGCCGTGTGCATCGTAGCCGGCGCCACTGCCCTGTCGGTCGTCCAGGGCCGCCATGAGCACGTCGGGCAGGACTTCCACGTGTTCTGGCAGGCGGGGCGCAACTTCACGACCGGGCACCCGCTCTACCACGACTCGCTGCCCGGGGCCCGTCCCCTCAAGTATCCTCCGTTCGCGGCGTTCGTCTTCCAGCTGCTCGGCCTGTTTCCGCTGCAGGTTGCGGCCGCCCTCTTCTCGCTGTTGAACCTCGCGTCGTGGGTGGCGGCGGTGCGCCTCACGCGGGAGATTCTGGAGCGGTCGCTCCCCGACCGCGAGCCGGGCTACCTGCCGCTCGTCCTGGCCACCGTGTTCACCGCGCAGTTCTTTCTGGACAATTTCCACCACGTGCAGATGAACGAGCTGGTCTTCGTGCTCGTCCTGCTCGGCGTCCGGGAGTATCTCCGGGGACACGATTGGCGGGCGGCGGGGTCGATCGTCGCTGCCACGGCGATCAAGATCACGCCCATCTTCTTCGTCGCCTGGCTCGTCATCCGCGGCCGGCGCCGCGCAGGGCTGTCCGTCGCGGTCGTGGCGCTCGCCTGCGCGCTGGTGCCGCTGCTGCTCAGGGGACCGCGGACCGGCGCGGCCGAGCTGGTGGAGTACTACCACGTGTTCCTGGAGGGGCACCAGCATGGGGAGGTCGACAGCTACGCCGCGGGGCAGAACGTCGCGGCGCTGGTGAGTCGCATGATGAGGCCGGGGGCCTACCGGTACCTGCCGCAGCCGGAAGAGGTGGCTCAACGAGCCTACCACGCGCTGTGGGGTGGCGTCCTCCTGGTCTTCCTCTCGAAGCTCCTCCTGCTCGCGCGGCGGCACGCGCCTGCTTCGGCCTTCGAGCTCAGCCTGCCCTTTCTCGCCGCGCTGCTGCTCTCGCCGATCACCTTCACGACGCACCTCGTCAGCCTGCTCTTCGTGTACGCTACGTTTCTCTCGATCCGCCGATCGACTTTGACGCTTCCTGGGAAGGTGGCATGGGCCGTGGCGGTCGTGGCGATGGCCGTGACCGGTCTGTGCGGCCGGGACCTGGCGGGGGATACCGCCTACCTGTCGGTCGCCGGCTACAGTATCTACGCCTGGACCATGCTGGGGTTGTTTGCCGCGGCGGTGGCGCTGGCGGGACGTGAGGTCGAACGCGCTCCTCAACCGGTCTGACTATCCTGGCAGGCTCAAATGCCAGAGTCCCCCAACATCGCGAGCGAAGGGGGGCTCTGGTCTCTCATCGGGGCGCGGGGATTTGAACCCCGGACCTCCTGCTCCCGAAGCAGGCGCGCTAACCGGGCTGCGCTACGCCCCGTGGTACGGAGAGCGGTGAATGTAATGCGCTCCCTCGCGATTGGTAGCCCTTGGAGGGCTGGTCCCCGCGGAGAACGGAGGCAATCTCCCGCGGCTTCACCGCGCGCCCGGGGCGACCGCTACGGCGCCCTCGAAACGAAAAGCCCCGCCGGTCAAAGTGACGGCGGGGCCTTGCTCTGTGGGGATGCGCCCTGAGGGACTCGAACCCCCAACCTTTTGATCCGTAGTCAAATGCTCTAT